>JALVJO010000154.1 GCA_027028245.1 Deltaproteobacteria bacterium
AGATCCCCCTTTCCAAAAGGTCCCTTTTGATTATGCCGAGCATCCTGGTAAACTGGGAAAACACAAGGGCCTTGTGGCCTCCCTCTACCGTTTCTCCCAGAAGATCCATCAGCTGGAGAAACTTTCCGGAATCAACATCTTCTGCCCCTACCAGTGCCGGGTGATTGGCGGCCTGCCTTAGGCGCAGAAGGCCTTCCAGAACCTTTATCTTTGATCTCTTTATCCCCTTTTTTGAAACCGTCTCCAGGATGGCCGCCCGGTAGTGGTCCCTGACCTTTAGATAAAGCTCCTCCTGCTTCCTTGTCATGTGGCACCTTATGACCATCTCCTGCTTGCCGGGCAGTTCTGATGCAACCTCCTCCTTTGTTCTCCTGAGGATGAAGGGTTTTACCAGCTGCTTCAAGGTGGAAAGAACAGTTTTTTCACCATGGGCCAGGGGCTTTGCAAATCTTTTCATGAAGCGGTCCTTGGGGCCCAGCATGCCAGGATTCAGGAATTCCATCTGGGACCACAGCTCGCCTACGTGGTTTTCCAGGGGGGTGCCTGTAAGGCACAGTTTATGGTCTGCCTGTATGAGACGGACTGCCTTTGAGACGGCAGAATCGGGGTTCTTGATGCACTGGCTTTCATCAAGCACTGCATACCGGAACCGGACTTTGGAAAGCCCTGCTATGTCCCTTCTGAGTATGCCGTATGTGGTGAGGACAAGGTCTGCCTTCAGGCAGTCTTCCATGTTTTCATGTCTTCTGGCGCCGATAAACGTTTTTATCTCAAGGTCAGGTGTGAAGCGTGCAGCCTCTGACTGCCAGTTGAATACCAGGGAGGTGGGTGCAACTACAAGACTTGGTGTCTGGTTATTTTCCTGTCTTTTTTCAAGGAGCCATGCCAGTACCTGAACGGTCTTTCCAAGGCCCATGTCATCTGCCAGGATGCCTCCCAGGCCGAGTTCTTCCAGGAAGTGGAACCAGCCCAGGGCCTCTTCCTGGTATTTTCTGAGCCTGCCTTTAAATCCTTCTGGTTTCCTCCTGGGTTTTATGCCTCTGAAGGCCCGAATCCTTTCCCTTCTCCTGGCAAAGGAGCTGTCAACCTGGACTTCCGAGGCCTCCTGGAGCATCTGGTCAATCAGGAGTGTGTGCGAGACGGCAAAACGAAGTGTATCCTTTTTCCTGCCCTTTTTTCCTTTTTGGGCAAGCTCCAGGGCATGGCTGTGCCGGTTCAGCCAACTAGCGGGCAGAATGCCCTGCCCCCCGGACCGGAGCCTTATGGTCTTTTCCCCCTTGAGATATGCCCTCACCACCTGGGGAAGAGGCACTGTTTCATCCCCGAAGGAGACCTCGGCGTCCATGTCGAACCAATCGATGCCCGAGGTTATTGAAAATGTCTTTATGCTTCCTGTATGAAATCTCCTGTTGTCGGCAGTCTCCAGGATAACGCCCTTACTTTCCAGGATACCGAGTGCTTCCTGTGCCTTTTCAATGGGGAGCTCGAAGATTTTTCCGCTTTGATCCGGTTTGAAGCCCGAATCTTGGAAAAGCCCAAGGAGCCTTTTTTCTTCGTCCAGGTCCCTTTTCAGGATTTCCCATTTGTCGTAATCGCAGATCAGGGGATCTTCAGAGTGTGGTTCCACCCTGTGTCCCTTGTATTCCAGGGAGGGAACAGCAGTAATACTGCTGCCTGTCAGTTCAAGGGTGAGATGAAGCTCAGGCCTTTCACCTTTCACCTTTTTGGGGGAAAGTTCCTCAGGCAGCTGCAGGACTTCCCCTCCGGCAACGGTCCAGGCATCCTTTACGACCCGCGGCAGGTGCCTTTTCTTGATGCTGGGCAGTCCTTGTTTTGCGGCCTGTTCCAGCCAGGAATAGGAAGGCCCCTCCAGCTGAAACAGGAGGCCGTTCAGGATGAAAAGTACCGGGTCGGAATTCAGGAAAAGTATCTGATCCAGGCCGATCCTTTCCTCTTGGGAATCAAGCTGGATAATTATTCCGGCCTTGAAGGCAACCTTGTTCCTGCCTTGGGGGGATGCTGAGATTTCAAGCCTTGCATCAGGGACAGGGGCAAGACGCAGAGGATCTGCGATCTCTCCTGCGCCGTCAAGTATCACCTGGCACCTTTTTGTTTCCGCCAGCATGGGAATGATTACCCCTGCCTCTTCGGGCCTAAGGGGAATGTTTTCAAGGTCCAGCAGGTTTTCCCTGAAAAACCCCATGGAGTAAAAGGCAGATTTTTCTGCTAAATCCTTTAGAAAAGGCAGCAGGAGCCTGTCCTGTCTGGGCAGAACTGGTCTTTCAATGGCCTTGCTGGTTATCCGCCTGGTGCGGCCGGGATTGCCGTCCTTTTTAATATACTGCTCAAATACTCCCGCAGAGATAGAAGGACCTTCTATCTCCAGCCTGTATCTAATGACAAAGTCCTGGACAGGCTTCCAGGGCTGTTTTGCCCTGCCGCAGCGCCACATGTCTTCCCGGAAGAGCCGGTCGGCATCCATGACAGGGCCTTTTGGGCCTTTTTTATCGGAGGGCATTTCTGCCAGGAGCTGGTCTGCCCGGCATATGGTGGCCCAGATGTGCTTGCAGGGAATGCCCTGGCGGAAAAACGGACAGGTGCATCCTATGCGTACCCGACCGCTGCCGTCATTTTCCAGGCTGACCGTCACGGCGTAGTTGATGGTGCCCCTGACCGTGGACGATATCAGGTTGGGTTCCAGTTTGTTTATCCGGACCCTGCCGCTCTTGGCATACTTTTTCCCCCTGGACCTGATGATTGGAAGAAAGATATGTTCCAGTTCCTTTTTCAGGCGGGGGGGCTTGTGCATGCTGCTGGACTTTTCAGGGTTCATACGTGGCATAGCTGTCTTCAGATGGATTCCATGCCGGAAGAGACCTTGCACTCAATGGCGGCGCAGCAGGCCGTGTTAAACCGGCAGAAAGGTAATTGTAATGTAATTAACCTTCGGAGAAAAGTATTTTGAACCTTACGGCCTTGGATGAAACTGCCTGTGAACCCGTCTCAGGTGGCTCATGTCAAGGTGAGTGTAGATCTGCGTAGTACTGATATCGCTGTGTCCCAGAAGCATCTGTACTGCCCGCAGGTCGGCTCCTCCCTCCAGGAGATGCGTGGCAAAGGAGTGGCGCATGACATGAGGATAGACTGCCTGTTTAATCCCGGCCTTTTGGGCATATGCCTTTATTATCTGCCAAAGCCGCTGCCTGGAGATGGGTCTGCCACCTCTTCCTATGAAGCAGTAATAGCTGTTGTGTCTTTTCAGCAGCAGTGGTCTTGCCTTCTTGATGTAGGTTTCCAGCCACCATGAGGCTTCGCCTCCCAGGGGGACAACCCTTTCCTTGCTGCCCTTGCCTGTAATCCTCAAAAACCCGGCGGCAAGATCAATCTGGTTCATCAGGAGGTTTACGGCTTCTGTGGCTCTCAGTCCGCAGGAATAAAGACATTCAAGCATGGCCCTGTCCCTGATGCCCAGAGGTTCAGGCCCCCTGGCCTCTTTCAGGATCCGTTCAACCTCGTCCACGCTCAGTACTGTGGGAAGGGTCTTGCCGGTCCTTGGGTTGTTGATAACAGAAGTGGGGGAGGCCGGGATTATCCCTTCTAGTACAAGGTACCTGAAAAACCCCCTTAACGAGGAAAGCTTCCTGGTGGCACTGACCGGAGAAATTCCTGCTGTGCGAAGTTTTTTCAGCCATCTTATCACATGGCCTGCTGAAATCTTTTTAGGCGAGCTCAGCTTGTTCTCAAGGGCAAACTCCATGAATTCCAGGAGATCCCTGCTGTAGGCCTCCAGGGTCGTTGAAGAAAGCCCCTTTTCTACGGAGATAAAGGCAAGGTAATCATCGATTAAAGATTCCCAGGAGGGGCGCACTGTTATGAGATTTCTTCGATCAGGGCCTCTGCCGTGTCGGCAACGGCCAGGTCTTTGGTGGTCACGGCAAGGGTCCTGAGCCTGCTCTTTAGTCCCTTTTTCTCGATCCTGCTCCTCTGTCTGGAAAGTTCAACCAGTTTTTCCATGACATCGATTACGGTCTGGCTTGCATTCTTCAGGTCCAGGAGGAGCAGCAGTGCTCCCCAGTCATCTGGAAGGCCGTATTTTTTGAGATAACCGGCAGCCTGCCTTTCAAACCTCTTGGAGCCGTAAGAGTCGTGGAGCCTCTGGAGATCCTTTTCATGTTCAGGATCGCCCTTTGGTCCCTGAAATACCCTTTCCATTTCCTTCAGGTACTGGCTCTTTATCCTGGGGTTTTTCAGGGCCTGTTCCATGGAGCTTCTTTTCTCTTTGTTTTTGTCTTTCATGTTTTCCTGTTTTAAATAGCTTGTTTGCCGGGATGATCTGGTTTTCAGGCAAAAATGAACTCGATATCAGGCAGCACAAGGCATGTCAGCCTGCCCCCGTAAACAGCCCCGGTATCTATCCCGATCTTGTTTTTTTCAATGAGCGGGGTGTCAAATGGGGTGTGACCGAAGATAACCCTTCTGCCCCAGTCGTAATCGGATTTTATGAATTCAAACCTGATCCAGAGGATATCGTCTTCCACCTGGTTTTCCAGGGGTATGCCTGGTTTGAGGCCTGCATGGACGAAACAGTACTGTTCAGTTACGAACATGGTGTCAAGCCCGTTCAGGAACTCCAGATGTTTTTTAGGTATATCTGAACGGAGGTCCTCGATATGGTAGCTTTTCAGGGTTTCCATCCCTCCGAACTTGAGAAAGCTCCTTTCAAGGGGTCCTCCCGTCAGGTAATCCAGGAACATGGCCTCATGGTTGCCCTTGAGAAAAACAAGGGAGGAAGGATGCTGTTCTCTGAGACCTGTCATGAGATCGAGCACCCCGCGGCTTTGAGGCCCCCGGTCTATATAATCTCCCAGGAATACTATTTTGTCCCGTTCGTGTTCTACCGGCAGCTTTTCAAGGAGAGAGGTGATCTTGTCCAGGCATCCGTGTATATCGCCTATGGCAAAGATCCTTCCCACAACCTATTCTCCGTCTTTGAACTGCATGACCCGCCTCAACCCGGCTTTTCTTGCCTGTTCAAGGGCCTTCTGGAACTCCTCGGGGTAGAGGCGCCGGTCCAGGGGCGGGTGCTCGAATGCCTTTGCACAAGGCCGGTACTGGTCCATGAGGTTCACCACTGCATCCCGGGAGATGTGTTCGGAAATGAATTCCATGACCTTTGCCGTACCACTCAGATCCCCGGGCAGTACTAGGTGCCTTATCAGCAGGCCGCGTACCGCTGTGCCGCTGCTGTCAAGCTCAAGATTCCCAACCTGTCTGAACATCTCGCTTACGGCTTCCCGGCAGATGGGCCAGTAATTTTTGACCTTGGAAAGCTCCAGTGCCACGCGGCTGTCCGAATATTTCATGTCCGGCATGTAGATGTCTACAATGCCGTCCAGGAGTTTCAGGGTGGACAATTTATCATATCCTCCTGAATTGTAGACAACGGGAATCCTGAGGCCTTCTCTGGCTGCAAGAAGGAGTCCTTCAAGTATCCGGGGCACAACATGGGAAGGCGTTACCAGGTTGATATTGTGGCAGCCCTGCTCCTGGAGGGAAAGGAAGAAGAATGCCAGAAATTCCCCTGTAACTTCTTCTCCATCCATGCCCTGGCTCACCTCAAAGTTTTGGCAGTAGATGCAGCGCAGGCTGCATCCTGAGAAAAAGACAGTGCCTGAGCCCCTGCTTCCTGAAATCGGCGGTTCCTCGCCGAAGTGAGCCCCCCAGCTTGAAACCATGGCCATGGATCCGACCCTGCAGAATCCCTTTTCCCCCCTGGTCCTGTCGACCTTGCACTCATGGGGGCACATCCGGCACTCCTTCAGCATTGAAAGGGCCAGGCTTGTCCTTTTTTCAAGTTCTCCGGATTCCAGGAGTTTAAGGTATGAAGCCTTCATAACCATCAGATCTCTTTTTCAATAAGGTTCAACCTGTAGATTTCCAGTATGGAAACGCAGAGTGCAATTATCATGGGACCGAGAATAAGGCCCAGCAGTCCGAATACATTTATGCCACCGAGTATTCCAAGGAATAGGAACAGATTGTGCAGTTCCGTCTTGCCACTTATGAGATATGGACGAAGAAAGTAGTCTATCTGGCTTATTACCAGGAGACTGAAGGCGAGAAGTATGGCGCCCTTCAGATACTGGGCCGTGAAGAAAAGATACAGGCTGGCCGGTGCCCATACTATGGCGGTTCCTATCATGGGAATGAAGGTTCCAAGCCCGAGTATAATGCCCCAGAGGAGAGGTGCCGAAAAATCCAGGAGCCAGAAAATGAATATGCCCAGCCCTGCCTGTATCGCGCCTGTGAGAAGATTTCCATAAAGAGTGGCGGAAAGGACGTCTGAAGTCAGCTTCATGAAGCTTTCCACCGTGGGCTTGCTCAGCGGAAGCAGACTCTTGAATGCCTGGAGCATCTCCTTTCCGTCAGTGAACAGGTAGAACAGGATAACCAGCATGAGGGCTGCCTTGAAGATTATGGCAGCAAGGTTTTTGAATACTATGGTTCCCTGTTTCAGAAAATATTCACCCATGTTGCTGGCAAGGTCCATAAGGGTGGTCTTCATGTCGGCCCCGTAGAGTTTGAATGCCTTCAGAATCTGGACGCCGAGTTTATGCATGAGCGGATGTGCCTGTGCATCCGGAAGCAGAGTGAAACTGCCGCTTTGTATGTTGGACACACTTGCGGCATAGACCCGGAGCACCTCGGAGGTAAGGCTGGTGATCAGGACGAAGACCGGGATGATGATGAAGGTCATGATGAGAACGCACATGATAAAGGCAGAAAGTACCGGCGAGGCCCTCAGGAGACGGGAAAGGCGTTCATAAAGCGGATGAAAAAAGAGCACCAGTATAATGGCCCAGCAAATCGGTTCGAAAAAGGGCAGCAGAAGCCTGAGTCCGCCAAGGAGTATGAGAAGAGCCATGGAAAGGGCTGCAAGCACGGCGATCCTTCCCTTTCCGCAGTCGTTTTCTGACCGGCTGACAGTATCTCCGCTGTTTTTCAGTTCTTCTTGCACAGGTTCTCCAGTCCTTGGGCAAGATTCGAGCAATCAATGCCGAGCTCTGCTGTAAACTGTTTCAACTCGTCCCAGGTGCAGTTTATGGAAGAGGTCTTTCTGCTGCCTGATGATATCTCTTCGGCCTCGTTGTTCAGGAAGTTTACCAGGTGAGCGGCTGCTTCCTTCCTGGTTTCCTCCAGGTCAAAGCCTTCCCTGGTGCAGTAGTCCTTGAGCCTGTGCCAGTTGGCAATGCTCCTGGCAAGCCCCCTGTAGATTCTCTTGTCCCGAAAGGCAGGATTCATGTCTCTCAGGAGTATCTTTTTGTACCGCTGGAACACGGCCTTTTTAAGGGGTTCGAGGTTAACTGTGCCAGGGTCCAGCCCGGGGCCGTCTTCATCCTGGAACAGGTAATAGAGACTGCTGTGATAGGCGATTTCAGGGGTTTCCCCGGAATGAAGAATCATGAAGGCCTCTTCATCCAGGATTTGCTGCAGCTCGTCCTTTACCACCTGAGGGGCTTTTGCCATGCTTCTTTCAGATCTTCCAGCTCTTCTGCAACCACAGGGCTGCCTTCAAAGTAAAGTCTGAGGGTGGACGTCTCGGTTACCTCGCCTATCAGGGAAAAGGGTACCCCGGACATACATTCCTCCAGGGCTTTCCTGTTTGCCGGAGAGGCGGTAATGACAAAGCGGCTCTGGCTTTCGCTGAAAAGGAGATAATCCAGGCGGTCTATGCCTTCTGAGGGAACACTGGAAAGATCGATATCCATGCCGAAACCCCCGGAAAAGGCCTTTTCAGCAAGGCATATCCCCAGGCCTCCGTCGGAGCAGTCGTGACAGGAGGCAGCAAGCCCCTGGGACGTGGCCCGGGCAAGTTTCCGATACATCTCTGCTGCTTCCCGGATCCTTACCCTGGGTATGGAGTTTCCCACAAACCCCCTGCTTCGAAAGTATTCCGAGGCCCCAAGTTCCGGATAAGTGGTGCCTAGGACGTAAACCAGGTCCCCGGGCCTTTTCACATCCATGGTTACGGCCCTTCTCACGTCCTGGATCCTGGCTATGAGAGAGAAAAGCAGGGTAGGGGGGATGGAGATCTTCACCCCGCCTATTGTTGCATCGTTTTTCATGCTGTCCTTGCCGGAGATAGGTGGAATCCGGTAGGCAGTGCAGATTTCATAGAGTGCCTTGTTGGCCCTGACCAGCTGGGCAAGTTTGTAATGGCCGTCCGGGGTCTTTTCCGACTGGACCGGGTCGCACCAGCAGAAATTGTCAAGGCCGGACATCCAGTGGAAGGCTGCGCCTACTGAAAGGGCATTTCTGACCGCTTCGTCAACTGCGGCGCAGACCATGTGATAGGTATCAATGTCGCTGTACCTTGGGCAGACGCCGTGTGAAATGACAAGCCCCTCGAACTTGTCAAGATCCGGCCTGAGTACTGCAGCATCACTGGGGCCGTCATTCATTGCCCCGGTAAGGGGTTTTACAACGCTTCCGCCCTGGACTTCGTGGTCATATTGTCTGACCACGTATTCCTTGCTGCAGATGTCAAAGCTGGACAGCAGTTTCTTGAGCTCGCCACCAAGATCTCCGGGTTCCGGGAAGGCCGGCTCCTGGTGCTGCGGCGGCTCCCATACGGCCTTGAGCTCGAGCTGGGGTACCCCGTTGTGGATAAAATCCATGTCAAGATAGGCCACGGTCCTGCCGTCATAGAGGCAGTGGTATTTCCCGGAGTCAGTGAAGGTGCCAAGCACCGTGGACTCGACCCCCATCTTCTCAGAAAGCGTCATGAACTGGTCCAGCTTGTCAGGGGGGACTGCCACGGTCATCCTTTCCTGGGCCTCTGAAACCAGTATCTCCCATGGCTGGAGCCCGGGATATTTCAGGGGCGCCCTGTCCAGGTGGAGTTCAAAGCCCCCTGATTCCTCTGCCATTTCTCCAACCGAGGAGGAAAGCCCCCCTGCACCGTTATCCGTTATGGAATTGTAAAGGCCCAGATCCCTTGCCCTGAGGAGAAAGTCCGTCATCTTTTTCTGGGTGATGGGATCTCCTATCTGGACTGCAGTTGCAGGAGAGCCCTCGTGAAGTTCCTCGGAGCTGAAGGTGGCCCCGTGTATGCCGTCCTTTCCTATCCTTCCGCCGCACATGACAATGGCGTCCCCGGGCCGGGCCCTCTTCTCCCAGGCCTTTCGCCCGTTTACCTCCATGGGCATGACGCCACCTGTGCCGCAGAATACCAGGGGTTTTCCCAGGTAGCGTTCATCAAAGAGTATGCTTCCGTTGACAGTAGGGATGCCGCTCTGGTTTCCTCCGTGTTCCACCCCTTCACGTACGCCCTCGAATATCCTCTTGGGGTGCAGCAGTCCCTGGGGAAGCGGCTGGTCGTAGTCAGGCGGGCCGAAGCAGAAGACATCGGTGTTGAATACAAGCTTGGCACCAAGACCAGTGCCGAAGGGGTCCCGGTTGACTCCCACAATGCCGGTAAGGGCTCCGCCGTAGGGGTCAAGGGCCGAGGGACTGTTGTGGGTCTCTACCTTGAAGGCAACATTCAGCTCGTCGTTGAATCTTACCACCCCGGCATTGTCCTTAAAAACGGAAAGACACCAGTCATCCTCTCCCAGTTCTTCCCTGATGACACTTGTGGCCCCGCGGATATATGTATCGAACAGGCTGTTGATTTCCTCCCTGCCCTCAGGTGTTTCATATGTGATGCGTGCATTGAATATCTTGTGCTTGCAATGCTCCGACCAGGTCTGGGCCAGGGCCTCGAGTTCGCAGTCAGTGTAACTTGCCCCAAGGCCTGCCTTTTGTCTGTCTTTTATTACTTCTTCTTTCTGGAGATGGGCCTGGAGGCATTTCATCTCGTTCAGGTTCAGTACCAGCACCCTCTGCCTGGAAAGTGCCATGAGCTCGGCATCTGTCAGCTTCGAAAGGTCAAATTCCAGGACCTCTGCCCTTGTTTCGCCAAGCACCTTGGGGACCGTGTAGAAGGGGCTGTCATACCTGGAAAACACGGTTTTCAAGTCCTGGAAGGGACAGATGACAGTCCTCTGGATTAGTTCGTTTGCCAGAAGCCCTGTGGTCAGGGATTCTGCCTCAGCTGCCGTGATGCTGCCCCTGACAAGATAGACAGTGGCCGTGTATACACCCTCTTCCCTGGCCAGTTTCCTGTTGAGGAGAAGCTCCAGGGCCTCCTTAGCAGTCTTGCCCTCGTTGTCGGTAACACCTGGCCTGAAGCCCACCTCCACAACCCAGTCCCAGTCTGTTTCTGTATCCCGGGCAAGGCTCAACCCAAGGGGCTCATCTATTGCGTATATCTGTGTTACAGGGTCAGAGCAGGGACCCCGGGCCGCTGCCTGGAGCTGATCAGAGGAAATTTCTGCATCGATAAGGTATGCCTTTACTGTCCGGATCTCTTCTATGTGGAGGCCCAGGTCTTCCCTGGCCCTTTTGGCAGTTTTCAGACCAAGGGCATCCTTCAAGCGGGGTCTCAAGCTGACTTCTATCCTGTGAGCCATTTCTACTCCTGCAAGGTGTGGGGTTAGCGATCATCCAGTCAAGTTGATAATAAAACCAGTGAAAACTTTCAAGGCAATTTTGACTTGATTGAAAGCGTTTCAATTTCTCCTGGAATGTCCTGTTGGAATAATGTTTAATTAAGGCTGAATGTGCATGCTGAAGTGCTGTTTCCGGAAGGAAACTGTGCCGCACTTCAACAAACCAAGAGAGGTCGGTCCGCTTTGGAAAAACTCATTATAAAAAGGATTGCAATAGATACCTACAGGGAAAACGTTGCTTACATGAACAGCGGCTGCGCTGTCTATCGTGCTGCCGGTTTCCAGGCGCTTTCGAAGATAAAGATCACTGCTGATCACCACATGATTCTTGCCGTATTGAACGTTGTGCATGACGAGTGCATAGTGTCTCCGGGAGAACTCGGGCTTTCCGAGCAGGCATTTTCGCAGCTGGGCCTTCCCGAAGGGACGGCTGTTTTGGTGGACCATCCGGAACCGCCGATTTCCATGGATGCGGTACGCAGGAAGATTTCAGGCGGGGTGCTGGGCTACGATGATTTTGTCTCCATAACAAGGGATATAATAGAGAACAGGTATTCAAAGATGGAGATGGCAGCCTTCCTGGTGGCCTGTGCCGAGACCGGCCTGGAACGGAAGGAGACCCTCTATTACACCAGGGCCATGGCAGATTCAGGCCAGAAGCTTGACTGGCACGAGCCCATTGTGGCTGACAAGCACTGCATAGGAGGCATTCCTGGAAACCGTACTTCCATGCTCATAGTACCTATTGTTGCAGCCCACGGGATGCTTATTCCCAAGACATCAAGCCGGGCAATAACATCCCCTGCAGGTACGGCAGACACCATGGAGGTCCTTGCCGAGGTGAACCTGGAGCCCAAAAGGCTATATGAAATCGTGAGAAAGGAAAGAGGATGCCTGGCCTGGGGCGGAACCTCAAGGCTGGCACCTGTGGACGACATCCTCATCACTGTGGAAAGGCCCCTTGGTATAGATGCCACAGGCCAGATGGTAGCCTCTATCCTTTCAAAGAAACTTGCCGCAGGGTCCACCCACCTGCTTCTTGATATTCCCCTGGGCCCTACTGCAAAGGTAAGGCATATGCAGCAGGCCCTCAGTCTCAGGAAGATCTTTGAATACGTGGGAGACAGGATCGGCATTCATCTCGAGGTCATGATCACAGACGGCCGCCAGCCAATAGGCAGCGGCGTGGGCCCGGTGCTGGAGGTAAGAGACGTGATGCAGGTCCTTGAGAACAGGCCTGAGGCACCCAAGGATCTAAGGCACAAGGCACTGAATCTTGCAGGAAGAATCCTGGAATTTGATCCTGATGTAAGAGGAGGGACCGGATACGTGGTTGCCAGGGACATCCTGGATTCCGGAAGGGCCCTTGCCAAGATGCAGTCCATAATAGAGGCCCAGGGAAAGAAGGCTTCGGTTCCAGAACCGGGCAAGCTGACATTTGACATTCGTGCCGATTCAGGCGGGGTGGTTTCATGCATTGACAATTACCAGATTAACAGGATAGCCAGGCTTGCCGGTGCGCCCCTTGATAAGGGAGCAGGGGTGGATCTTTTCAAAAAGCTCGGCGACAAGGTGGAAAAGGGAGAATCTCTTTACCGGATACATGCCGAGTTCGAGTCTGATTTCAAGTTCTCTGTGAGACTTGCTGAGAGGAACAACGCTTACACCATAGGTTCCAGGGAAGACATCCCGCGGAATCCGGAGGAATTCTAAGACCCAGATCCTTCACGGCAAAAGGGGACAAAATGTTTTTTTCGTATTTTTATAAATACTTAGCTTTTAAAAAACACATCAATAAAATTTACGTCTTATGCGAATGTTCTTCTTTGTTTTTAGTCCCATTTTGCCGCCCTTCGGGATTGGCAATTTCTCCCAATCTGCTTTGTTGCTCAGGGCTTGAAGTACACAAGTACGACTGTGCCCTTCGCGTCTCACATCTTGGGCAAACTTGCCAATTGCAGGACCTAGGTGAAAAGTAATGGACATGCTTTTATATTTTGAGGAATACGGCAGGCCTTCCAGGGAGATTGCCCGGCAGATTTCTGCAAAGGCGCTGGAGGTAAAGGTCCATCATTTCCCTGATGGTGAAAGCCTGGTTCGTATCCCGGAAAGCCTTCCATCCGGGATCATTATGTGCAGGAGCCTGTGCAGGCCCAATGACAAGCTTGTGGAGCTCATGTTTGCAGCCAGGCAGGCCAGGCAGCTCGGCGCCGAAAAGATCACCCTTGTTGCTCCTTACCTTTGCTACATGCGCCAGGACAAGGCATTTCATCCGGGAGAAGCAGTCAGTCAGAAGATAATCGGGGAATTTTTTTCAGGGCTTTTTGACTGCGTTGTTACAGTAGACGCCCATCTTCACCGGGTATCGTCCCTGCAGGCCGTGATGCCTGATATCAAGGCAGTGAATCTTACTGCCGCAGGACCGGTGTCTGATTTCCTGGCATCCCAGAAGGACAGGCCCTTTCTCCTGGGACCCGACGAGGAGTCCCTCCAGTGGGTGAAAAGGACAGCTGAAAAGTGTTCCCTGGATTACGGGGTATGCAGGAAGATCCGCCGCGGCGACAGGGACGTGGAGGTAGAACTTCCCCTTATGAAGCAGAAATACCAAAGGGTTATGGTAATAGATGATATCCTGAGTACAGGAAAGACCATGGCAGTGGCAGCAGGTCTTCTTAAAAAGGCAGGGGTGAAAAAGGTGGACTGCCTGGTCACACATCCGGTCTTTGCCCCTGGCGCCTGGGAGCTTCTAAGGAAAAGCGGGGTGGACGAGGTGATCAGCACCGATACCATACCGCATGAAACCAACAGGATTTCAATTGCACCGGTCATATCGGAATTTTTCAACCGGCAAGGCTGCCTTTAAGTGCACTGGGGGGCGGGGTTGATAGAAAATCCGCTTCTTACAACGGGCCTTCTGCTGTTTTTTGGCTACTGGGGCGGCAGGATTGCCAACAAGGTTCGTCTTCCCAGGGTCAGCGGCTACCTGGTGGTGGGTTTGCTTTTCAGCCCTTCCCTGTTTCATCTCCTTTCGGTTGAGACGGTAAATCACAAGCTTCACTTTGTCACAGAGATAGCCCTGGCCATCATTGCCTTTAATATCGGGGGAAGCCTGGATATCAGGAGCCTGAAGTCCGTGGGAAGGCAAATAGGCTGGATAACCCTGTTTCAGGCCCTGGGAGCCCTTTTGATAACAGGTGCAGCCCTTTTCGCCTTTCTCCGGTTTTTCCCGGGATTTTCCGAAGGGATCCTTTCCACAACCACCATGTATCTTTCAGTGGCCTTGATTGTGGGGGCAATCTCCGCTGCCACGGCTCCCGGTGCAGTACTTGCAGTGGTCTCGGAGGCAGGTGCCAGGGGCGAATTCACCAATATACTCCTTGGAGTGATAGCACTGGATGATGCCCTTACCGTGGTATTTTTTTCCATTGCAGGAACCATTGTCCAGACCCTGCTGGGAACAGACCTGCTGGGAGAAAACATGGCCCTTATGCCCTTTATAGAGATAGGGCTTTCCCTTTTACTGGGAGGGGCTGCGGGTTTTATCATGTCCTTTGCCGGCCGGTTTGTGGAGCGTAAAGAAGCCATGCTCATGGTGGTCCTGGGCGTATTGTTCTGCATCACATCCATATCATCCCTGATTCATGCCTCTTCCATCCTTTCCAACATGACGGCAGGTTTTGTCCTTGTTAATCATGAGCCCGGCCTGCAGGATTATTTTAAGGTCCTGGAACACCTGGAAGATACCATATTCGGTCTCTTTTTTACCCTGGCCGGTGCCCACATGGACATGTCTGTCCTTGAAACCACCGGGCTTCTTGCACTATTCCTGCTGGTGGTAAGGATGATTGGGAAGCAGTCAGGGGTGTGGCTTGGTGCCAGGATTTCAAATGCTTCCCAAACGGTGGCAAGGTATCTGGGCCTTGCCCTTTTTCCCCAGGCAGGGGTTACAATAGGGCTTGTCCTTCTGGCCCAGGATTTTCTCCCAGAACCTGCGGGCAGGATCATAGTAAATGCAGTGATAGGCTCTGTTATGCTTAATGAATTCGTTGCCCCGCTCCTCCTCCACCACTGTTTGAGAAAGGCCGGACAGATAGATGACAGCTGAAGGCATTTGTACCAGGAGGTGATAAAGTGAAGCTTAGCCAGGTCCTTGACAATTTGCCCAATCACACCTTTTTGAAGGTGCCCGTGGATACTTCCATCTCCGAGCTGACCGAGCTTGTCAGGCAGCATCCAGGTATCAGGAGCATCTACGTTGAGGATGAAAAGGGAAGTATAACAGGGGAAGTATCTCTTGGAAGCCTGATAAAGACGGTTACTGCCAAAAGACAGTGCAGGGCAAGGCTCAGCACAAGGAATCTTCTTTCCTGCATAACCTGCCGGAGGGTTCAGGATATAATGGACAAAAAACTGCTTTGGGCACGGCCGGACGAAGATGTCGAGGCCGTTCTCATGAAATTCATCCGGAACAACATCAAAGAAATGCCAGTACTGGATAAAAAGGGCAGGATAATAAAGAACATAGGTGTTCTCGACCTCTGGGCCCTGGCAGAAAAGGGCATCAAGGGATAGGTTTTTCCATGGAAAATCTTTTCCATTGGTGAAAAGTTTTTCTTCTTTTTTCTCTTATGTCCTTAAATACCCCTTGAGTTCAGCTTTAAAATCCCTGATTTTTGTATTTGATCAGGAACGAACATTGCTTTATAAATATCAAAAAATGAGGGGAGATTCAGCCTGAAATGCAGGAAAACAAAGTAGTTGACTCTGTAGATTTCCATGAACTCTGCCAGATTTTCCAGCGCGATCCGAAGGAGTTTGAAAGAACCAGGAAGAGGCTGATAGAAGAGGAAATAGCCAAACGGCCCCCTGAGTTTCAGGAAAGACTCAGGAAATTCCAATGGGTCCTGGATATGAAGCGCAGAAAGTGCAGGAACCCCCTGGAGGCATGTTTCATGTTCCATGAGATGATGATGGAACAGGTCTACGGTGAAAACGGCCTCATGAGGAACATGGAGAGGCTGGTGGATGCTGCTAAGGGGGGCAAGGTGGAACATGAATCCCTTTGCCCCAAAAAGGAAACAAGGGTCCTGGAGTTTTCTCCACTTGGAAATTCAAGACGTATGAACTGCGGCTGATTTAGATCAGCCTGGTAAGTTCAGGCGTGTTTGCATAGAGGCTTTGAATTTTTATCAGCGGGCCTTTCGAACAAGGCGCATTATGGCATAAAGTACCTCTTTGGCCTCCTGTAGACCCAACACCAATATGCCTGCAATGTATACCAAAACCCCTACCGTTATACTCAAAGACACCTGCATTAAAAGGCCCGCTGTGCTTTTTCCCATTTCAGACCAGGAAGACGTGAAATAGACGGCAACGGCCATGACGGCCGATGCCGCTGTGATCTTAAGGAGTGCCGCAGCCAGCCTCTTCACAGGGTATCCCCCGGTCTTTCGGTAAAGGATCACTGCCAGAAAGAGGAAATTGAAGATGATGGTCACAGAAGTTGAAAGGGCTATAGCCCTGTGCTGAAACCTTTCCAGGGTGAAGAGGATGATGACTACATTGGCAGCCACGGTGAGAAAGCTTCCTATCACCGGCCACCTTGTATCATCCAGGGCGTAATACACAGGTACTATTATCTTTACTGCTGAATAGGCCATGAGGCCTACTGCGTAAAACTGCAGGGCCTGGGCCGTCATGACCGTGTCGAACTGTGTGAAATGGCCGTGTCTGAATATCAGGCCGATTATGGGCTCTGCCAGCAGCCACAGCCCGGCAGCTGCAGGAAGCGTCAGGGCAAAGGCCAGGATCAGGGATGAGACGAGTGTTTCTCCAAGTTCCCTGGATGCGCCCCTTGCCGCCTGTCTTGCAACCATGGGCAGAGTGGCCACTGAAAGGGCTACCCCGAAAAGACCTATTGGAAACTGCATGAGCCTGAAGGCATAATTCAGCCAGGCCACGCTTCCCTCTGCACAGCGGGATGCAAAGTTGGTGTTCACAAAGATATTTATCTGGGTGGCTGAAAGACCGATTACTGCAGGCACTATGAGTCTTCCCATCTTTCTTAGCCCCGGGTCCCTCAGGTCAAGAAATGGCCTTATCCTGAATCCCTCCTTTCTGACGCAGGGCAGCTGGACTGCAAGCTGCATCCCACCTCCTGCAAGTGTGCCCACTGCCATGCCGTAGATGGCAGGATAGCCCATGGCCGGGATGACAAGGGCAAGTCCTCCTCCTATGAGGATGGAGCCCAGGTTGAAGCAGCTGGAGGCAAATGCCGGTATGAAAAAATATCCCCTGGTATTCAAAAGCCCCATGATGAGTGCTGACAGGGATATCAGAAGCAGGAATGGGAACATGATCCTGGTAAGATCAGAGGAAAGGGCGATTTTCCCGGGAACCAGGGAAAATTCAGGCGCCATGAGCATTACCAGTTCCTTTGAAAAAAGGATGCCGATTATGCAGATCAGGGAGATTATTATGGTGATGGCAGTCAGTACATTGTTGACCAGCCTGTGGGTTTCCCCGGGGTCTTTCTTTTCCTGGTATTCGGTAAAGACCGTTACAAAGGCGGAGCTCAGAGCACCCTCGGCGAATAGATCCCTGAGCAGGTTTGGTATCCTGAATGCCACCACAAAGGCATCCATGGCGGTTCCTGCACCGAAAAGGGTGGCCAGGACCTGTTCTCTTACAAGGCCGAGGAGCCTTGAAAGGAACACGGCAGCACTAACGGATTTGGCCGAGCCTGCTATCCTTGATGCCGAGGATGTGGGAGGAGCCATGGGGAGCAGGCTTTTCTACTGGCCTGGCCTTGAAGCCCCAGGGGTGACAAATTTTATCCGGGCTCCTCGCGGTGTATCTATGATTTTTATGCCCAGGTCCAGGAGGTCTTTCCTGAGGCGGTCTGCGTCGCGGAAGCGCTTTTCATCCCGGGCCTTCTCCCGGTCTTCTATTAACTGCACGGCCTGGGGAGAAAGCTTCTTTATGGTGAGGCTGAAATCCAGGACCCCGAGTATGGAATCGAATTCCTTGAATGTCTTGATGACAGCAGCTGCATCTGCCTTGTTCAGGCGGCCTTCAGCAATCAGGGGGTTGATGTTTCTTATGAAGGCAAAGATTGCCCCAAAGGCAGCAGAGGTATTCAGGTCATCAAGGATGGATGAGAAGAAGCTTCTTTCAAGTCTGCACAATGTCTTTTTTATCCGGCGGGTTGGTTCTTCTTCAGGCCTTAAATACAGGCATGTTGTAATGTCTGATTTAAAGGCGTCGATCCTGACAAGACCTCGGCAGGCATCCTTCAGGGCCTTCATGGAGAAGGCAACCGGTTTTCTGTAATAGGATCTCAGCAGGAAGAAGCGAATCTGTCTGCCTGAAAAGCCTCTTCCGAGGAGGTCTTTTACTGTCACTACATTTTCGTTCCTGGGAGACATCTTTATGCCGTTAACCAGGATGAGTTCGCAGTGCAGCCAGTATCTTGCCAGGGGTTTGCCAGTAAGTGCCCTGACTATTGCTATTTCATTTTCATGATGGGGGAAGACCAGGTTTGAGCCGCTGGTATGGATATCGAAGAAATCACCCAGGTATTTTATGGCCATGGCTGCGCATTCTATATGCCAGCCCGGGCGGGCCTGACCCCAGGGTGTGTCGAATCCGATGCCCCTTTTGAGTTCATCAAGGTTCACTCTCTTGAAAAGCGTGAAGTCAAGGGGGCTGTCCTTTTCGTAATCGTCAAGGTCAACCGTGCGTCCTATGTCTATGCCGTTGAGGTCTATCCTTGAGAATCTGCCGTATTCCGGAAGCTTGGAAACGTCGAAATAGACCGAGCTGTGGCGTTCGTACGCAAAGCCCTTTTCAATGAGCTTTTTCGTGGCTTCAAGCATCTCGGGCACGTGTTCGCTGGCCTTTGGATAATAGTCTGCCGGCAGACATTTAAGGGCTGACACGTCCTGGAAGAAGGATCTGGTATATTCTTCCGTGAGTTCCTGAAGGGGGCGGTTCAGCCGGATTGCAGCATTGATGGTCCGGTCGTCCATGTCAGTGATGTTCATGACATGTGTGGTCTTGTAGCCCAGGTACTGAAGGGTGCGTTTCAGGAGATCCGCTGAGACCAGTCTTCGGGCCATGGCAAGGTCCATGTGCTCGCATGCCGTGGGGCCGCACGAATAGATACCGGCTCGTCCCGGCTGCAGAGGCTCGAATATCTCCTTCTTCCTGGTGGCAGTATTTGTAAACTTCAGTGTTTCCCCAGAGGAATCCTCCTGGTCCTCGGGTATGGAAAACAGGGCGGTGCTAAGATAACGTTCCCCTCCATCAGGCAGTATGGCAACAATGGTGCCGGATTTCATGACAGCGGCCTGCCGAAGGGCGGCAGCAACGGCTGCTCCTGAACTCATGCCGGCGAAGATCCCTTCTTCCCTGGCAAGCCGTCTTGCAGCCTCAAATGCCTCTTCATCTGCGCAGTTGACTATTTCGCTGGGAATCTTCTTATCAAATATGCCGGGACGATAGGATTCCTTCATGTTTTTGAGGCCCTGGATGGCATGCCCCAGGAAAGGTTCTACCCCGATCACCCTGGTCCCTGGAGAAAGTTCCCTGAACCTCCTGACAAGACCCATGAGGGTCCCGGTGGTACCCATGGTGGAGATCACAACATCCACATTGCCGCCAGTCTGTTCCCATATCTCCCCGGCAGTATAGTGATAATGGGTCTTCCAGTTGTCAGGATTATTGAACTGGTCTGTCAGGAAGTACTTTTCAGGATGTTGCCTGAAGAGCTTGTAGACTGCCTCTATTGCCCCGTCTGTTCCGAAACGTGCCGGCGTCAGGAGTATTTCCGCGCCGTAGGCCCGCATGATCTTTCTTCGTTCAAGGCTTGCCGCCTCGCTCATGGCGATAAGGCACCTGTATCCCTTTACGGCGCAGACCAGGGCCAGGCCGATGCCGGTATTTCCGCTGCTGGCCTCAAGGACTATCTTATCCTTGGTGAGTTCTCCGCGCCTTTCAGCAGATTCGATCATGTTCAGGGCGATTCGGTCCTTAATGGAGCCGCCCGGGTTGAAGGATTCCAGCTTTACAAGGATGCTTACGCCCTTGAAGGGATTAAGGCGCTTTAGAGGTACAAGGGGGGTGTTTCCAATGAGGTCCAGTATGTTATGAGGAAGATTTTTCATTCTGTCCCTTTTTTACACTCTGATCCCTTTTTTGTCATTAGTTTCAGGCAGTGCGGTATTTCTGGATAATCGTCCTGGATTTTTTTATGATTTTATCGTAAAAGTAAAAAATTTCTCAATTGCAGCAGCCATGCCGCTTCAGGAAGATGACTGGCTGGCATGCACTGAGGGGCTTATCCTGCAGGGCCTTGTCTCGCCGCGGCCTTGACAGCCATTGCCAAATCTGCTGAACTTGAAACAGGGCGGCGGCAGGGAGAGGTTCGGGTATGATGTTTTGAAACATACAGATTTTGCTGGTTTTTTTAGATTCTGTCCTTTTATCCATTTCTGCTGGTTTATTAACCCAAAGGTTTTTGGCATCTTGAAGACATGAAAAAGAAAGAAAAGAGGCCTCTTGGCCGGATATTTCAATATTTCAGAAAAGTACTTGATCTGAACAACCAGATACTTGAGGAAATTTCCAACGCAGAAAGGGTGCTGGGGGGCAGCTATCTTTTTGACAGTGCCTTTTTGGCAGGTTTTGTTACCAGGGTCTGTGAAACAACCAGGGAAGTCATATACAACCTGAACAGCCTCACCAGCGGCCGTTATATGGTTCTTTATGATAGGCTGGAACAGCTGCGCTGCACCCTGGAGGATATCATGTCCGGCGGAAGCGGGCCCTTGGGAGAACAGCTTACAGTCTCCTATGATGAATTAAACCGGGACCTTGATGACATAGCAGGGGCCAAAAATGCCAATCTTGCAGATATTCATAACAATTTCCAGATAAAAATACCCCGGGGGTTTGCCATAACCGTCAAGGCCTACAGGTTGTTTTTAGATACCAACCAAATCATACCCAGGATAAAAGAACTTTACGATAGGAATCCTGATGCAGACACTGTTAAGAATGAGGTGAAGGTCATCTTCAAGGATGCAGAGGTGCCCGGGGAACTGGCATCAGCAGTGCAAAGCGAGCTGGAGAGGCTCTTCGAAGACCTTGATGGGATTCCTGCCCTTGCAGTCAGAAGCAGTGCTGTTGGAGAAGACACGGAAAGGAGTTTTGCAGGCCAGTTTCATACTGTTTTGAACGTAGCTCCTGAGGACTTGTTTGATGCCTACAAGGAAGTAATCATGGCCAGGTTTATGCCTGAAGTAATGCATTATCTCGGCCCTGACGTCGAACTGGACAGTCATCCCGTGGCTGCAGGCGTTCAGGAAATGATAGATGCAGAGGTTTCAGGTGTGGCCTACACCAGGGACCCAATCGGGGGCTGCAGCGATTGTCAGGTTATTGCAGCAGTGGAAGGGCTGGGTGAAAGGCTCGTATCTGGCAGCCGCAGCGGCGATCACTTCATGCTCAAGCGTTCCTTCCCTTTTCTTCCTGTTTCCAGCACCATAACCAGCAAGCCTTCTGATTACGTGCTACCCGGGGGGAAAAGACCCCTTGACAGGAGTACCAGCAATATGAGGCGCGGTTCCTCCCTCCTGGATATCAAGCAGCTTCAAGCCATCTCCGAGACCGCCATGCTCTGTGAAAAGGCCTTCGGCACACCCCGGGACCTGGAATGGGCCTTTGACAAAGACGGCGACTTGGTGATGCTCCAGAACAGGCGTCTCGGCATTCAGGTTCCATCCCGGTCTTGTCAAAAGGATATTGAAAAGATTGTAGAGGACTTTCCTGTGATCCTTGACGGGCTGGGGCATACTGCCCAGCTGGGAGCGGCCGCCGGCAGGGTTGTTCACGTGGATCCGGACGGCGACCTGGACAATGTGCCCGTTGGTGCCATAGTTGTCTCCAGATATGCGCATCCTAAACTGAGCCGGGTACTGAGGAAGGCCGGGGCAATAATTACGGACATTGGGAGTTCCACCGGCCACCTGGCCACCATTGCCAGGGAATACAGGGTTCCGGCCATATTCGGAACAGAAAAGGCAACCTCCCTTTTGAAAGAAGGGATGGAAGTCACAGTGGATGCCGATGAGAGAAAGGTCTATGAGGGAATAATAGAAGATCTGGTGGAGGTTGAGGCAGGTCAAGACTGGGAATACATGGAGGAGCCTGAAATAAAGACTCTTCGAAGGATTCTAAGTTATGTTGCCCCCCTATACATGCTGGATCCCGGCGCCCCGGATTTTGTGCCTGAAAAATGCAGGACTATCCACGATATCATCCATTTTTCCCACATAAAGGCCGTTGATTCCATCATTGAACAGTTTTCCTCTGTGAAGAACCTTAAGGGCGAAAGGGCCGTTGAGCTGAAGGCAGATCTTCCCATAAAGATCATGATTATAGACATAGGAGGCGGCATAGAGGCAGGTACGGACACCAGGCTTGTCGAGGTTTCCCAGATCAGGAGCAGGCCCATGACTGCCCTCTTGAAGGGTCTGCTGCGGCAGGAGGCCTGGGACAAGGAGCCAATGCCCTTTGGCCTGGGTGACCTGTTCTCCAGCATGACCCGTCCGGTGAGCATGCTGACCAATCCGCCTGAGTACGAGGGTCAGAACCTTGCAATAGTAGGCGAGGATTATATGAACCTGAGCCTGCTTCTGGGCTACCATTTCAATGTGATAGATTCATTTGTCAGCGAGGAACCGGATAAAAATTACATATATTTCCGCTTTGCCGGGGGTTTTGCAGAAGAATCCAAGCGGAAGAAAAGGGCGGAACTGATCAGGTGGATCCTGGAGACCCTGGCCTTCAAGACGGAAGTGAGAAAGGATGTAGTTATAGGAAAGCTCAAGGGGCTGGAAGATTATAACCTCATGCGGGTTCTCCAGCATATAGGAGAGCTTATAGCCTTTACCAGGCAGCTGGATGTTCGCATGGCTGATGAAGAGGCTGTGGAAAGGTTTTACAGCGGCTTCTTGGATCTTTGCAGGGAGTGCAACTGAATGGGGAGCAATTCTTAATGTTGGACTGGCTGAAAAAACAGGTAGGACGTATCCAGGAAATGCGCCAGCAGAAGGCCAGGGAGCACCTGGAGGACCTTAAATGGCGCTACCATATATTCCGCTCTCTCCTGTATGAAAATACCAAGGCAGTGGAACTCATTACTGATATTGACCTCAAGTTCAGGGAGACCGATTTTTTCGGCCCGGGTATCCGCAACAAGATACATGAGCTCATAGATGTTACAGGGGAGCTGGTGGAAAAGCTGAACCAGCTCGACTATGATCGGCATGCCGGGCTTTTCAAGATCCACAAGAAGGTCAGCGAAAGGATCACGGAGCTGCTTAACAAGGTTCCGAGCTATAAGGATATCCCCTTTTGCGTATCCCTGGATGAAAAGCTTCCAAACTGCTATGCCTTTGCCGGAGGCAAGGCCTGTACCCTGGCTCGTCTCAGGGCCGAGGGCAAGTTTCATGTACCGGGAGGGTTTTCCATCCTTGTCAGCGCCTGCCGTTACTTCCTGGAGGAAAGTGGCCTTTCCATGAACATCCTCAAGAAGCTTCAGCCTGTCCTTTCCAGGGGGGAGGAACTTACAAAGGATCTGGAAGACGAGATCAGGAAAGAGGTAATGGCAGCCAGGCTGCCGGAGCAGCTGGAAAATGCATTGAGGCACATTTCTGCGGATTATTTCCAGAAGGGCAGGGGGCTTGCGGTCCGAAGCAGCGCCCTGAGCGAGGACGGCAGGCATCATTCCTTTGCCGGGCAGTTTTCTTCTGTCCTTAACGTGGTTTCCTTTGAAGGCCTGAAGGAGGCTGTAAAGGAGGTGATCGCCAGCAATTTCAATTCCAGGAGTCTTGCCTACAGGGTCGGTGCCGGTATGAACCCCCTGGATTTCAATATGGCGGTACTTTGTATCGAGATGATAGATGCTGACAAGGCAGGTGTCATCTTTTCTGTTGATCCAAACGACCCGGACCAGAAGACCATGCTCATAAGCGCCCTTTACGGCATGGGGGAGATGGTGGTTTCCGGTGCTTCCATGGCTGACGTCTACAAGCCCTTCAGGGATACCGGAGGCCGGGAGCTCTTTGCCCAGCCGCCGGCTGTGGCGAAAAAGATAAAGAAGCTGGCCCTGGATCCTGAAGGAGGCCTCAGGGAGGAAGACGTAGAGGAGGACAGGCAGGAAAGACCGGTCCTTTCCCAGGAAGAAGTCAGGAAACTCGTCTCTGTCAGCCTCAAAATCGAAAAGATATTGGGAGGCCCCCAGGATATAGAATGGGCCATAGACAAAGACGGAACCGTCTGGATCCTTCAGGCCAGGCCTTTAATAATGGAAGGGCCTTCTCAGAAACGAAAATTTCGTACAGAGCACAGAAAGTCTCTTTTTAAGGAGAGTCTTATAACTTCCAGGGGTATTGTAACAGGCAGGGTCAAAAAGGTCAGGAGACGGCAGGATCTGGACGAGACCTTTGATGAACCCACTATACTTGTCATGCATCGCAGCCTTGTAGATGCTGCCAAGGTTATGAGCAGGGTCAGCGGTCTTCTTGTGGATTTCGGCAACCCGGCAGACCATCTTTCATGCGTGGCAAGGGAATACGGAAGACCCATGCTGGTTGGGCTTGTTGATGCCATGGAAAGGCTTGAGGATGGGCAGTGGGTCACTGTTGACGGTGATCATGGCAGGGTCTTCATTGCAGAGGAAGAGGAGATAGAGGAGGCCCGGAAAGAGTTTCGAAAGAGGGCCGGGGAAAAAAAAGACCAGGAGCAGTCCGGGGAAAAGGACACGGTACTGGAACAGCTTAAGAACCTCACGGTAAAACTGAATCTCACGGATGCCTATGGGCCCACTTTTTCCATTATGGAATGCCGCTCCCTCCATGACATAGTCCGCTATGTGCACGAAAAGGCTGTCATGGCCTTTTTCAAGGCCGGGGATGAGCTTCTGGAAGAAACCTCCGGGGTAGTATACAAACTGGAAAGCGACGTGCCCTTTTTTCTGCAGATTATAGACATGGGCGGCGGACTGGTTTCTCAGCCCAAGAAAAGGCGTTTCGTGACCCCAGAGGAGATAGCATGCCGGCCCTTTAAGGCCCTTTGGAAGGGTATTTCCACCCCGGGCCTCCGGTGGGCAGGCCCTCCGCCGGTAGTCGGCAATGTAAGCGCAGTGGTGGGCCGCTGGATGTCTGATGCCGGCAGCCAAAGACCCCTTGGCATGCCCAATTATCTTATTATAGCCAGGGATTATCTGAATCTTAACGCCCGTATGGATTTTCATTTCACAATGGTGGACTCGGTGTGCGGTATGGACCCGCGGGAAAACCATGTCAAATTCCGTTTCAAGGGCGGAGGAACCACGCTCAAGCAGCGCAACCGGCGGGCCCGGGCCATAGGTGAGATCCTGGAGCGGGCAGATTTTTTCACCGACGTGAAGGCCGACCTGGTGAATGCCACATTTGCATTTGCCCCTGCAGAGGTCATAGAGGAAAAGCTCGTGATAGTGGGCAGGCTGCTGGGCTTTACCAGGCTCATTGATGCTGCCATGTACAGTGATGAGACTCCTCACCTGGTGGCAGATGCCTTTTATGAAGGCGATTACGAATTGAAAAGGCTGCTGGAGATGGTCAAAAAGCAGCAGGAGCTCGAGAAAGAAAAGGCTCAGGCGTGAAAAAATTTCATCTCCGGAAGGACAACGGCAGTAAGAAGGTTGCCGTACACGGCTCCTGTGTCGATCCCGATCTTGTCCTTTGTCACCAGTGGAAGTTCAAAGGGTGTGTGGCCGAAGACCACAGTCTTGTCGGTCTCAACCTCTGAATCCAGGAACAGGTCCCTTATTTCGCAAAATTCCATGGCTGTGTGCTTTTCCAGGGGAAGCCCGGGCATAATGCCTGCGTGAACAAATATATAATCCTGTTCAACATGAAAGAGCTTCAGGGTCTTCAAGAATTCCACGTGTTCCTCGGGCATGAATGAAAGCTCGTGGAGATGGCTCAGGTCCTGCTGTCCGTAACTGCCCAGGAATGTCTCGATACTTTGCTGCCTCAGGTATGGAATAAGGGTTTCATCCGGAGACCTGACGTATTCCAGGAGGAGATTTTCATGGTTCCCAAGAAGACAGATAATCCTTTGGTATCTTTCCTTGAGTGCCACCAGTGTGGAAATCACATCCTTTGAACTGGGGCCCCTGCCTATGTAATCTCCCAGGAAAATCACGGTATCTGCATCCTGGATGGAAAGGCGTCGGAGAAGATCCTTGAGTTTATTGATGCAGCCGTGAATGTCTCCCACAGCTATTATCCTGCCTGACCTCATAGTCTGACTCCAGAATTTTTTCCTGCTTTTTTCAGCCTGAATGTATTTTACAGAGGATAATTTATCAGGTTTTTACTTCAATTGCATTTTTATAATTTGTCCTCATCAAGCCTTCATCCGCATCCGAGGCGGAAAGAAAAATTTTTTTGTTTCAAAATGAAGCACATGCGGCCTGAGAAATTATTTAAATTCTATGTAGAAATAAGTACTTATAACTTCTAGAGAAGTTTGGGAAAATTTTTCAAGGAAACTTGACAGGCACATGACTTGGGTCTAAAACTTAGGCTGCTTGTGAATAAGAATTCATTCCTAAAAAGGGAGGGTGTACCATTATGGAACAGAAAAAATCCAAAGGCCCGCTGGTCATCAAAACCTTGGTTTTCGGCGCCCTGTCCGGAGCACTGTACTACCTGCTGTTTTCAAATGTTGACTGGGTGACAACCACTTACACCATGGGAGGGTGGCATACGGTATATCCGGTGGGAACGGCCCTTGTGTTTTCGTTTGTGCACGGAACCTTTGCCAGTAATTTCCTTTCACTGCTGGGGATAGAGCCCAAGGGCGGGCATTAATCTTTCGAGAGACGGCATTTGGTAGAATTTAAGAGGAGGCAACAGTAATGAAACGTCTTTTTATAGCTTTAGCAATAATACTGGTCTGCTGTTTTGCAGCAAGTGCAGTGCTGGCAGGAGGCGGCGGACCGCCTAAAAACCTTATCAAGGGATTCTTCTTAAAGGTGAACCCGGATCACACTGCCGTGTTCAAGATGGATGTTACCGGTGTGGAAAGAACGCTCAAACTGCCCGAGGATATCAAGGCAGAAGATATTCCCATGAACAGGAAGGTCCTTGTTACCCTGAAGACCGAGGGGCATGAGATCACAGACGAGGTAAAGCGCGTCTCCATCATGTTCATAGATATACCGGCGAGCAAGGTGGTAGCCCTTTTGATAGTGGGCCTTATCGGCGGACTCCTCAGTGGCTTTATCGGCTCCGGCGGCGCATTCGTGCTCACTCCGTCCATGATGTCCCTTGGAGTCCCTGGTGCAGTTGCCGTTGCCAGCAACATGTGCCACAAGTTTCCCAAGGCAATGGTTGGAGCATACAAGCGCTGGAAATACGGTCAGGCAGACGTTAAGCTCGGACTGGTCATGGCAACTTCAGCCATCATCGGCGTGCAGATAGGTATTCAGATACAGAAGTACATCCTCGATCACTGGGGGAATGCCGGCTCCAACCTCTATGTGAGCCTCATGTTCGTAATCATCCTGGTAGTTGTGGGCGGCTATGTCCTCTATGATGCATATAAGCTCCAGAAAGGAGGCAAGGAGGCAGAGACTACTAAAATCGCCCTGGCGCTTCAAAAGATCAATATTCCGCCCATGATACATTTCAAGCAGGCAGGCATCACTATTTCCCTTTGGTTTACCCTCCCAGTGGGTATTGCCACAGGTATGCTTGCAGCAACCATTGCCGTCGGAGGTTTCATCGGTGTTCCCGGTCTTATATATGTCATCGGAGCATCAGCTGTTGTTGCAAGCGCCACCGAACTGGTAATCGCATTTGTCATGGGAATGTGGGGCTCCATCCAGTGGGGTCTCAGCGGACTCATTGATATCAGGCTTACTGTCTTGATCCTTGCTGCATCCCTTTTCGGCGTTCAGCTCGGTGCCCTGGGTACAACTTACGTAAAGGACTACATGATAAAGATAGTCATGGGTGCGGTCATGCTCATAGTTTCTGTCAGCCGCGGTGCCAAGATTCCTGAATACCTGGCAGAGCTCGGTCTTCGTTCGCCTTTGCCTCCTGAAACCGCTGCCTTATATGATTCCATCAGTTTCTGGGCCTTGGTTGCCGCCCTTGCTGCTGCAGGAATAATCATATCAGTGGCCATGATCCGGGGGATGCTCCAGGCAAAGGCAGAAGGTTTGTAGCAGGCGGATTTCAGCAGCTCTGCGCCGAGGGATATGTTCAGACTTTTACTTGGAAGCCTGACAGAAAAGGTGATCGGTATGGTCAGTTTCCCGATATTATCCCTGTATTGACACAGCCTGTCAAAATAATAAGCGTATTGAGCGGCAGTAGTTTTGGATACTACTGCCGTTTTTTTGTAATAAATGTTGAAAAGGTTTACAAACAATCCGATTGGGATAACATAAGAAGGCTTCCTGTTAGGGGAGCCAGAAACATTGAAAGTAGTAGGGGAGATCATGAAGAACAAACTAGGTATAGGGGTGTTTGCGGGTCTGGTGTCAGTCCTGCTTCTGTTTCCGGGGCAGTCTGCCTTGGCAGAGGAGGTGATGGTAACTCAATCACCAGTGCTGACAAACGACATAATAATTGTCCTTGGCGTGCTGGTTTTTGCCATACTCCTTTTCATCTTTGAATGGGTAAGGGTGGACGTAGTAGGTATAATGATGATGGTGGTGCTGCCCCTTTTGGACGTGGTGACACCTAAACAGGCCATAAGCGGTCTGAGCTCCAATGCGGTTGTTTCCATCATTGCAGTCATTATTATCGGGGCCGGCCTGGATAAGACCGGGGTAATGAACATCCTGGCCAGGCAGATAATAAAGCTTGCAGGCAAATCAGAGACCAGGATAATGGCGCTCATTGCAGCTACAGTGGGTCTTATTTCAAGCTTCATGCAGAACATAGGCGCGGCTGCCCTTTTCATGCCGGCTGCCACCAG
The DNA here is from genome assembly GCA_027028245.1 of Deltaproteobacteria bacterium. Lineage (GTDB taxonomy): Bacteria > Desulfobacterota > Dissulfuribacteria > Dissulfuribacterales > QOAL01 > QOAL01. The sequence continues at coordinate 28,599 of JALVJO010000154.1, forward strand.
GATCAGCAAGCAGCTGGGCGTACCCATTTCCAGGATACTTATGCCCATGGGCTTTTGTGCAATCATCGGCGGATGTATCACCCTTGTTGGTTCCAGTCCCTTGATCCTCCTGAATGACCTTATGGAACAGTGGTGGAACAACAACATATCCCTCATGGGCGGCAGGGCCTTTGAACCCTTCGGCCTTTTTACCGTTACTCCCATGGGTCTGGCCCTTCTAGTTGCCGGTATTGTCTATTTTGCCTTGCTCGGCAGGTGGATCCTTCCTTCCAAGAAGGCAGAGGATGATTCCGGGCTCATGTCAGGCCAGGTGGAAAGCCTCTATTCCATCAAGGTGGGAAAAAGGCCCTTTGAGATGGAGGTTCCCGCCAACTGGAGGGCAAGGGATCTCGACTCCCTTAATTTCCGCCCCACATACAAGTCTACAATAGTTGGTATTTTCAAGCCCAATGAAAAGAAGATGATCCTTTCACCCCAGAGAGAGGATGTTATTGAACCTGGGGATGTCGTAGCAGTATTCGGAAGGGAAGAACACATAAAGCATATCGAACATGATCTGGGCTGGAAAGCCAAGGCCGACCTGGAGATCTTCGCAGAGATGCTTTCCCCAAACAACAGCGGAATCGTTGAGGCCGTAATCCCCCCGAATTCCAAACTCGTGGGCACAACCATGAGAGATGTCCACTTCCGGAAGACCTACGGCGTTAATCCTCTTGCGCTGAATAAGGGCGGTGAAATCTTGAGGCGCAACATTTCCAGGATGAAGCTCAGGGCCGGAGACGGAATCCTCCTTGAAGGCCCCTGGGAAAGGCTTCATTTCCTGAAGGATAAGGGCATCCTGCTTTTTACCGAGGATTTGAAGGGCGAGGTCATGAGGCCTGAAAAGGCCATTCCTGCCCTGGCCTGTCTCGCCCTGGCACTTACCCTGGCCCTTGGTTTTCACGTACAGCTTTCCATATCGCTTCTGACCGGTGCCCTGGGGATGGTGCTTTTGAAGGTCATGTCCATTGACGAGGCATATACCTCCGTGGACTGGATGACGGTCTTTCTGCTGGGAGGCCTTATTCCCCTTGGCATTGCATTTGAGACCACTGGTGCAGCCCGCTACATTGCAACGAGCATAATGAATGCCATGGGGCAGGTAACTCCCTTTATGCTGCTTCTTATAGTAGGTCTTTTGACCTCGTTTTTTACCCTGGTGGCATCCAATGTGGGCGCAACGGTGCTCCTTGTTCCTCTTACCATGAACATGGCATTCCAAGCTGGAGCAGATCCAAAGATGGCAGCCCTTGTGGTGGGAATTGCCGCATCAAATACCTTTGTCCTTCCCACGCATCAGGTGAATGCCCTGATCATGAGGCCGGGCGGATACCGCACTGTGGATTACGTCAGGGCTGGAACCGGTATGACCATCCTTTACCTGATAGTGATGATGGCCATGCTGAAATTCGTCTACGGAATTTCTGCTTAAAAGGAGGGTCTGAATCATGAACATGAATTTATCTGCAGCCGGCTGCCGGCGCAGTCTGCTGTGGCGCAACGGATCTTCGGCTGCTGCGGCACTGTTTTTCACGGCTGCTCTTCTCTTTGTGCTTTCCGGTCCATGCCTTGCGGCCCAGGAAACACATGATCAGCTCAAGCATGAAAACGCTGTGCACCCTGTGGAAGCCGCGGAAACCCTTGCCATTGCCGGCAAGATTTCAAATCCGCACAATACTGGTGTGGACGACGTGGAACTCAAGGTCTTTCTGAACGGAAAGGAACTTCAGCCTAAGGCCAAGGAGGGCCAGCACGCCCATGGTACAGGCGGCCTCAAGACGGAGGCGGATGGCACCTTCCAGGCTGTTCTTGAGCTTCCCGGCGGCAGCATCAAGGGTGCAAGCATAGAGATAGAGGCCTTCAAGCCGAGTTATGAAACAGGCCGGGTGAGCCTGGACAACACAAGGATTGCCTTTGACGGCAAGCGTTATCTGGCCCACGTGGAACTCAAGATAAAGCGTACCCAGGGCCCTGCCTTCTGGATTGCAACGGTGATCTTCCTTGTGGCCTACGTGCTGATCTCCTTTGAACTGCTCCACAGGACACTTGCTGCAATGCTCGGTGCAGCAACAATGCTGGTAATCAGTTACACCCTTGGAACCATCAACCCGGAATATCACATCTTGTCCTATGAAAGTGCAATTCATGCCATTGACATGAATGTTATTTTCCTGCTCATGGGCATGATGATTATAGTGGGAATCTTAAAGCATACCGGGGTATTTCAGTGGTCGGCCTACCAGTGTTACAAGCTGGCAAAGGGGAATGTCATGCTGCTTGCCATCATCCTTATGACCTTCACCGCTGTTGCATCGGCATTTCTCGATAACGTCACAACCATGCTCCTTCTCACGCCGGTCAGTATTGAAATAGCCCTGTCTCTCGGGATCAACCCCCTGGCACTTCTCATCCCGGAGGTCCTGGCATCGAATATCGGCGGTACGGCAACCCTCATCGGAGACCCGCCCAATATCATGATAGGTTCCTACGCAGGGCTGACCTTTATGGATTTCGTGGTCAACTTGACCCCGGTCTGTATCATTTCAATGCTAGTGCTTTTCGTCTATTCAAAATTTGCCTACAATAAGGAATACGGAAAGGCTACGGTTACAGACATCCAGGCCTTTATAGAAAAACTCCGCCAGGAATACCAGATCACTGATTCCCAGCTGCTGACCGTGGGGGGCATTATCATGGGAATTGTCATCGCCATGTTTCTCACCCACGGCTACTGGCACATGGAGGTGTGTATCGCAGCCCTTTTCGGTGCAGCACTTCTTTTCACCTACGGGCTGGTTACAAAGAAGATAGATCTTCTGACATTGATCGAAAAGGACATAGAGTGGACTACGCTGCTTTTTTTCATGTTCCTGTTCATCCTGGTCGGAGCTGTTGAAGAGACAGGGCTCCTGGATCTTATTGCAGACTGGGTCCTTCATCTTTCCCACGGCAGCCTGGTCGCTTCCATCTGCCTGATTCTGTGGGTTTCTGCCATAATGAGCGCTTTTGTGGATAATATCCCCTTTACTGCCACAATGCTGCCAATAGTAGGCTACCTTACCCAGGTGATCCCCGGTGCTGATTCAGGTGTGCTTTGGTGGGCCCTGGCCTTCGGGGCATGTTTCGGCGGCAACGGCACCATGATAGGGGCAAGCGCCAACGTCGTGACCCTTGGTATAGCGGAATCCGCAGGTCATCCCATAAAATTTTTCGGTTTCATGAAGGTTGCGTTTCCGTACATGCTGGTCAGTGTGGCCATCGCCAATGTGTGGCTGCTGCTGTTCTATTGATCAGATGGAGATTTTAATTAGATAGAAGGTCTTAAACAGGAAAAGAGAGGAAAAAATGACGCAAAAGGCAGAACCTCTTACCAAGTTTTTACTGCCTATTGACGGCAAGGGCACCTACAAGGCTTCATGTGCCCTGGCTGCATCCCTGGCAAGTGTTTGCAGGGAAAGGGTCAAGGAGATTACACTTCTTCATGTCATGGCAGGCAGGTATCTGAGCACCCATATGGCCAACATAGATTTCAGGGTGGACACCGTCCTTGAAAGCGAGCTGTTCCAGCGCCTAAAAAAGGATTTTATCGACAAGCAGATAAAGCCGGAGCTGGATGAAGCCAAGGATTTGATACAAAGATTGTATCCGGGGGCGGCTGTTGATTTTGAAGTGAAAGATGGGAAGCCGGCCAAGGTCATCATCAATTTTGTGGCGGAAAACAATTATTCCACCATTATAATGCAGAGACGCTGCATGGACCCTGTAAAGGGGGCTTTTATAGGCAGTGTCACGTCAGGAATCCTTTACGGCGAAGAATCCTGCTCGGTCTATATCCCGGGCACGGATTTTCCGAGGGACGGCCTGGTGGAGTTCAGGTCTCTTCTCGTGCCTGTAGACGGTTCTCAAGGCTCAATGGCTGCTGCATCTGAGGCGGGAGTCCTTATGGGTTGTGTTCCCCATGCATCCATTGTCCTTTTAAACGTCGTGGACGTGGTGGATATAGCCAAGGCTGCAGAAAAAAATCTTTGGCCTTCTCCTGTTCAGGAGGCCGAGGAAATACTCAAGAATGCCGAAAGGCAGCTTGTGAAATCAGGGGTTGATCCTTCCAGGATAGTAAAAAAGGTGCTTGCCGGAGATCCTGCCGACATGATTGTCAAGGAAGCAGAATCCTCCAGTGCGGATATTGTGTATATAGGCCGGACTGTTCGAAGTGCAGTTACCGATGTGATTGTTGGAAGTGTTGGACGCGCTGTGCTTGGAAGGTGTGCCAGAAAAACCATGGCCGTAGTGACACCGGAGAAGGATTAAAGGGGATTGAATATGCAGAAGCGGGTCTTTTGCTTGTATGGACCCAGCTGCTGTCTTTTAACTGGGTGCTGTTTTTCGATAATATCAGGCCCTTAACAAGGAGGTTTTTTGAATCATGAATAGGCAAAGGCAATTATTTGCGACGTTTTTGATATGTATTTTGGGCTGTTTTTTCCCTGGAGTGTCCGGCAGTGCACATGCCGGGGATTACAAGAACAGCATAGGAATGGAATTTGTGCTCCTGCAGCCGGGAACTTTTATGATGGGCGCCAGCAGGCATTTTGAAAATGCCGATATAGACGAACTTCCAAGGCATAAGGTTACCATAACCAGGCCCTTTTATATGGGAAAATACGAGGTGACCCAGGCACAGTGGGTAAAGGTGATGGGCAATAACCCAAGCCACTTCAAGGGGCACAATAGGCCTGTGGAAAATGTTTCATGGAATGATGCCATGGAATTTATCAAGAAGCTTAATGAGATGGAAAAGACCGATAAATACAGGCTTCCCACAGAGGCAGAATGGGAATATGCAGCCAGGGCAGGGGAGCCGGGCTCCTACTGCTTTGGAGACATGGTGGGAGATCTGCCGCTCTTTGCATGGTATTATCATAACTCCAATGCCCAAACACATAACGTGGGTGAACTCAAGCCCAATGTCTGGGGTCTTTATGATATGCACGGAAACGTGTGGGAGTGGTGCAGCGACTGGTACAGCTTTGATTATTATTCCAAGTCTCCTGAAAAGGACCCGGCAGGTCCTGAAAACGGTGTCTTGAAGGTGGAAAGAGGCGGAGGCTGGGACGCCCTTCCTGATGCCTGCCGATCGGCATACAGAAACGGTTTTTTCCCCTTTAAGGGAAATTCCGCCCTTGGTTTCAGGGTGGTGAGAATGCCCTAAACAGTCTTAGAATTTTTTCGGTGCAAAAAGGCCGGCAGCCCTTCCAGGGTGCCGGCCTTTTTGTGTATTTTTGAAAATTTTGTATTTTATATAATTTTTCACAACTGTTTCGAAGAGAAACAGTTGTTGCACATGATAATGTCCTGCTATTTCAAATAGTTATAATCATATGTTTCTTAATGAAACACAAATCATGTTATTTTTTGCGCATGAAAGCGCAAGGCCCCTTTTTTATAAAATAAAGTCTTTAATAACAGTAAATTAGAAGCATGGCATTACCCTTGCAGATAATTTTACGAAAGAAGTGCAGCAGTCAATATTCGCTGAATTTTACTACAAAAATAACCGGCAGAAATAAAGAACCGGCTTGAGGGTGAAAGGTCAGGGAATGGGGAAGGTAATAGCACTCCTGGCAGACGGCAGCAATTCTGACCTGTATGCATGTTTTTGTGCAGTCAAGCTTGCCAGGAGAATGGAGGCAAAACTCTTGTCAGTACTTCTTATGTCTGAAAGAAATGAAAATCCCCCAAGGGAAAGCTCTGAGCGCTGGCAAGCATGTTCCCCATCAGAATTTTTGTATCTTATTTCAAGTCTGGGAAACTTCGAGGGAGTGGAAGTCTCCTATCACCTCATTGATGAACGGGACGAGGAGAACCTGGTGGAATTTCTGATCTCCAAAAAGGTCCCCTGCATTATCATGGGAACGCAGGATCAGGAGGATTTTGATAAAAAACAGAAATGGCTGTCGCAGCTTGTTCAGAAGATTTATGCAAACCGGCACTGGTACCTGGGGGACCTGACCGTGTTTTTGGCAAAGCCCTGGAGGGAGAAGGACTTCAAGAAGGTGCTAAAGGAGCTGAGCTCGGATTGCAGTCTGTATCCAATAGAGATGGTATTTGCATGAAGAGTTCAGGGAGAAATATGTCCCAAATTTACAGGCGGACCTGAAGGGCAGGGATGCCTGTACGGTCACGGGATAAAAAATAATTAGGAGGGTTTGATATGTATGTTTATTTGCCGATTGCTTTAACCAGTGTAAGTCTCTGGCTGGTAGTGGGCCTGGGGCTGCTGGTCGGGCTCTTATCCGGTCTGTTCGGGGTCGGAGGGGGGTTTCTCATGACTCCTCTCCTGATGATGATAGGAATACCGCCCACAGTGGCTGCAGCCACGGATGCCAACCAGATCGTGGCTGCATCTGCCTCCGGTACCCTGGCGCACTGGAGACTTGGGAACGTGGATTTCAAGATGGGACTCCTGCTCCTGGTGGGAGGTTTCACAGGCGGTGCCCTTGGAGTTCATGTCATCAAGGTACTGCGAGCTACAGGAGGAGCTGATTTTCTCATCAAGATGACCTATGTGATCATGCTCGGTGTTGTGGGCACCTTCATGTTTTTCGAAAGCCTTAATGCCCTCAAAAAGCAGAAGGCCCAGGCCAATCTTTCCGAGGCGGAACTTGCAGCAGCGGAAGAAAAGAAAAAGGCCAAGGCAGCCAAGGCCAAGAAGGGCTTGCTCTCTTCACTGCCTTTCCAGATCCACTTTGAAAAATCAGGCGTGACCCATTCTGCAATACTACCCGTGGGACTTGGCATCTTTGTGGGTGTCCTTGCAGCTATTATGGGTGTCGGCGGCGGGTTCCTGATGGTTCCGGTCATGATATATCTTCTCAGGATGCCCATGCACGTGGTGGTCGGCACAAGTCTTTTCCAGATCATGTTTACCTGCGTAGAGGTAACATTTCTCCAGGCCTATCAGAACCACACCGTGGATATCATACTTGCCATTCTGCTTCTGGCAGGTTCCACAATCGGGGCCCAGATAGGTACCAAGCTCGGGAAAAAGCTTCACGGCGATCAGCTCAAGATTCTGCTGGCCATCATTGTCCTTGGTGTCACAGTGAAGATGATTCTCGGCCTGATACTTGAACCATCCTTGTTACTGGCACACGGAGGAGGGCACTGATCATGACAAAGCTTAAAAGAATCACTAAGTACTTTGGTGCGCTGTTTGCTGTTCTTGCCCTTGGTATGTTCATAAGCTCTCAGGCCCTGGCCCTTACCTGCAAGGTTACGCCGGCCAAGATTCCCATAAGCCTGGGATACCACGGCACCAAGGTAAAGATAACAGGCGAGGGACTCCAGGCGCCGGATCTTATCGTCCAGATACATTCGCCTCCAGGTGAAGAACACCTGAAATACAAGGGCAAGGCAGGAGGCATTTTCTGGATGAAGCTCGGCACCATGACCTTTGAAAACGTACCAGGTGTATACCTTGTCTATTCAACCAGGGATACCCACGAGCTTCTGTCTCCGGAAAAATGTGCAGAACTTTCCATAGGATTTGATTCCCTGAAGAACAAGGCGGAGATCAAAAGCACTTTGAAGAACCTGGACAGGGATAAATGGCTCAAGGAGTTCATGAAGTTTAAAAAAGAGGAACATCTCTACCTGGAAAAGTCAGGTGTTGTAAAGGTTGATCAGGCCAACCAGACCTATGAACTGGAAATAGATTGGCCTTTTGAGGCTCCTCCCGGGGAATATGACGTTGAGGTCTTTGCCGTAAAGGATCAGCAGGTAATTGATAAGGCAGAGGCCAAGATAAAGGATCAGAGGGTTGGAATTGAAGAGATCCTTTCCCACATGGCCTTCGAAAGACCGGCACTTTATGGTATCATTGCACTGGTTGTTGCCATCATCGCCGGATTTGGTGTGGGCATGATATTCAAAGGGGGTGGAGCACACTAAGCTTAGTTTTCAGGTTAATGCCTGATCTTCCGAATCCTCGTCCAGCCCCTGCCTTGCTGCATACTTAAGAAGGCCGGGGCTTTTTATTTCAGGCAATCAGCCCGAAATTTCATGGAGTCTGCAGTGCTGTCAGGGGTTGAATTTCGAATATATATCTATTTTCCTTAGGTCCTGCAGCTTCGGCAAATTTACGTGCAGCAAAAGGCTTTCGGCCCTCATAATCAGTTGTATTGTAAGCGGAGAAAAAACAGAAGTGGCATTTTTACAAGGAATATTTGAGAAGATAAAGGGCGGCCTGAGGGCTGGTCAGGCTCAGCGGGAAGAATCCATAAAGGTCAAGTTCGAACAGTTCAAGAAGGTTCTCAGTTCCAACCAGGCTGCTCTTGAAATAATTGCCGACATGGGGGAGAAGCTCAGCGGGGATTACATATTCGACCGGCGCTATATTGAAGAATCATATGAAAAGCTTTCAGAGGCGGTTTTAAAGAGCGTTAATGCCCTTAATGCCCTGTGCGATAATAAATACAAGGATCTTTACGGGGTTTACGACAGGGTTACCAGGCATCTTGTAGAGATCCTGAAGCAGAGGGAAGACAGGAACGGGCCACCTGTCATATTGCTCAAGGCCGTTACCAGGGCGCATAATGCAGTGGTGGGAGGCAAGGCAAAACACCTGGCCAGGATAATCAGGGACCTGGCACTGCCTGTCCCCGACGGGTTTGTCATAACCACCAGGGCATATCACGACGTCATTGCTTACAGCGGTCTGGCACCCTCCATAGACAGACTCGAAGGCCTTATCGCATCCCCGGTGGTGGACCATGAAGAAATAGAAAATCTCCGCAGGGACGTACAAGGCAGAATTGGTAAGCTGGAACCGCCTCCCCGCCTGCTGGATGCCATTGCAGAAGCCCTTGATCTCATGGATCTGGGCAGTATGGACAGACCTTATATGGCTGTCAGAAGCAGTGCACAGGAAGAGGACATGGATTTTTCCTTTGCCGGACAGTTTGATACTGTTCTCAACGTCCGGGCACGGCCCCTGGACATATTCCTTGCCTACAGAAAGGTCATGGCAAGTCTCTTCGGAAAACACGTAATCGAATACAGAAGGACAATCTTTGAAGGCGAAGGGCAGATGTCTATTGCCGCCCTATGTCAGCTTATGGTGGATGCCAGGAGCAGCGGGGTCCTTTTTACCATTGATCCCCTGGATTCTCACTCGGAAGACATGGTAATTGTGGGAAACTGGGGACAGGGAGAGGCTGTTGTAGACGGAAAGATGCCTACAGACACCTTCCGTGTCTCCAGGAAGAACGGACTCAAGATCGCAAGCCGCGAGATAAACAGGAAAAAGGAGGCCCTTTATCTCAGCCTTGCCGGAGGGCTGGAAAAAAGGGAAGTTCCGGAAGAAATGCAGAAACAACCCTGTTTGACGGATGAAGAGGTTCTGAAGCTTGCTGAGATGGGATTGAGGCTTGAAAATTATTTCAAGCGGCCCCAGGATGTGGAGTGGGTCGTGGACCAAAGGGATGATCTGCTCATTCTTCAATCCAGGGAGCTTCTTGTGAAAGAACAGGATCATATAGAAAGGGAGCTTCTGGATCTGGAGGATAAATACGAGGTCATCTCAAGCGGCGTGGGCCTTACTGCCCAGCAGGGAATCGGCTGCGGACCAGTCAAGATAGCAAGAACCATAAAGGATCTTGATAATATTCCGGAAGGCGCTGTACTCGTGAGCCCCAGGGACATGTCCAATTTTGTCCAGGTGATGAAAAAGGTCTCTGCCATTGTTACTGAGGTGGGTACACCTGTCAGCCACATGGCAACCATCTGCAGGGAGCTCGGCGTGCCATGCCTGGTTAATGTAAGCGGCATATTGTCAAAGGTGCATGACGGCATGGAAATCACTGTGGATGCCGAGGACCAGAAGATTTACAAGGGAAAGGTCAGGGAGCTTCTGATCTACAGGAATTCCAGGTCAATGAACGTGTTCGAATCCAGGGATTTCAGGCTCTTGAGGAGACTCCTGGACGCAGTTGCCCCCCTTAACCTGGTGGATCCCCTGATAGAAGAGTTCCGCATGGAAAACTGCGAAACCTACCACGATATTCTGAGATTCATTCACGAAAAGGCGGTTCAGGAGCTCATTGAGATAGGAAAAGACGAAAAAAGGCTCCTTAAGGGCAACATAACAAAGCGTCTCGAGCTGCCCATCCCTGCAGGGATACTGTGCGTTGACCTTGGAGGCGGGATTTCAAGTGATGCACCTGATGATCACTGCGAATTGAAACATATTACGTCCATTCCCTTCAGGGCACTGCTCAAGGGGATGACCGCTCCCGGGATATGGCATACCACAGTCATGGATGTCAGCTTTAAGGACATGGTATCAAGCATGCTGAATGCGCCCACCGATGCCCTGGATGGTCAGTACTCCGGACACAACATAGCAATAATAACCAGGGAATATGTGAACTTGAGTCTCAGGTTCGGTTATCATTTCAATATCGTAGATGCCTACTGCAGTGATTTTCCAAGAGATAACCATATATATTTCAGGTTTCTTGGAGGGGCCACAGACCTAACCAAGAGGTCCAGGCGGGCAAGGTTAATTGCAGAGATACTCAAGGCCTATGACCTGAACGTCAAGACCAAGGGGGATGTGGTCACTGCCAGGATGGGCAACATGCAGAGGAAGGACATGGAATACATTCTTGAGATTCTCGGCAAGCTCATAGGCTTCACCAGGCAGCTTGATGTTCACATGGAAAGCGATGTGCAAGTGCAGAGGTATCTGGAGGCCTTTCTAAGGGGAGAATATGACGTGGCACTGCATTGATAGGTGGGGATGAGTAGAGTTTTTCTCAAATATGTGGTAGAGAATTCTAAGTTCACGAGTTGAGAGGGTGAGGCAGGCATGGGTTTACGGCTGCCATGACTGCAGGATGCTTTGTCAGATCCAGGGAACATCCGGAAAATATCTTATCAGGCAGGAGAAATATCATGACAGAAACACAAGCCCGGCCCATTCGTCTCATAATCATAGACGACGAGCCCATAGTCGGCAGAAGACTTAAACAGGTTTTTGGTAAAATGGGTTTTGACGTGGAAATCTTTACCAACTCTCTTGCCGCTGTCCAGTTCATGGAAAAGAATCCTTTCGATATCGTGGTAACCGATTTCAAGATGGAGGAACTGGACGGGATGGAAGTCCTGAGGGAGGCAAGAAGGATCAACCCAAGTGCAAGGGTCATCATAATTACCGGGTATGCAAAGCCTGAAACCGCCAAGGAAGCCTTCAAAAACGGCGTCTTTGATTTTATGGTAAAACCCTTCAGGCTTGAGGAACTGAAGGAGGCAGTCCTGAGGGCGGCAAAAGCAGAAACCTAAATCCTGCTTCTGGAATGCGAGGCAAAAATATCTGATGGTGAATTCAACCAAAAAGTGAAACTTGCCCGCCAAGTATTCAACAAGAACTTTGCTGATTTCCATTGCATTCGGCATGCAGGATTTAGGAGAAACCTAAATCCGAACAGGCTGTCTATTTTTTGTCTCCTTCCTTCATCCTGTCTGTGCTTATGTTCATCTTCCTTAGTTTGCGCCAAAGGGTAGTTCTTGAGATACCCAGTATCTTTGCCGTTTCTGTCTGGTTAAAACCCGTTTTCTTGTACACTTCGTAAATATAATCGAGTTCCATGTTTTTTAGGGGCGCAGCTGCCTTGTTTTTGGTCTCAGGCTCCCGTATGAGCCACAAATCCGGCGGCAGGTCATGGGCGGTGAGCTTCTTCTTGTGTGATAGTGCAACTGCCCTTTCCACCATGTGTTCCAGTTCCCGGCAGTTGCCAGGGAAGGGATATGACATGATTGCTTCCACGAAATCCCTGCCCACGGCCGGGGCCGCCTTTCCAAATTTTTTTGCCGCCTTCCTGGCGAAATGGTTGGTCAATGCCGGTATGTCGCCTTTTCTGTCTCTGAGGGGAGGCAGTTCCAGGGTTACCACCTTGAGGCGATAATAGAGGTCTTGTCTGAAGGCTCCTTCCTTGACCATCTTGTCCAGGTCGCGGTTGGTGGCGGCGATGAAGCGACAGTCTATCTTGACGGGCTTTGTCCCTCCCACCCGGAATATCTCGTTTTCCTGGAGCACCCTAAGGAGTTTTACCTGCATGGTAAGGGGCATTTCGCCTATCTCGTCCAGGAGCACTGTGCCCTTGGCGGCTGCCTCAAGGAGGCCCAGCTTGGTGGTGTTTGCACCGGTAAATGCCCCTTTTTCATGACCAAACAGCTCATTTGCAATGAGCTCCTCGGTAAATGCCCCGCAGTTGAAGGACATGAACGGCCCAGAATTTCTCTTGCTGTGCATGTGAAGCGCCCTGGCAACAAGTTCTTTGCCCGTGCCTGTCTCGCCCTTTATGAGTACATTGCAGTCCAGAGGGCCCACCTGTTTTATCGTCTTGAAAATCTTAAGCATTTCAGACGTGGTCCCGATGATTTCTCCTAGGCGGCCGTCCTTTCTTATCTTTTCAATAATCTGGTCCTTTTGCTTCCGGCTGATGAGAAAATGTTTTGCATCAGAGATCGTCTTTCGCAGTTCTGCCAGGGAAAAGGGCTTTGCAAGATAGTAGAATGCCCCCTTCTTGGTGGCCTTCACGGCTTGGTCTATGGAAGGGTATCCGGTAATCAGGATTATAGCTGCATGGGGAGCCAGTGCCTTGATCCTGTTCATGAGGTCGATGCCGTCTGCATCCTTTAGCCTGATATCAGATATCACTATATCAGGGGGTTGCTGTTTTACAGCCTCAAGTGCCTCGGAAGCCATGATAAACCCCCGGACAGTAGAGTCATGTTCAGAGGCCTTCAGTGCTCTGACCAGACGCTGAACAGTAATATCTTCGTCGTCTATAATGTATATGAGAAAAGAAGTTTCTGTTTTTTCAGTCCGGCCCTTTTTCAATTTTCAGCATCCTTCTCATCGACACCTGTATTATCAGCCAGGGGCAGCTCTATAATGACTGTCGTGCCCTTTCCTTCCTCGCTCTGGATCTTGATGTTCCCCTTGTGGGCCTTTATGATTCCGTAACTGACGGAAAGACCCAGTCCGGTACCATCCTTTTTTGTGGTAAAGAATGGTTCCAGGATGTGTTCCAGAACATTTTTGGGAATGCCCGGGCCGGTATCCTTGACGGACAGCAGGATTTTTTTGTTTTTCTTGTCGACCTCCAGGGCAATCTCCAGGCTTCCGCCTTCTCCCATGGCCTGAACCGCGTTTAGGATAATATTAACAAGCACCTGCTGCAACTGGTTGGGATTTCCTATGACAAAGGCCATACCCTTCTTGCAAGAGGATTTGACCTTGGTATGGGTGATCTTAAGTTCGTTTTTCAGGAGGGCAAAGGTATTTTCAACCAGATCTGCCACGTCTATCTTTTCACGGATAGCGGCCTTTTTCATCCTGGAAAACTGGAGGAGGTTGTGCACGATTTCCCTGGCCCGTTCAGTCTGTACCAGGATATCCCTGATGAATTCCTCTCTCTCCTCAGGGCTCATGTTTTCCATGTCTTCCAGTAATACTTCAGCAGTTAGGTTGATGTTGTTTAGGGGATTGTTTATTTCATGTGCGATTCCTGCTGTGACCTTTCCTATGGCAGCAAGTTTTTCAGACTGAACCAGTTGCTGCTGCTTTGTCTCGATGGTGTCCAGCATCTTATTGATGGAACGGACAAGGCCGTCGCATTCCAGGCATTTTTTAGCAACCGGCTCCAATGGAATTGCACTTAATTCCCCGCTCATCACCTTTATTGCCTTTTTCCTAACGTATTCTATGGGCTCCAGTATCCATTCTGCAAGGAACAGGCACAGCAGCAGACCAATGGGAATGGCTATCCAGAGGAGCAGGAAGGAGATTTCCTTGTATCTCAGGACCTGGGCATCAAGGTGATCCTTCAATTTCTTGGTGGTGTCCAGGATTTCGCCCATGAGCTGATGTCCCTGCTCTCTAAGGGCCAGTTTTATGGTTTTGGCCTTTTCGTCCGGGACATTTCGCGAGGTTATCTTTTTCAGCAGGGCCTTGTATGCCTCTATTTCCCGGGGGGTATTTCGAAAATACTCGGAGCTGACGGGATCAAGTTCGGAAATCTGGTTTTCAAGCTTTACCAGTATGTTTTGTGCTTCCTCGAGTTCCTGAACGTTGGCGTAGAGGAGGAAATTCTTTTCCTTCTGGCGCACAAGCAGAATTTCCTGGGTGAGCACATCCAGAAGCTCCGCCAGTTCCATCTTGTCTTCCACCTTAGAAATAGAATAAATGGCAGCCAGGGAAGACAGGGCTGTCACTATAAATACAATGGCAAAGCTGTAGAAGAGCTTTACCTTAAGGGAACGCATGTAGCACTTAATGGGATGCTGATTCTTACATCCCTCAGGAACCAGACCTATCATTTTCCTCCGCCCATACCAATTTTTGGGACATTATATCACGTTATTTCCGGTAATGGACACGGAATGTGAAAAATTTTTTATTTTCAAGGCAATAGTATCCTAATCTTAACCCTGCCTGGACTGTCCAGTAAAAGGCCGGATTTGTTAGTTTTGCCGTGGACCAGCAAGGGTGCAAACGGACAGGGCCAAAGATGAATTACAAACGAATAAATAGATTACTAATTAACATCTTGTCATTTCTTAAATTCACTATCTTGGTGAAAGCGGATTTTTATAATCTTTTGCCCCCTTTTGCCATGCAGGATTTAGTTGAAGAGGTATGATGAACGATTGCGCAAAGTGTTAAGGGAGCATTCCCAGTTTGTCCCACATTTATGCCAATGGAAAGGAAGGGGTGTTTCTTGAAAGGTTTCACCACAAGGAAGCCAACTTCAGCCCCAGTCAAGTCGCTGAGATTGGCGTTGTCTGTATTCGAGAAGAATTTGAAATCTGCACAGCGGCTTGGTGAACCTTGAAAGAAATGCACCGTTCCTTGCCCTTCTTCGTCCAGGGACAAACCGGGAATGCTCCCAAATGTAAATCCATCAGATGGATCCGGGTTCAAACCAGCGGAATACCACTCTTCCTTCGCTGTCGGTGAAGCTTCCCATGAGAATAAGAATGGTATCTATGAATACCCATATGCCGAAGCCTCCCAGGCTGATGAGCATGAGAAGCCCGGTGCCTACTTTGCCCACATAGAAACGGTGGAATCCAAGTGCACCGAAAAAGAGGCACAGCAGCAGGGTAACCAGGCGCGACTTCGGTGAAATATCAGCTGGTAGTGTCATGAGTCTTCATCTGCATCCGTGGAACTGGAATTCTGGAACAGATTATTGAGGGCCTGTTCAAGGGTTGAAAGCCTGTATGGTTTATGAATAAATCCCCTTATATTTAGGGAGGAAGCGGTACTTGTAATTTCATCGCCGTCGTATCCGCTGGAAAGAAGAATTCTTGCGTTTTTATCAATCTCGAGGATCCGGCGGCAGGCCTCGATGCCGTCTATTTCCGGCATGGTGAGATCCATTATCACCCCGTCTATATCGTCTTTCCTTTTCCTAAAGACATTTACGGCCTCAATGCCGTTTTCTGCAGTTATAACGGAAAATCCGTGGAATTCCAGCATGCTGGAAGCAACATCCAAAACGGATGATTCATCATCAACCAGGAGTATCAGGCCTTTGTTGCATTTGGCTGCCTCCTTCAGGACCGTTTTCTTGGGAAGGGGCTTGGCGGCACCTTCTATTGCAGGAAGAATGATTTTTACAATTGTGCCCCTGCCCGGGCTGCTTTTAATTCTGATGGCTCCTCTATGCCCCCTGATTATTCCCAGGACGGCAGCCATCCCGAGCCCCCTGCCGGTGAATTTCGTGGTGAAAAACGGCTCAAAGATCCTGGCCTTGGTTTCCTCGGACATGCCGCAGCCGTTGTCAGATATCTCAAGACAGGAGTATCTGCCGGGGGATAGCACCTCTCCTGAAATATAGGAGTCGATTTCAGCGGTATCGAGCTGGCAGAAGCCAGTGGAAATGGTCACCGTCCCTCTTCTGTCTTCCAGGGCCTCGGAGGCATTTATGATAAGGTTCATGATAACCTGCTGGATCTGGGATGGATCCGCCTTGATCATTACGGGTTCTGGGGAGAGGTTGAAGTTCAGCACTGCCTTTTTGTTTATGGACATCTTCAGCATGTTGTGGATATCCTGCAAAAGTTCATTTAGGTCTATGTCTGTTATGAGGAATTTACCCCGGCCTGAATAGGCCAGCATCTGCCTGCATAGAGCCGAGGCCTTGTGTGCAGCAGAAATTATTGCTTTCAGGTTTTCAGATTGTGCCTGGGAGGTCCCTTTCTTTTCCAAGGCAAGTTCTGCATTTCCCAGAATGGCCATCAGGATGTTGTTGAAATCATGTGCGATGCCCCCGGCAAGGACCCCAAGGCTTTCCAGTTTCTGCACGTGCTGCATCTTTTGCTCCATGGCAATGCGCTGGGAAATATCCCTGACGACCCCGAGAAATCCCAGGATCTGACCGTCTTTTGATCTGACCGGGCCTCCTACAACCTCGGCATGAAATGCGCTTCCGTCTTTCTTTTTCAAGCGGGTTATAAAGGGTTTTGTGGTTTTCGGGGAATCTAAGGAAAAAAAGAGCTTACCGATTCTTTCATGGTCTCTTGCATCCACGTATACGTCACGGGTGGGAGTGCCCTGGAGCTCCTCGCTGGTGAATCCCGTGGTTTCTTCAGCAGCCGGGTTGACCTTAAGAATCCTGCGGTCTTTGTCTGCAAAAACTACTATATCGCGTATGGAATTGAAGATGGCCTCGAATTCGGCCGCTTTTTCGGCGATCTTTTTTTCTGCCGCAAGTCTGTGGGTAAGGTCCCTTACTACCGCGATAATCCGTTCCTTTCCTGCTATTTTCGCCATGGAAAGGGATACCTCAGACCAGAATAGTGTGCCGTCAGCCCGCCTGGAATGCCAGCGGAAGGTCTGGTTTCCTGTTTCTCGAACCTTGCCAAGGTGTTTCAATGCCTCTTCATGGCTAAATGGCGCTGTTCCCCTGGAAAGGTCTCCTATTGCAGCCTGCCGCAGCTCAGATTCGCTCATCCGGTATAATTTCTGGGCTGCCCTGTTTGTTTCAAGAATCCTTCCGGTATCCGGGTCATGGATGAATATTGCATCCTGGACCATATTGAATATCGTGGAATATCTGTCCTCTGTCTCCTTCCTTTTCTGCTGGTGAAGCTGACACCTGATGGCAACTGCGGACTGGCTGGCCATGGCCTGGAACATGTTTTTTTCCAGGGCGCTGAAGAGCCGCCTTTGCCGGGTATGGCCTATCATCACCCCGGCTACGTCTCTTTCTCTACGCATAGGTACGGCTATGGCGGATGTTATCCTTTCTTTCCATACCAGGTCAGGAACCTGGAAACGTTTCTCCTTATGAAAATCCGGTACTATGGCTGGCTTTCCCTGGGAAAAGCAGTACCCGGCCAGACCTTCTCCTGGTTTTATGTAATAGGAATCTATGATATCTTCCGGGAAGCCAATGGTATCCTTGATCAGCAGTTGCTGTCTTTCGGGAATCCACAAAAGGATGGTGGCATAATCCAGCTCCAGGTATTCTGATGCACAGATGTTGCAGAACCTGAAAAGCTGTTTTTGGCCTGTAATCGCCAGGAGACCCTCAGAGAATTTCTGAAGGAAATCCATGGCATTTCTTTCTTTTTTCAGCTGTGATTTTAATTTTTTAATGCGATTTTTCCAGGGCTGAGCTGCCTTTTCCATCTCCGTTACTCGTTTGGTGTTGAATTGTTTAAATAAATATCATGCCATGCATATTTATGGAAATAAAAAATACATTGCCGGACCGCAGGTAATATATGAGGACAATCATCTCCTGGTGCTGGAAAAACCGCCGGGCATGCCCTCGGTGCCGGATGCCAGCAGGGATCTGTCTCTATTGGACTGGGGCAGGACATATTTGAAACATACAAGAAACAAGCCGGGCAATGTTTTTCTGGCCGTGATTCACAGAATAGACAGACCGGTTTCCGGACTGGTGTGCTTTGCCGTCACTTCTAAGGCAGCATCCAGGCTGTCGGCGCAGCTCAGGGAACACCGCATTGGAAAGAGATACCTGGCCGTGTCTGCCGGCAGACCTCTGGAGCGCTCCGGGAAGATCGAAAATTATCTTCGTAAGGACAGGGAGAGAAACGTGGTGGAAAGGGCTGAAACGAGCCAAGAGGGGGCGCAGTCAGCGGTGACCAGATGGCAGATGCTCCAGTGCAGGAAGGATTTGTGTCTTTTTGCACTGGAGCCTGTAACAGGAAGGTCTCATCAGTTGAGGGTACATATGGCAGGGATGAAATGTCCCATTTTCGGGGATCGGAAATATGGGAGCAGGGACAGGTTTTTGAGTGGAAGGGCGATTGCTCTTCATTCCTTCAGGCTCTCACTGGAGCACCCTACCAGGAAGGAGATGATGGAGTTTGAATCCCTGCCTCCGAAATGCTTTCCATATTCGATCTTTTCGCGTTATGTTTACAGATTCCATGATAAATTGAATTAGTATTTCTGGAAAAATTTAAGAGTTGAAGTTAATCTTTTACAGGCGTTAGTCCAGGGCAACAAAATATTCTTGGATAAGTACGTATGAAATTTATTGAAATTTTTTTCATTGCTATACATATTATGTTTTAATCTATTTTTTTGAGGAAAAATTTATGTCTTCTTCCATTCCACTGGTATCTGCAGTTCATTGCAGAAATTATGATCATGAACACTGCAGTATAAAGGTTTCGGGCGATCTCATTCAGGTCTTTTGGGACGAGACCATCTCCAGGCAGGTTAATACAGCCATGGAAGACCTCTGGGTGCAGATATTCCGCCCTGGAGAGGATCTTCCTGTTTTTGAGAAGAAGTGTACGGATCTTCACTCCACAGAATTTTATCTGGCCCAAAGCGGAAATTTTGATTTCAGGCTGGTGGTAAAAGAGCACTCGAAGCTCTACATGGCAACAGACTGTCACTACACTCCAAAGGTGAATCTGGTTTCTGAAAACGAACTTCGTCACCACCTCACCTGGGCTGATATAGACTGGGAAAGGGTCAAGAACCAGGTAGAAAGGGCGGCACGAGTTGACTGGAACAAGGAAATAGATCTCTTTGTGCACTGCCTCAGAAAGCCTGACAATCCGCTTGATCTTCCAGAGGAGGAATGGATCAGGGTGGGGCCGGGAGACTATACAGTCATTATGGGATCCCTCCTCAAGGTCAATCTGGCCGTGGTGAAAAAAGATGTGGAGGATGACACCGGCCGACTCCAGGCAAACCTCAAGGACCCGACGGTGCTCAAGATAATTTTTTCAATAGCCTTTGATGACCCGGATACCATCTCCCGGCTTTTTAATACGCGCATAGAGATACCTGCGGATGCTCCATATTTTGAACTTAAAAGGGAAGTGTGGGAAGAAGACAGTGTGCAGCTTCGGGCCTGGTGGAAGATACCCCAGACAGACTGGGACCGCATGGATCAGGAGATCTTAAAGCCCCTTGCATGTTCATGGGATGATACCCAGCTTGAAATAGAACTTCTGGAATGCGGATCCCGAGGCAAGGAGCCTGTTCAGGGGCAGGGGGGTATTATCCTGCCTGGGGCATCAGACTGGCTGTTTACCAATTTAAAGGACGGCAGAGCTTACCAGGCTGTAATCTATTTGAATATCCCTTCAAAAAAAAGGCGTATGGAACTCATGTATTCCACCCTGAGTTTCGTGCCTGTAAAACCCGACCAGATAGTGCTTATTCCCATTGACGAGGTCAGGGCCTATACCTATTGGCACCTGGACAGGGACCGGCTTGCCCAAAGGCTCTTAGAGCTTTCAGATCGCACCGGACAGGAGGTAAAGACCTATATAAAGATTTACGAGGAATGGGCCGGGCAGCTCTTTCACCATATGCACAAGGACGTAGAGGTGCATCTGGAATTTACGGACAACTGGTATTTGAACCTTGAGCCGGACAAGGTTTACAGGGTTCAGCTCATTGCAGCTTCCGGCACCGAGGTTATGGACCTTACAGACGTCTCAAACTCTATCCAGACCCCGAGACTCTTTCACGGAAACAACCCCATAGATTATCGGGAAGTTCATCCGGATTCAGTGCATCCCTCCATAAGAAAGCTGGAATCCCGAATGGGAACGTCAGAAAATTCCATCGGCCTCCTGGTGCTGCACCTCCATGCACATCTTCCCTATTTCAGAAAGAGGGTTTCCTACGGCGATACCGGCTTCTGGCAGCCCCTGGGATTTCCGCCTGAATGGTTTCACGAGGCCGTAAAGGATACCTATGTACCCCTGATCCTCATGTTCGAAAACCTTGCTGCAGAGGGAGTGGATTTTCGCATGTCCATGGATATTTCTCCCACGCTCACCAATATGATGAGAGACTCCCTGCTGCAAGAGGAATTCCTTCGCTACATAGATGCACATATCAACCTGGCGAGGGCCGAGGTGGACCGGACCAGGCGGCAGGCCATGCAATATCACGATACGGCCTGGATGCACCTCAACCGTTTTCTTGAGATAAGGGATTGCTTTTTGAAATATGACTGCGACCTTACCAGGGCCTTCAGGGATTTTCAGGACAGGGGATACCTGGAAATATCTACCTGCGGCGCCACCCACGGCTTCCTTCCCTTTCACACGGCCTTTCCCGAAGCAGTCAGAGGGCAGATAGAAACGGCTGTCCTGGATTACGAAGACACCTTCGGCACAAAGCCCAGAGGCATATGGCTTCCAGAGTGTGCCTATGTGCCGGGCCTTGAAAAATTCGTGGAACGGGCAGGTCTCAGGTATTTCTTTACCGAGACCCATGCAGTGACCCTTGCAGACTGTCCCCCTGCCTTTGGAACCCATGCGCCCGTTTTTGTAAAAGGAAGCGACGTGGCGGCATTTGCCCGAGATCCTGAAACGGGCAAGCAGGTGTGGAGCGGCGAAGAAGGCTATCCTGGAGATCCG
Source organism: Deltaproteobacteria bacterium (assembly GCA_027028245.1). Classification (GTDB taxonomy): domain Bacteria; phylum Desulfobacterota; class Dissulfuribacteria; order Dissulfuribacterales; family QOAL01; genus QOAL01. The sequence continues at coordinate 49,578 of JALVJO010000154.1, forward strand.
GATTACCTGGATTTCCATTTCAAGGGGGGGCCTCTTCGCTACAACAGGATCACCACAAGGACAAATGACTACAAAGAACCTTACGTGAGGCAGTGGGCCCTGGAAAAGGCGGCCCGCCATGCCCAGCACTTCATGGAGGCCAGGAATTTCAGGTTCCAGTACATCAAGAACTGGTTCTGGAAGAAGCCCCTGGTGGTGGCCATGTACGATGCCGAACTCTTCGGTCACCATTGGTTCGAGGGAACGGACTTTCTCTATTTTCTCCTCAAGAAATTCTATTACGATCAGAACGAGACAGAGCTTATCACGCCCATAAGCTACCTGAACCGCTATCCAAGAAACCAGGAGGTCTTCCTCAACCCATCATCCTGGGGAGACAAGGGCACCTTTGACAAGTGGATGTACGGCTCGGTTTCATGGATGCACCGTCATACCCATGAGGCTGTCAGGGAACTGGTGGCCATGGCATCTCACATGAGGGATCACGAAAAGGATGATGAGACCGCAAGGCGCATAGTATCCCAGGCAGGAAGAGAGGTGCTGCAGTCCATGAACAGTGACATCCCCTTTGTCATATCAAACGGACATTTCGTGGACAGGATGAAAGAATCCTATTTTGAAGACCTGGAAAGATTCTGGATTCTGGCATCCATATACTGGGATAAGGACAGGAACAGCCCCTCCAACCTCTGCCGGCTGGAAAATCTCGAGATGACAAACCCCATCTTTCCAAGGATTGATCCTGAAGTATTTGCTTTTGGAGGATGACAGCATATTTAGGCCTTAGGTGCTGTAAATCTAAGATAAATCGCAGGATCAGACAAAATTGCTGGCCCCTTTCGGTTTTAGCTTTCTGTGATAAGCACATGGTATTAATTCTCATTTCCTCGTTCGGCATGCAGGAGTTACCATGAAAATAGCTCAAAGCTGAAAGCTCAAGGCAAAAGAAGGCATGATTGTTTGCTTTTATCTTTCAGCTTTCGACTTTGAGCATCGAGCTAACTTTCATGGTCAGGGGGTGACAAACCCCATGTCATGAAAGTTTAAGTAGGAAATTCCCCTGAGCATTCAAAGTGCAGATCAGCCATAGAAGATCGTAGAAATTCCACTTGTCAGGAGAAAACGGCAATTCAGCGAGGAGGAATTAGGGAATAAGATTTGCTTCACAAAATTACCCAGTACGGAAAATAAATGGGTTTTTATTCTAGGAGGATCTAAGAACGATGAAAATAGCAGGTTGTCTAGGGAGCATTGCCAGTTTGTCCCCGGAAGAGAAATGGCGAGGAATGGCAAGGATCGGCGCATTTCTCTCAAGGTTCACCAAGCCGCTGTGCAGCTTTCAAATTCTTCTCGAATACAGACATGGCCAATCTCATCGGCTTGGCTGCGGCTGAAGTTGGCTTCCTTGTGATGAAACCTTTCAAGAAATACCCCTTCCTTGCCAGAGGCACAAAGAGGGGACAAACTGGCAATGCTCCGGGTTGTCTGTTGGCCGTCATGTCTCTTCTTTTTGTCCTTTTCACAGGATCGGTCCTTTTTGCATACGAGCTGGATGTTTCCAGTTGTTCGGCCAGGCCGGAGGGTCCAGGCGTTCTGGCTGTTTCAGGCTTGGTCATAAGCCCTTCAGAAGAGTCTTCCACGACCTATCGTGCCCGTCTTGTGTGGGATCCCGAAAAGGACTGTTTTCTGGTTGCCGATCTGCAAAGACAATATCCGCTCCATAGGAATATCACTGCCACGTTTTTCTGGGTGGGTGAAAAGGCCAGCGATGAGAACGGAGGTATTCCTAATCTGGCAAGTGCATGGGATGAAGACTGGATTGGTCACTACGGCGGTTTGGACGACCCGAATAATCGTTCCGGCTATTTGCCCGCCAGTTTTGCTCCAGGGGAAAATCCATTTTATGCAGCTCTTCCATGCAATGACCTGGATGAAAACGGCAATGCGAAACCAGAGGTACGTGCTGTTGTCTATTGGGCAGATTCTTCCGGAAAGATTTCTGACGGAAACTCCATCTTGAAGGACAGATGGATCAAGATCATGAAGGGGGGCCGCACGGCCTATGCCCAATGGGAAGATGTTGGTCCTTTTGGAGAAGATGACTGTAACTATGTATTCGGAGACAACCTTCCTGCAAGTCGGTTCAACCAGCAGGCCGGGATCGATGTATCTCCTGCCGTTCGGGATTATCTGGGACTAGATGATATAGACAAGGTGGATTGGCAGTTTGTGGATCAAAAAGATGTTCCCGACGGCCCCTGGCTAACTGTGGTTTCCCCCAACAAGCCGAACTGGTACCAGCCTGGAAAAGGCATCACGTGGCAATGGCAGCTGAATGGGGCGGTCAATACCGGATACGATGTTGATCTCTATGATGTTGACCTCTTTGAGACAGATAAAGAGATAATTAAAAGACTTCATGACCAGGGGCGTAAAGTGATATGCTATTTTTCTGCCGGCACGGCAGAGGACTGGAGGAATGACTTTAACAAGTTCCATGGAGAGGATCTCGGAAGGCCTCTGGAGGAATGGGAGGGTGAACGCTGGCTGGATATCCGCTCCGATAACGTAAGAAATATCATGCTTCAACGCCTTGATCTGGCAGTAGAGAAGGGTTGTGATGGGGTTGAGCCGGACAATGTCGACGGTTTTAACAATGACACAGGGTTTTTTCTGACAGCTTCAGATCAGTTGGATTTTAATAAATTTTTGGCAGTAAATGCCCATAAAAAGGGCCTTGCAGCCGCTTTGAAGAATGATCTGGAGCAGGCCGGAGAACTTAGTAACTGTTTTGATTTTATTCTTCTTGAAGAATGTTTTCGCTTTCAGGAGTGCAGTTTGGCAAGACCTTTTTTAGACAGGGGTAAACCAGTTCTGGATGTAGAATACGACAGACAGTATATTGACGATCCTTATGCCAGGAGAAATCTTTGCAAAAGGGCCGGCAATACAGGTATAAGTTTGCTTATTCTGCCTCTGGATCTGGATGATGAATTCAGGATAAGCTGTCAATAGCCCAGGTTATGGCTTTTCGTTAATTTTGGATAATGAACCCGGATAATTCACCTGGCAGGTTTGCCGAAAATGCAGAAAAAATTGCTATAATAATCTGCAGTATATTTCTTTTATGCACAGGAGAGGGCATATGTATTGCCATTGGACCGCAAGGAGAGGGTACTCTTATCATAAGCCGATCTTCCAGCAGGATGGGGCCTTGCATGAAGGAAATGGATCTCAGGCGCAGGATGCTTCGGCAGATCAATTCTGCAAGGGCCAAGGCCAGATATTGCGGTAATATCAGATACCCAAGGGCCGGCAGCCTGACATGGAACAGCAGGCTTGCACAAGCTGCTTTTTCCCATTCCCGGGATATGGCCTTCCATGAAATGTTCAGTCACAGGGGCTCAGACAACTCTGTAATGGCAGACAGGATTAAGGCTGCCGGCTACAGGGCCAGGGCCATGGGTGAAAATCTGGCCAGAGGCCAGAAAGATGTCGCTGGTGCAGTAAGATCATGGATGAAAAGTCCTTCTCATTGCGCCAACATAATGCTGCCTGAATTCACGGAGCTTGGCGCATCCTGCACGGTGGATCAAAGTGGAAGAAAATACTGGACCCTGATCCTTGCCGCACCCTTTTGATATTCAGGTTATTGGAGCAAAGTGGTGTCCCAGCCCGTGGATGACAAGTGCGTCAGATGTGGTGCCTGCCTTTCCGTATGCCCTGTTTATAAGGCCGAGCTCAAGGAGCGTTTTTCTCCCAGGGGCAAAAACTATCTCCTGAAAAAGAGCCGGATAGACAAAAAGAACCCCCTTTTTGTCGAGACCATCAAGGCATGCCTGCAGTGCGGTGCCTGTACTGCTGTCTGCAGTTCCGGTGCCGATGTCCGTTCATTAATAAGGGATGAGAGAAAAAGACACGGTTTTTTCAGGATCCTTCCAAAGCCTGTATATTCCCTGCTGGCCAGGCGAAATGTTGCAAGTTTTCTGCTGAAGGCAGCAGCAAATCTTCCGGCAGCCAGCGGGTATGACCTGGAAGGCAGGAGGGCAGAAGGCAGTATTCTGAAAAATCTTCTCCATTCGGGGAAGAGCCTTAAACCCGTGGCAAGATCCTTTCTTTCCAGTCCTGAAAGCTTCATTTTACGGTTTGCCGATCTGGTGGAGCCATCAGCCAGGAGAAAAGATATTCCGCGCACTGCACTGTTTGCAGGTTGCGTTCAGGATCTCCTTTTTCCCGAGATCCCGGGGAAGATGGCCGCCCTGGCAGGCAACAGCGTTATTGTGCCTGAATCCCAGGCCTGCTGTGGGCTTCCGGCCTTTTCTGCCGGAGCAGACCATTATGCCAGGAAAACCATCCTCAGAAATCTCGATGCCTTTAAGGGAAGAGATTTTGAAATTCTTCTTACAGGATGCGCTTCTTGTGCCTCCATGATAAGAAAATGGCCGACACTTTTCCAGGAAGGCTCCGACCATTGGCACAAGGCAGTCTACCTTTCTGAAAGGGTCATGGAATTCAGCAGTTTTGCCTTGAAATTTCTGCATCCTTTAAACTGTATAACTGAAGGCCGCACTGCATTCCAGATGCCGTGCCATCAGCGTTTTGATCTTGGGCGGGCAGCTGATCCTGTCAGCCTCCTTGAGAGGAACCTGGGGGATGGGTTTTTGCATATAGATATCGGCTGCTGCGGCCAGGGCGGTATTTTCGGATTTTCACGGCCGGATATCTCTGGTTTGATCCTTGATGATGTACTGTCTCTTCTTGGGCATGATATAAGCTGCCTGGCGACTACGTGTTCAGGCTGTCTTTTGAGGCTCAAGACAGGTCTTTCCGCTGCCAACGGGATCGGCAGGCAGGTCAGGGTGTGCCACCTGGTGGATACCATGATTCCGGATGTGCAGGATTAGTATATGACTGAAGTTTCTGACTTAAAATAACCTGGTGAAAGTAAAGACAAATAATGCATCCAACATCAAAGACTTTTTAGCCATGGACCCACAAGGACCCACATAGACAATTTGGCAGCCCTGACAAGGGCCGCCAAATACTCCAGGCAATAGTTGTCTTCTTGGAGTTTTAGTCATGCCAAGTCGGGCATGACTAAAGGTATTTGTCCATGTAAGTCCATGTGTGTCCATGGCCAATCTAATGTTTTTAAACTAACTTGAGCGGGCATGAAAAAATTCTATATGCCTGCAGCATGCGGTAAAAAAATAGATCAGGTGCGGATATATGAAAAAGGTCCAGGATCACTATTTTCATAAGGCTAAAAAGGAGGGCTATCCGGCAAGGAGCGTCTACAAGCTCCAGGAGGCCCAAAAAAGATTCAGGTTTCTAAGATCCGGTCAAATGGTGCTGGACCTTGGGGCCTCGCCCGGCTCCTGGGCAAAGTATGTCTCGAAAAAGGTGGGCCCTAAGGGGAAGGTGGTTGCCGTGGACCTTCATAATCTCAAGGTAAGTGCACCGAATATCGAATTTTTAAAGACCGATATATTTTCCATGGATCAGGGAAAATTCCTCCAGAAATTCGGCAGGTTCCACGTGGTGCTCAGCGACATGGCCCCAAAGACCAGCGGCAGGAAAGACCTGGATCATTTCAGGTCAATAGATCTTGCCCGCATGGCCTTTCAGATTGCATGTAACGCCCTGGACCCAGAAGGCGTGTTTTTCTGCAAGGTCTTTGAGGGAGAAGACCTTCCTGATTTCAGAAAGGAGCTTCAGGGTGCCTTCAAGACGGTTAAGCTGTTCAAGCCCAAAAGCTCAAGGACAGAGAGTGTTGAAAAGTTTCTTTTCTGCCAGGGGAGAAAAGACTGAATCTTGGCAGGCCTATATATTCATATCCCCTTCTGCAGGAAAAAATGCAATTACTGCAGCTTTATTTCCTTCAGGGCCAGAAGCCTGGTCATTGAAAGATATTTTCAGGCCCTTAAAAAGGAGATGCAGCTTTACAGCCGCAAGCATTATATCAAGGACCTTGTTTTCGATACCATCTATCTGGGAGGCGGCACACCTTCCCTGGTGCCGCCGAAATTTATCTGTTCCATCCTGGATGACACCCTCGGGATGTTTCACTTTAAATCCCGGGACAGCCTCGAGGTATCCATGGAATGCAACCCGGATTCTGTCAGTCAGGAATTGATGGAAGCGGTGAAGGAAAGGGGGGTAAACAGGGTGAGCCTTGGTGTGCAGTCCATGGACGACGGGGAACTGCAGTTTCTGGGAAGGATTCATGACCGAAACAGGGTCATTTCTGCAGTAGATACCCTCAGAAGAGCAGGTATTGAAAACCTGAGCGTGGATGTCATTTACTGTCTTCCGGGGCAGGACAGGGAGGGTGTTATTTCAGGTCTCAAGGAAATCCTGTCTCTTGGGCCAAAGCATTTTTCGTGTTACGAGCTTACCCTTGAAAAGGGTACACCCCTGGAAGAATCTGCAGCCAAGGGGACCTTTAAGCTTCCTTGCCAGGAAGAAAGACTGGAGCTTACCATGGCCGTGGAATCCTTTCTTGAAAAAAGGGGTTACGGTCAGTATGAGATATCGAATTTTTCAATGCCCGGTTTTGAATGCAGGCATAACATGGGCTACTGGACAGGTGAAGAATATTTGGGGCTTGGATGTTCTGCCTGCTCATACCTTGAGGGTAAAAGGACAAAAAATACGCCGGTATTGGAAGATTATCTCGGGCTTTTGGAAGAAGGAAATCTACCCATATGTTACGCGGAAGAGCTGGATCAGAAGGCCCGCTTCAGGGAGGCCTTTGTCATGGCTCTCAGGATGAACCGGGGAATTTTGATCACTGAATTCTCGGAAAAGTACGGTGTAGATATCCTGGACTATTACGGCAGGCTTCTCGGCCGCATGAAGGATTACGGCCTAATCCGTTTTTATAATGAAAACAAGGCACTGGCCCTGACTCCCAGGGGGCGTTATATTTCCAATTATGTTCTCAGCCATTTTGTCTGAAATCGTAAAGGGGCTCTTTGAAGATAGGTATGCCGGCTGAATTTCGTTTCATGAAGTTGCATGGAATCAGGGATTTGAATCGTAAACACAGTCAATGGAGTTTTTTTCTGAGGCGTCTGCAGCTTCTCATGGTTGCGGCCATGTTGCTTTTCGGGTGCACTCCAGGATTCAGAAAGGGCTGCAGGGATACTGTCTGTGGACCTGATGTAAAGATTATCGCATTTCATGTTCAGAAGAATTACGAGCTCATCCAAAGGCTTGGCAGGAGGCTCTATGCAAAAAATCCTCGTTATGAGCCGGATCCTGCCATGAGGGCCAAAAAGATAGATTCCATATTCAACAGGGGGGTGGAAGTATACCCACGCCTCAAGGCACTTCCTTCCCACAGGCTTCTGGAGCAGGCCTTTGCCCCGAATCCCGAGGTTTCAGACAGGGTCTTTTTGCTGGTATTGGGATTGAAGAAGGGAATAGATGAGGCATATAACACAGGCGGAAGCCTTTTTCTGACAGGTTGCCAGATAGATCCAGGGCGTCTTGAACGTCTATACAGCAATTTTTCCCAGGTGAATTGGCGTATGAAGACCTATAGGGACAGGAAGGGGAAGCTTTTTTTCATCACAAATGAAGCAGGAGAAAATGGTTACATTAATATGGGTTTTGAAGTTATAATGACCAGCATGCTGACGAGGATAGGAGACGACATCTATCTCAGAGGCGGTCTTGAAAAGAATCTGGCCTTTCGCTTAAGCGCCATTTTCATCTCCATAATCTGAATTTCAAGGAGTTTAAGGTATGCCTGACGGACCTGAAACATATATGGATGATTCAAAGAGGCTCACGGATGAGGACACCTTCTGTTTTTCCTGTACGCCTGAAAAGAAGTGTTTTACCAACTGCTGTCATGACCTGAACCTGGTCTTGATGCCTTATGACATCATGGTTCTCAAGAACAGGCTCGGCATGACATCAGGAGACTTTCTCAAAAAATATACATCGGTACACGTGGGCTTTGAAACAGGGCTTCCTGTAATAATGCTCAAGATGGAGGGGCCTTATCTCAAGTGCCCGTTCCTGGAGGAAGGAAAGGGATGCGCAGTTTATGAGGCACGGCCCGGTGCATGCAGGACATATCCCCTGGCGCGTATGGCAAGGCGCAGCAAGGACATGGAAGGAGTGGAAGAGTTTTTTTATATTGTACGGGAATCTGACTGTCTTGGCTTCAAGGACTGCAGGACATGGACCGTGAAGGAATGGAAGGAAAACGAGGGCTTGAACGAATACAACGAGATGAACGACGTGTTCGGCGAGCTGCTTCAGGCCAAGACAGAATCTGGCATCGACCGGCTTACGGCAGACCAGATAGATATCTTCTACATGGGCTGCTATGATATAGATTCATTCAGGCAGCATTTTCTGGAAGGGCCGAACCTTGAGCGCTATATGGAGTCTCCAGAAGTGATAGAGTTGATATCCGGGGATGAAAAAGAGCTTTTGAAGTACGGCATGCGCTGGGTAAAAAAGAAGCTTTTTCTGGGCGGATGCCTTTCATGCAGTGCCGGTTCCTGCAGTACATGAGGCGAGCCGGTCAAAAAGAGCTAAGCCGAAAGCTTAAAACCTAGATACTGAACTGCAAAAGCAGATACCTGCACCAATATCTTTTTTGCCGTGGACGCACATGGACAAAGACTACTTCTTTTTTATGCCCGACTCAGTATGAAATAATCCTAGGAGTCCCGGAATTCAGGAACAGGCAGAACCCTTTGGAGCTTATCCTATGGCCTGCCGCACAGGGAATAAGGACTTATAAGTTATGCCAGAACAGAAATCAACTGCCGAATCCAAGGCGAAAGGCCTGCTGGCCAGACCGGTTCTCTGGATAGCAGCAGGGCTGCTGCTCAGGTTCGGATTGGATCTGTTTGCTGAAATAAACCTTGGCAGAAAAAGGAGGATGAAAGATGGCAATAAAGGCCTA
>JALVJO010000155.1 GCA_027028245.1 Deltaproteobacteria bacterium
TTTCTTGAAAGGTTTCACCACAAGGAAGCCAACTTCAGCCGCAGTCAAGCCACTAAGATTGGCGATTTCTGTATTCGAAAAGAATTTGAAATCTGCACAGCGGCTTGGTAAACCTTGAAAGAAATGCACCTTCCTTGCCCTTCCTCGTCATTCCTCGTCCGGGGACAAACGGGGAATGCTCCCGTTTGGTACTCTTTTCAAAAAACCAGGAGAATGATTGAAATTTAAACGTGAAAAGCCAACTGAAAGAAAAAGCAGGAAAGATCCAGGACTGGATGATTGATATTAGACGCAGGATTCACCAGTATCCAGAGCCTGCCTTTGAGGAAATACGCACCTCGGAAACCATCTGTGAAATCCTTTCAGGCCTGGGCATCCCCTTCCGGAATAACGTTGCATCAACGGGTATAGCTGCCTTCATAGGCGGGGAAAGAGATCAGGACCGCCCTGCCGTGGCCCTGCGGGCGGACATGGATGCACTGCCCATAGAGGAGGAGACCGGGCTTTCATTTGCATCCAGGCAACGGGGCTTCATGCATGCCTGCGGCCATGACGGCCACGTAGCCATGCTCCTTGGTGCTGCACGCCTGCTCATGGAAATGGATGCAGGAAAAAACGGCCCCATCCGGCTGCTGTTCCAGCCGGCAGAAGAAGGCAAGGGAGGCGCCGCCAAGATGGTAAAGGAAGGCTGTCTGGACGGCGTTGGGCTCATATTCGGGGGCCACATAGACTGCCACTTTCCAGTGGGGCAGATTGCCGTGCAGGAGGGCATCATCTGTGCTTATGCCGATCGCCTCCAGGTGACCATAACAGGCAGGGGAGGACATGCGGCAAGGCCTCAAGAAGCCAAGGATGCCCTGGTTGCAGGATGCCATTTCGTGGTAATGGTACAGTCACTGCTCACGAGAAGGATAAATCCGCAGTTTCCCGCGGTCATCTCCATAGGCCAGTTCAATGCCGGAACAGTGCCCAATGCCGTGGCAGCAGAAGCAGTTCTTAAGGGTACGATACGAACCACTGATGGAAAAATAAGGAAACAGGTCTTCAGGGAGCTTGAGTCTGTTGCCCGGGGAATCGAGGCATCCTTGGGCACCAAGTGCCGTCTGGAATTCGGAGATTCCTATCCTCCGGTGATCAACAGTCCTGAGGCTACCGAAATTGCAAGACTTGCGGCAGAGGCTGTCTCAGGCAGGACATCAGTCATACCATATCCTGTTCCAAGCCTTGGAGGAGAGGACTTTTCCTTTTACCTCAAGGAGGTGCCCGGATGCTTTGTCAGGTTCGGGGCTGCCCTTCCGGGACAAGAAAACTCCCCGGCCCACAGCTCGCGGTTTGACTTCAACGAAGAGGTCCTTTCAATAGGGGCAGCCTTTTTTGCAGAATGTGCCCTGAAAGGGCTTGATTACCTGAAACCCAGATGACAAACCTGTAATAAAAGATGGACAGGAAAGACTGCATTGCCTTCAATTCCAGCACCCCCTTTACCCTTGGCTGCGAAATAGAATTCCAGCTGCTGGACCCTGATTCACTGGGGCTCAAATCGAGATCCGTTGAAATCCTCGACTCGCTCACGGAAAGATATCGTCCCAGGATAAAGCAGGAATTTATCCAGTCCATGGTTGAGGTCTGTACAGGAATCTGCAGGGATGTGCATGAAATAAGAAAAGACCTTGCTGACACCGTCCATAAACTGGAGTCCCTGGCAGAGGACAGCGGATGCATCCTTTTTGCATCAAGCCTTCATCCCTTCTCCCGCTTTGAAGAACAGAAGATATTTCCTGACCCGAGATACAAAAAGATACTGGAAGAACTGGGCATAGTGGGAAGGAGGCTCATCACACAGGGCCTCCACTGCCACGTGGGCCTTGAAGGTGCAGAAACAGCCATAAGTGTCTTTGACAGGCTGAGGCCCTGGCTGCCGCTGTTTCTTGCCATCAGCGCCTCCTCGCCCTTTTTCCAGGGACGGGATACCGGCTTTTCCTCCTACAGGTCCAAGCTCTTTGATGCCCTTCCCCGGTCCGGGGTCCCGCAGAAGCTTGGTTCATGGCAGTATTACTGCGACTTTGTAAGACTTCTTAAAAAATGCGGCATCATTGAGGCCCCCAGGGACATCTGGTGGGACGTCCGGCCCAGCCCGGACTTCGGCACAGTGGAGGTCCGGATCTGTGACGTGCCCGACCGGCTGGAAAAGATAGTTGCCCTTTCTGCCCTTATTCAGGCCATGGTGAAGGCCCTTGCGGAAGGAAGGCTCCAATCTCCCGACATGCACATAGCGGTAATACAAAGCAACAAGTGGCAGGCAGCAAGATACGGCCTTCAGGGTCGTTTTGTCAGCATGGAAGAAAGCGGTAGAAAATCCATGGCGGAAAAGATGCTGGAGCTTCTTGAACGCCTGGAGCCGGTTTTCATGGAGCTTGATTCAGCTTCATATCTTCCCGTACTGGAAGAGATGACAGTTCAGGGCCCGTGCAGCAAAAGGCTTAGAGAGCTTGCCAGGGATACGAAAGACCTGGGAAAGGCCATACTCCGCATCCAGAAGGAATTTTGGATGTAAGGCAGCTGCGGTTGGGGCGGCTTCCACACCTACTTGGCAAAAAGAGAGGAGAACTCTTCTGCCTCCTCCTGTGCCTGGATCATTATCTCAAGGGCGTCCTGCCTTTCGATTCCAAGAACTTCCTGAAGGACGCCCAGCATGTTCTCCCCGTTCATATTCTCATTTTCTCCCGGAAGGTACCTTAGCTGGGATACGGCCCTGACGGCCCTTGCCACCCCTGAACCCTTTCCCCCGCTATGATGATACAAGATGGCATCAAGGAGATAGTCAGGAAAGCCCCATTTCTCGGCCATAAGGGCGCCGATGGCCTGGTGGTCAAAGCCGAAATTTTCCCTCTCAAGCTCGTGGAGCCTGACATCCTGATCCACGTTCCACAGTTCCAGGGTGGTGCAGTACTCCTTGTCCTTCACGTGGATCAGTACCGGTATGGCCATATCCTGCAGAAGGGCGGCTGTAAATGATTCCATCTGCACCATTGGATCCAGGTGCCTGGCTATTATCCGGGCGATGCATGCCCTTTGTGCACTGGTCTGCCAGAATAGCCTCTGGTCCAGGCAGGCCAAGCCGGCATCCGGAACGGAATTTCTGACTGCAATGGGCAGAATGATGGATTCGAGACGGGCACGTCCCAGGAGAGTGATGGCATGCCTGATATTTCCAACCTTCCTGGAAAGACCGTGGGCAGCAGAATTTACCGCCTTGAGCACGCTTACATGCATTCCCGGATCTGCCTCAATGTTTTTTGATATCTCGCTCAAGGGCGCCTCCGGGTCCCTGAGCATCTCAAGGGTCTTTACCACGGCTGCAGGAAATGAGGGCAGTTCGTAGCCCTCCAGGAGTTCACGCAGCTGACTTTCCGGATCCCTTTTCTTCCTCTTTAAAAAATCGAAAAAACCCATCTATTTCCTAATCGGCCCTCCTTGCCATCTTGTTGCTCAGGATGGACAAAAGCCCGCCGAGCATGATATAGCCGGTTATAACCTCGGTCATTACTACTATCTGGCCCAGGGCCGTTTTCGGTATCACGTCTCCAAAGCCCAGTGTGGTAAGGGTTACCACGCTCAGATACAGGTTTGAAAGGGTTGTTGGATGCGGACCGTAATCCACGCCGACCATGGAGTAGAGCCAGGAAAAGAACAGTACGAGAAGCAGGATCCACATGCACCACCTGGCCATGCTCCTGCCGCAGTCACTTGTTACAAGCCACAGGTAATAAATGACCCTGGAAATTCGGCTGGATTCCTTGAATTCCTTCAAAAAATTCTGGTCGCTTGCAAAACGCCTCATGAGGTAGGCCCCGGCAAAATTTATGTTTCTAAGATCCGTACCGATCCAGGAGGCCTTCTTGTAGCCGCTTATGAGCCTCAGCCTGCTTTCTCTCAGGTCGGCGTTGGAAAAATTCGCTCCTTCCACCCTTGCCATAGAAAGATCCGATGATTGGAGCACGGCCTCTGTAAAATCCACGTCTCTGAGATCTGCCTCGCGAAACCTGGCATTTTTCAGGTCAGCACATCTCATGTCCGCACCCTTCAAGCTGGCCTTGATGAAGCTTGAAAGCTCCAGTCGGGCATTGAACAGGCTGGCCCCGGAAAGATCTGCCATACCAAAACTTGCCCGAACTGCCCTGACCTCTTCCAGGTTTGCACCTGTAAGATCGGCACCGGAAAGATTTGCCCGCCTGAGATTGGCCCCATGGAGCATGGCGCCGGAAAGATCAGCCCTTATGAGAACGGCCTTTGCCAGGTTGGCCCCGCTCAAATTTGCACCCTTAAGATCGGCACCTGTAAGGTTAAGGCCGCCAAGATCCTTTCCTGAAAGATCAGCACCCCTCAAGTCCACCGAACTGCTCAATACCTGCCGAGACTCAACCGGCAAATCCCCTGCAATACTGGCCCTGTTCACAATTCCCCTTTCATCAAAAAGCCCGGAGGCAGCAATGCTGCCAAGGCCTGAAAAGTTTTTCAAGCGACAAAAGTCTTATTTTCTTTATCGGCTGAAAACTGAAATTCAGAAACCCTGCCTGCCTACAGGTAAGCCGTCTGGAATAAAGAGCATTTTCCTTTTGGCCTCCTAAATGATATAATCCTGGACAGTTTCGTCTTCGGCTGCCCTCAGGAGCTGCACAGGATCTGTTTCAGCCAGAGGACTTGCCTTACCTGCATGGAGATGAGTTGCAGTGAGTGACAACAGGCATACAAAAAAGCTTGGCGAGCTCCAGGCCACTGCCATATGCGGCAATGACATAACCTCATCCGTCCTTTATGTATCCGCCCTTTCCATAATAGCAGCCGGGAAATACGCATGGCTTGCCCTCCTGATAGTGGCAGGAGTGCTCTATCTGTTCAGGAAGATATACGGAGAGGTGGTCGGGGCCCTTCCCCTGAACGGCGGTGCCTACAATGCCCTCCTGAATACCACCAGCAAGTCCATGGCTTCCCTGGCTGCAAGCCTGACGCTTCTTTCCTACATTGCAACGGCAGTCATATCTGCATCAGAAGCCATGTATTACCTTCACAGCATCGTGCCTTCGCTTCCGGTGCTCTACGCAACCATAGGCATACTGGCGCTTTTTATGGGTCTTACCATCCTTGGTATCGGGGAGTCTGCTATAGTCGCCGAGATCATCTTCATCTTTCACCTGACCTCCCTGGTCATACTTGCAGGCTTTATAATCACGCACCTTCTTTCCCACGGGTTTGAAATATTTCTTGCCAACAACAATACGCCCACCCCGCATGGCAGTGTTGCAAAGGCAATATTCTGGGGGTTTTCAGCGGCAATGCTCGGCATTTCCGGTTTCGAAAGCTCTGCCAACTTCGTGGAGGAACAGGCCCCTGGTGTCTTTCCCAAGACCTTGAGAAACATGTGGATAGCAGTAAGCATTTTCAATCCGCTCATGGCATTTCTGGCCCTGGCAGTTGTCCCCATCCAGGAAGTGGCAGGCCATGCATCTTCCCTTCTCTCCCACATGGCCGAACTGACCGGGGGGCAGTGGCTTGCCATGCTGGTCTCGGTTGATGCCATGCTGGTACTGAGCGGTGCAGTGCTGACCTCCTACGTTGGTGTTACCGGCCTGGTGGAAAGGATTACCCTTGACAGGATCTTTCCCGCCTTCCTGCTGAAAAAAAACAGGCGCGGCAGCTCTTACCGCATTATCATCGGTTTTTTCCTGCTCTGCGTGTCGATACTATTCATCACCCACGGGGAGGTAGAGGTCCTGGCAGGCGTGTATACCATATCATTTCTGTCTGTTATGGCACTTTTTGCCGTGGGCAATATCCTGCTGAAGGTAAAAAGAAAATCCCTTCCAAGGCCGGAGAAGGCAAGCTGGGGTGCAGTATTCCTGGCCCTTGCTGCGGTCCTGGCAGCACTTGCCGGAAATATTCTCAAGGCACCTGAACCAGGGGAGCCGGCAAATGTGGTCATATTTGCAGAATATTTTGTGCCCACCATCATAATAATAGCGGTCATGCTCAACAGGATTGCACTCCTGGAACTTATCCTTCACTTTATCGAGATCATGTTCGAGCCCATCCTGAGGTTTGTCACCAGGGTCAACCAGAAGATCTTTGAAACCATAGACAGGATACAGTCCCAGGAGTTCGTGTTCTTCACCAGGGGCGACAACATCGCCAACCTGAACAAGGTCCTTCTCTACATCAGGAACAATGAGCATACCAAAAAGATCAAGATAGTAACGGTCATGCAGGAAGAAGACAAAAAGGTCCTTGAAAAGCTTGAAAGGGATCTGGAATTCCTGGACAGGGAATATCCCGACATCGATATAGAATTCGTAAAGATAAAGGGGGAATTCGGACCAAAGCTCATCCAGGAGCTGTCAAAAAAGTGGGGCATCCCTGTCAACTTCATGTTCATAGGTTCACCGGGAGACAGGTTTCCCTACCGCATAGAGGAACTTGGAGGAGTAAGGCTGATTATTTGAGCAGCCAGGGGGGGATTCCCAGTTTGTCTCTGGAGGAGAAAGGCAAGGAGCGGCGCATTTCTTTCAAGATTCACCAAGCCGCTGTGCAGATTTCAAATTCTTCCCGGATACAGACCTGGCTAATCTCAGTGGCTTGACTGCGGATGAAGTTGGCTTCCTGTGGTGAAACCTTTCAAGAAACACGCCACAAATGGGGGACAAACTGGAAATGCTCCCGAAGCCCGGGCTGCTTCTTGTGAACGTGCCCCAAAGAGCCCGGCTTACATCTCATAAAGGGTGTCATCCCTGGAAGGGGGCAGATACTTTCTCTTTAGGCTCTTTATGCCCTTTTTTGTACCCAGATTCTTGAAGATGTCATCGTCGTCGAAAAGATCTCCCATCTCCTCTTCTATGGCGTCCGGATCCTCCCCTGCCTCCATCCTCCTTATGGCCTCTTCCATGGGGCCGCCTATTTCCAGACCCGTTGCATCAAAGAGCTTTTTCATGAGTTTCGCCGCCTGCCTGGGATCGTTCTCGTCAATGTTTTCCGCCTCGGATGCCAGGGACATCATGGCACGCTCAAGCTTGCTCTCGTCAATGTCGCCCAGGGGAAAATCATCTTCCGGCTCCTGCCGGTTCTTTGAAATGGAAAATATGGACATCTGTTTTTCAAGCTCCGGCCTTCCGCACCTGGGGCATGGGGGCCTCTTTTCAGTATTTATCCGCCTTGAAAAAAAATTGAATATGGTGTGACAGTCGGAACAGTAAAACTCGTAGACCGGCATGTTTAAAACCTCCTCGAATCCTGGAAGTAAAGGGAATCAAAGAAAAAATAATCCTGAATTATGAAGCTGGCAAGCTTGCCCAGGGCCTGAAGTGGAGGGGGAGAAAGATTTACCGTGAAAACAGCTCAAAGCTGAAAGCTGGAGGTAAAAGAAGGCATGATCCCAAATTATGCACTTCAAATGCCGAACAGGATGATTTCTTTTATCTTTCAGCTTCCGCCTTTGAGCTTTGAGCTAACTTTCATCCCGGATTATTCGGCCTTGTCATTCAGTTTCAGGAAGGTCTTCAAAAAGCCGCCTTTGCAGCTCTTTTCCTGGGCCCAGTTCCTTCTGGGACGGCAGGGCCTTCAGATCCCGGAGCTGAAAGACCTCCAGGAAGCGTCTTGTTGTACCGTAGATCAGGGGCCTTCCCGGAACATCCTTTCGCCCGGTTATGCGGATCAGCCTTTTTTCCAGGAGGAACCTTATGGTTCCGCTGGAATCAACACCCCTGGTCTTTTCTATTTCAGCCCGGGTAACAGGCTGTCTGTAGGCTATGATAGCCAAGGTTTCAAGGGCGGCCCTGCTTAACCGCTGGGCGGGTTTCCGGCGCAAAAGACGAATCTTATCAGCAAATTCCGGTCTTGTCTGGATTCGCCAGCCTCCGGCAGTCTCCACGAGTTCTATGCCCCTTCCAGGCTGGTTGATATCCCGGGCAAGAAGCGAGATTGCCTCCTTTACCACGTCCCGGTCTGCCCCGGGCATAAGCTGGCAGATCCTCTTCGGAGTGAGGGGAGCAGGGCTGGCAAAAAGAAGTGCCTCTACGGCGCCTTTCAGTTCACCAGGGTCCTTGCCATTCATCAAATCAGAGTTCTTCGATGACCACGGTACCGCTTACCTTGATATCCTTTCCATTGTCATCAATGAAGGAGACAAAGGAACCCTGCACTTCGATCTTGAAACGGCCCTTCCAGCTCCTGATGACATTGCCGCTGCAGTCATACAGGGTGACCTTTCTCTTAAGGCCTATGATATCAGACTTGAAGTGCTTGAGATTCTTTCTCTGACGCTCTGTGCATCCGGCAGCAAGAAGGATAAAGACACAGAGCACGGAAAGCAGCACCAGCCGGAGGGCATTGGCCCTTATGTTCAATGGTTCCATGTTCAGCACCCTGCCCTTTCAAACCCAAGTCCCAGGGCCTTGAGGTTTGCGTCAATGAATTTGGGCTTTACATTCTGCCTGATGGTCTCTTCCATCATCTGCCTGGAGACCGGGATCTCTCCCAGGGAAATCAGTGTTCCAAGGAGCACAACGTTAACTGCCCTTGTGGTGCCTGCCTCTTTTGCCAGGGCATCGGCATCGAGGGCGCAGACCCTTGCAAAATTATTCTTCATGAAGTCAAGCCAGTAGTCCATGTCCGGATATTCCGCCTGACCAAGATCCACGGTGAAAGGCACGATGGGGACTGTGTTGGTTATGATGGTGCTTCCGGCAGAACACCTGCCCAGGGCACGAAGTGCCTCCAGGGGCTCAAAACTTACAAGTATGTCCGCTTCTGCCTGGGAGATGATGGGGCTTTTAAGCCCTCCCAGCATAACCGTTGATTCCACCACTCCTCCCCTCTGGGCCATTCCGTGCACTTCGCTGACCCTTACAGGAATTCCGGCCTCCATGGCCGCCTGGCCAAGGAGCCGCGATGCCAGAAGAGTCCCCTGTCCCCCTACGCCTGTAAAAAGAATCTTCTTTGTTTCCATTACTTTTTACCTCCAAACTTCCTGTAGTAAAGGATACAGGGGGCCTCGGCAATCACCACGGAAAGCCCGCCCCTGGACAGCACGTCCTTGAAGACAGAGCGTGCGTCCTTCTTCTTGTAAGGATTGACCTTGTGAATGTCAGTGATTCCAAGCCCCCTGACCACATCCTCTATGGGGATGCGGGGCTTGTCGTAGCCAGGGGGTCTTATCTCTATTCCCGGGTTGGGCTGATGGCCTGTCATGGCAGTAGTGCTGTTGTCCAGAATCACCAGACAGAACTCGTGACGGTTGTGAAAGGCGTTTGCCAGGGAAGAGATACCGGAGTGAAAAAAAGTGGAATCTCCTATAAAGGAGATAATCTTGTGGTCTGTGGATATGGAAAAACCTGCCGAAGTTCCCACACTGGAGCCCATGCACAAAAGATAGTCTGCCATCTGTATGGGAGGCAGGAGCCCCAGGGTGTAGCAGCCTATGTCAGTCGGATAGACGGCCTTTTCCTCAAGATCCAGCTCCTTGAGGGCATCCCTTACGGCATTGTAGGTTTCCCTGTGGGGGCAGCCCTTGCACAGGACTGGAGGACGAAGCGGCAGGGTGGGGATACCGGAAAGATCCGGCCTTTTCGGCCTTTCCAGTTCGAGTCCTGCTGCATCTGCAATGGCGCGCTTGACCATAAAAGGATCAAACTCATACATCCTTGAGAAATGGCCGGTGGCCTTTCCCATCACCTGTACGTCAATTCCAAGGTCTCTTGCGATGAGGTTTATTTCCTCTTCCAGAAATGGTTCCAGCTCCTCTACCACAAGCACCTTTTCCACATCCTTTAAAAAGGCACCGATCTTCTTTCTCGGGAAGGGATACGGAAAACCCAGCCTCAGAAAGGATACCTTGTCTGCACATCCAAGCTCCATGAGGGCATCTTCCACATAGCAGGCAGAAACTCCAGAGGCCACTATACCCAGGGGTCCGTTGCCTGAAAGGATGTTGAAGGAAGAAGCCTCGCTCAAGGCCTTTGCCTTTTCAATTTGTTCCAGGAGCACCTTGTGCCTGATACGGGCCACTGCCGGTACAGGCACCCATCTTCTGGGGTCCTTTTCAAATGCTCCCTTCCTCTTGACCTCTTCCGGAAGTGTCTTGAGTTCAACCGGCCCTCTTACATGGGAAGTCCTTGTGGTGGTGCGGACCATAACCGGAAGCTCCAGGGCCTCTGAAAGCTCGAATGCGGCAACAGTCATGTCCCGTGCTTCAGCAGGAGAGGTGGGCTCCAGCATGGGCAGGTTGGCAAACCTTGCATAACACCTGTTGTCCTGCTCATTCTGGCTGGAATGCATAGACGGATCGTCAGCCGTGATTATTACCATGCCGCCCTTGACGCCCACGTAGGCAAGTGTCATGAGAACGTCCGAGGCCACGTTCATGCCCACATGCTTCATGCAGGTCAGCGAGCGCACCCCTGCTGCAGCGGCAGCTGCTGCCACCTCCATGGCAACCTTCTCGTTGGTGGAAAATTCGAAGTAGATGGGAGAGTCCTTCTCCTGGGAGATGAAAAACAGGTTGTTTCCTATCTCTGACGACGGCGTTCCCGGATAGGCGGCAGCCACGGCGCAGCCTGCCTCCAGTGCGCCGCGCACAATGGCCTCGTTGCCGAGAAGAAGCATATTCTTCCCGGCATCTTCAGATAATAATGGATGCATATTCAAAAACTCCTGTCAGTAAAATTCTCTTATTACTCAGCCAGTTCAGACATCTTGACCACATCCGTGTCCTTGAAACCCGAGCCGCTTAAGACCTTGGCCCTTGAGGCATCGGTGCCGAAAAGCTGGTCTATTTCTATGGTCCCCTTGAGCCTTCCAAGGCCGAAACCCAGGGAGCGCTTGGTAATGGGGTCAATGATTTCCTTGCCCCTGGCATACACATTCAGCTTGTCGCCGGGCTGAAGGCCGGTGAGCCTGCCGGCATTCAGGTATACGTGATCTCCTTCCACCTTTACAATCCTGCAGGACCACTCGGTCCCCCGGACCACGTCCTTAGAGATCTTTCTGGCCACCTCTGCAAACTGCTGCACGGTTGCAAGATAGGACCCTATGAGCACGTTTTCAGTGGCGTGTATTACATCAAGCCTGAGGGCCGAGCCCTGCCCCTTGGCAGCCGGAGAATTTCCCTGAGGAAAATAGACGAAGATGTAGGCCTGGATGCCGGCAATGGCCGCAATCTCGCGCCTTACAGAGGCCGAGGCGAGATCCGAAACGGAAAAACCGTGCTCCTTGAGAAGCTCTGCCAGCTGGGCCGAATCCACCGGGACAATGCCGTCTGTCCTCCTGAGGGCCGAGGGCAGCAGCGACAAAACATCCAGGCCCAAATCCCCCAAAAGGGATATCAAGACCACCTTTCTCCTCAGAACCGGAAGCCCGTGGCTGTCCACCTGTCTTTCAGGAAGGCCCTTCAGCCTTTCTTCAAGCTTGGCCAGCCTTTCTTCAAGCTCCTTTTCCCTCTTGCTGCTTCCGAAAAGCCTGATCTTTTTGGTGGCATTCTCCGTCTTTCTGAAATATTCAGCCGACACGCCGAAAGACGGATTGGCTACCACCTCTTCGTCCAGTCTGGCCTGTTGCTGTTCCTCTTTCTGTTCCTTTGTAAGCTCTGCCTTTTTCTCTGTCTTTCCGGCCCCGGCTTCCTTTTTGCTGCCGGAAAGCCCTGCACAGGAAGCCAGCATCAGCATGGAAAGGATAATGGCAATAATCTTCACAGACATGGCGCCGGAAATGCTGCTGCAGCCTGCCGGGCCGGCAGGATTTGTCTCGTTTTTTTTCATATTCATGGCCAAACAAGCTCCGCAATTGAGTACAGGACTGTTCCGGCTGGAAAACATGGTCCGGCAGGCAATATCAGGCCGGATGTCCAGTGGAATTTAAAATCCTAAAACTATAGACTTCCAGAACTATAAGGTCAAGAAAACACGGAAAGCGGTAAGACCCAGCGGGAGCATTCTCAGTTTGTCCCCCATTTGAGCTTCTGGCAAGGAAGGGGTGTTTCTTGAAAGGTTTCACCACAAGGAAAAGCCAACTTCAGCCGCAGGCAAGCCGCTGAGATTGACGATGTCTGTATTCGAGAAGAATTTGAAATCTGCACAGCGGTTTGGTGAACCTTGAAAGAAATGCACTGATCCTTGCCATTCCTCGCCATTTCTCTTCCGGGGACAAACTGGGAATGCTCCCGACCCGGCCTTGATAAGATCAAAAAAAGGGGGCGCAGCTGCGCCCCCTCCGGGTTGTCCCATGCAGGCAACGGCTTAGAAACTGTAGCTTACAAAGCCTGTGACCATCTGGGTAGTAGAGCCCTGATCCCCGTACACGTAGGGATCATTGTCGTCGAAGTAATAGAGGTTGTAATTCAGGTTCAGACCTATTCCGTTATCCATCCTGTAGGCAGTGCCGAAGGTGAAGTCGACCTGCCTGTAGTCGATATCAGAATACTTGTCCATACCGTTCAGATATGCAACATCATACAGATGCGGCATGTTCGGGTTTACTGCAGATACATCCAGATCGAGTTTTGCATCTCCGGTGGGGTACATGCTGTTGAAGTCCAGATCCGTGATGTTTCCGCGGCCGAGGGTAAAGGCAACATTGCTTGATATGCTCCAGTTGGGAAGTATGGAATAAGCGATGTTGGCGTTAACTGTATGTGCCTCAGTCCTGTAATCCATGTCAGTGTGCTTCGAACCAAACTGGTCCGTTGTAATGAAGTTGCCTCACCCATCGTAGAGGGCTATACAGTACTCCGAATCGTAACTGTCGTACATGTAGGTATAGCCCGCTGACAGGACCAGATCCTTCATGGGGGTCAGCACACCGCCCAGGCCTGCCATTACCATGTTCTGCTTCCAGTCTCTTCCGTCCACGTCGGTGTTCTTGGCATAACGGTACTTCACATGGAAATTGGTGGACAGGGTGTGGAGAGGATGCCAGTGGCTCTTCAGGTGCAGTTCATGCACGTACTCCGGCATGTTGGACCTTGCAGCAGTCCTTTCATCATAGATCCTGGGTGCATATGCCCTTTCGACCTCGTAAAGCCCGGCCGGAAGCCCTGCGTAAATGCCGTAGTCGCCGTTTGGTGCACATGTGGCATCTTCCAGGACGTAGGGATCATCGAAATATTCAAACCTGTAGTCGAAATCGAACTTGAGGTCGTGGTTTATCCTCCAGTCGCTTGCCAGGCTGAACTTATGCTCCTTGGTGGTCTCGGGAACGTGATGATGCTCGTAGTTATCCCTCTTTTCCCGCTCATACTCGTAGCCGAACTTGAACTTGAGGCCCCTGGTGACGCGCCAGGTGAGGTCCGTACCTATAACGTATGCATTGC
This sequence comes from Deltaproteobacteria bacterium, assembly GCA_027028245.1. Lineage (GTDB taxonomy): Bacteria > Desulfobacterota > Dissulfuribacteria > Dissulfuribacterales > QOAL01 > QOAL01. The sequence continues at coordinate 13,352 of JALVJO010000155.1, forward strand.
CGTCGTATCCTGAGGGTCTTTTTTCTTCTTCTTCAAAGTATGACCAGCCACTTTCGTTGATATACCCCTCGGACAGGGTAACGGCCCCGCCTGGAGCCCCGGCAGGATTGGTCCTGACATTTTTTTCTATCTCTACGGAATCGTTGTCCAGATCCTGGTAACGTCCGTAGAGGTTAAAGGAAATTGCCCTGGTTATCCTGCTGTGGAACTTGCCGTTGAAGATATTGCTGTCCAGCTGGGCCTCGTCTCCATATTTGCCCATGAGTATGTCATAGGCACCGTCAACACTGTCGTTGGTGGCCTGGGAATAGATATAGTTTGCAGTAAAGGTGTTATTTGCATTCACATCCCAGCGGAACTTGCCCTTGAAGGTATCCTTTGTCGAATCAGGCGTGCGGCTGTAAGGCAGCTCTCCCGTGGTGTTGTCATACTGGAGCCTGTTCAGGAACAGTTCCTTGCCTGTTAAGCCGTTGTAGACCATCGACATGTCCTCGTTGTTTACGTTGAACTCCCTGTGAAGGTAGGAAAATTCCATTGCCAGGGTGCCGATGCGCAGGCTTGCCTTTGGAGAATAGTCGTTGGTGGTCTCGTTGATGTTCTGACCGTTTGACACTATGTGACAGGCAAGACATTTGCTGTTGGTCATTACCTGCTTGTCGCCCTTTCTTTCCTCAAAGCGGTGATTGAAGCTGAGCTTGAGCCCTGGAAACATGGGAATATTAAAATCCACCTTGTTTTTCCATTCGGCCCTGGCAACACCGTAGAAGCTGTCTGGGTCCAGGTCCGTGTGATACACATTGGCAGAACCCACGGTCTTGCCTCCTTCGATGTCGGCAAGGTCAGGACTGCTGCCCCAGTTCTTCCATCCTGTGGCTGCCGGAGGGAATACATGGGCCTCCAGGTTGTTCATGTAGTCGTGATCCAGCCTGTGATAGAACCGGCTGTAATCGGTCTTGAAGTTGATCACCCTTTTAAGGGATATCGCTCCCCCGTAATCCTGGGTGTTAACGTCCCTGTAAAGGGCGTCACCACTGAAGGAAAAGCCGTCCTTCATGGCCTCGAGGTTTCCGCCCAGGTAGGTTGTCCACCTCTTGTCAACCAGGGAATTGTATTCCGTGCCGCCCTTGGCCCCGCTCTCATCGCCGGCCAATTTCTCCGGCACGACAGTAGCGCCGGCCTTGAGCTCGCCGGAATACCATTTTCCATCCTCTTCTGCAAAGACGGCGGTCGCCCCGGCTGTTGCCAGTGCAAATATCGCCGTCAGCATAAATACTGTGATTTTTCTCATCGGCTCATTCCTCCTTGGCTTACCGGGTCAATCCGTGACCGCTGGTTACGGACTGTGAAGTGAAATCAGATCCGTGTATATTCTGGTGACACTGCGTACACTTTGTCATAAAGGACTTCTGGAAACCGTAATTGGTCCCCTGGAGCTTTCTTCCATTGTCATAAGGGCTGCCTCCGCCGGGTATGCCGTGAGCTTCAAGGCTGGAAGCCCTTGCCGCGTGAAAATGGGCCTCGTGGCACTGCAGGCACAGGAATGGTTCCTGCTGCTGCAGGAGATTATTGGCAACGGTTCCATGGGGGTCATGACAGATGAGGCAGTCCTCAACTACCGGATCATGCTCGAATACGAATGGTCCCTGGTAGCGCGTGTGGCACTTGAGACAAAGGTCATTGATCCTTTCGTCGGTCCTGAGCATTCCCTCAACAAGGCTGCCGCTTCCGTGGGGGTTGTGACAGTCTGAACATGTCATCTTGCCTTCCTTTACAGGATGGTGAGACATGAGATACATCTGTGCGTTCACGTCCGGATGACATTCTGCGCAGAGTTCGCGCTCAGGGGCCTTGGCCAGAAGCTGCTTGTTGCTGTTGTGGTGGACCTTGTGGCACTCGGTGCAGGCCACGTCCCTTTCAGCATGTGTTGACCCGGGCCAGTTCATGTGTTCATCGATCTGATGACAGGTGGTGCAGACTCCTGCCACCTCTTCGGCCGGAATTCCCTCCTCGCCGAATTTTATGATCTTTTCAGTGTCTCCGTCTCCTTCCACGTGGAGAGAGCCCGGGCCGTGGCATGATTCGCAGCCCTTCTTGTATCCTCCAACCACTTCGAAATCAGCAATTACCATGTGGACATTGTGCTTGTCCTTTGCCATGTCTTCATGGCAGTCATAGCACGTCTCGCTGCCCACGTAGGTTGCTCCCGGAGCTGCAGCAGGGGCCTTTATGACGTCGGCCCTTTTGCCAAGCCCCTGTGCACAGCCGATAACCAAACCGATACCGACTGTCAGGATAAGTAATTTTCTAATCATAGATTTCCCTCCAAATCCTCTTGATGAATGTAAATGCACCGGCCTCCTGCCGGCCTGTTTCTACACTCCCTGTTCCTTGAAAAACTCCTTTTTATCACCTCCCCTGCCAAAATTTGGACAAAAAAAACGCCCTTATCTGAGAGATAAAAGGCGCTTAAGAATTTCAGGAAATTTCTTGTTCCTGAACCTATATTTTCCACCTGGCCCGCCGGGCCGGTGTTTCATTTTGAATCAATATGTGAACAAAGGTATCTTTTTATGTTCACAAACTCCCTGCAACATAAGTGCAGTTCCCTCCCTAATGTCACGAAAACAAATTGTTTTTGCTCTAAGAAAGCCTGCTACACAAAAATTACACAAGAAGAATTTTATGTCAAGAAGAATAATTTCTATCTGGACGATTCTTGTCTTATTTAGAAAGCTTGCACCACTTGAACCAGACAGCAGCATCCCGAACATTCTACTCTTTATGAAAAATGCACCATTCAGGTCAAAAAAAGGCCTGCCGGCTTGAAAACCAGGCAGGCCTAATCCAGGAGCCCCGGAGAAACCCCGGAAACAAAACAGGGCGAGCTGCATGATCCGGGATAACGGTTTAAATCCTGCTGCTACAGCTCCACTGAGATCACATTTGAAACACCATCCTGTTCCTTGAGCTCTTCCAGTACCTTGGCGGGAGCAGGCTCATCGGTTGTAAGCAGTATGACGTTCCTGTTGTGGCCAGGGTCCTGGCCCACCTGCATCCTTGCTATGTTTATCCCCCCCTTGCCCAGGGTGGTACCGATCCTGCCTATTACACCAGGCCTGTCTTCATTGTAGATAAGGAGCATATGGCCTTCGGGTGCGGCCTCAAGGGTAAAATTGTTTATGCGCACAAGCCTTGGCTCGGTCTTTCCGAATATTGTGCCTGCCAGGGCATTTTCCTCTTCCCCGCTCACCACCTTGACCTCCAGGAGGTTATTGAAGTTCTCGCAGGTTTCGCTCTTGGATTCCACCACCTTGATACCCCTGTCCTTTGCCACCACCGGTGCATTTACAAAGTTGACATCCTCCCTGAGAACCGGGGCCAGGAGGCTCTTCAGGATGGAGATGGTTACAGGCGCAGTATCTATCTCCGAGAGGTCTCCCTGGTAGGAGATCTCCACCCTCTTGAGGGGGCCGCTGACAAGATGTGCCAGGAAGGCGCCCATCTTGTCTGCAAGGTTCAGAACCGGCCCCAGGACCTTCATGGTCTCGGCACTGACCGAAGGGACGTTTACGGCATTTCTCACCTCGCCCTTGGTGAGGTAATCTGCGATCTGCCTGGCCACGGCCACTGCAACATTCTCCTGCGCCTCACGGGTGGATGCGCCCAGATGGGGGGTGCATATGAAATTGTCAAGCTTGAAAAGGGGATTTTCCAGCGTGGTGGGCTCCTTTTCAAACACGTCCAGGGCTGCACCTGCCAGACGGCCCGAAGTCAGGGCATCGAAGAGATCGGCCTCGTTTACAATGCCGCCCCTGGCACAGTTCAGCACCATGGCCGAGGGCTTCATCTTGTCAAACATCTCCTTGTTCAACATGCCCCTGGTTTCGTCTGTAAGTGGCGTGTGGACGGAAATATAGTCGGCCCTGGAAAGAAGCTCGTCCAGGTCCATAAGCTCGATGCCGAGCTTGTCTGCCATTTCCGGGTTCATGTACGGGTCATATGCCAGGACCCTCATCTTTAGCCCCTTGGCAAGCTGGCTTACGATTCCGCCTATTCTTCCGCTGCCGATAATGCCCAGGGTCTTTCCTGCAACCTCCTGCCCCTGGAACTTCTTCTTTTCCCACTTTCCGGCCTTCATGGAGGCCGTGGCCTGGGGGATATGCCTGGTCAGGGCCAGCATCATTGCAATGGTATGCTCGGCAGCAGAATTGGTGTTTCCGCCCGGCGTGTTCATTACAACAATGCCCTTCTTGTTGCAGGCAGGGATGTCCACGTTGTCCAGCCCTGTGCCTGCCCTGCCCACCACCTTCAGGTTTGAGGCATGTTCCAGCAGGTCAGAGGTCACCTTTGTGTTGCTCCTGATGACAAGACCGTGGGCCTCTCCTATGATTTCCTTCAGTTCGTCAGGAGAAAGGCCGAGCCTTTCCTCTACTTCAAGGCCTGCTTCCCTGAGAATGTCAATTCCTTCCTGTGCAATTGGATCTGTGATGAATACCTTCATGATAAATTGTCCTTGTCGATAGTTCTCGATAATTTCCCTTCAGGAATCCTTCCCCTTAATGACTTGCGAAATACTCCTGGGCAGCAGCCACTCCCGAGCCGTATTTTATCTTGTAGCCCAGCTGGTTCAGCGCCCTTTCTATAGCAGCAAGGGCGATTATCATGTCCCATTCGCTGAGATGCCCGTAGTGGGAAATGCGGAACACCTTGCCCTTGAGATGGGCCTGGCCGCCGGCAATGGTAATACCGTATTCTTCCCGAAGCACCTTGACCACCTGGGTGCTGTCAATACCCTCGGGCGCCTTTATTACCGTGATGGCCTCGGAACCATCCCTTGGAAAGAGCTCAAGACCCATTGCTGCAACTGCCGTCTTTACCGCCTCTGAAAGCCTGCGGTGATGAGCAAAGAGCGCTTCAAGCCCCATTTCCTTGAACTGCCTGAGGACTTCACCAAGACCTATTATAAGAGACACGGCAGAGGTATAAGATGTGGTCTGCTTTCCCAGGGCCTTGCGCTCTTTTAGAAGATTGAAATAATACCTGGGACACTTTGCCTGCTCGGCAAACCGCCATGCCTTTTCACTGACGCTCACCATGGAAAGGCCCGGAGGCAGGGAAAAGGATTTCTGAGAGCCGGACACAACCACGTCCAGGCCCCATTCATCCACCTTGAGATCGTATACACCCATTGCGCTGATGGCATCCACCACCAAAACCGTGTCATCATGGCTGGCCACTATCTGGCCGAGCTCCTTTACCGGATGCTTTACCCCGGTAGAGGTCTCATGGGCCTGTACAAAAACCGCGCGGCAGTCCGGGTGCTCCGAAAGGGCTGCCTCCACCTGTGCAGGGTCCACGGCCGTGCCCCATTCAACATCGATATTAACTGTTTCAACACCGTAGGTCTGGCAGAGTTCTGCCCAGCGTTCTCCGAATTTACCGCCTATGATGCAAAGGGCCTTGTCCCCTGGAGAAAGCATGTTGCACACAGCAGCCTCCATGCCCCCTGTGCCCGAAGAAGCCATAATGAAAACATCGTTCTTGGTCTGATAGACGTACTTGAGATCCTCCCTAACCCTGGTAAGAATCTCGCTGAACTGGGGAGACCTGTGGTGAATTACAGGCTCTGCCATGACGAGCATGACATGAGGATCCACTGCAACCGGCCCTGGCGCCATTAAATAACGCTTCATATGATATTCTCCTCTCCTGAACTGTTATGCAGCCTGAAACCGCAGCTGCCTGAAAAATGCCGGCAAAAAGATGCGGCAAGAAACAAGCCCGAAAAGACTGAAAACGTCTTCCCGGGATTGATGCAGGCTGATATTTCCATAAAAATCCAGCTAAGCCCACTTATCAAGATGGAATCACCAAATCATCTGCAACTATTTGAAAAACTTTTTTATCACTACCGCACATGGAAGTTGACTTTTTCCATATCCGGCAGGAAATCGACTAAGATTCCAGCAAAACCAGGTGAAAACCCCTGTACATGCTAAGTTCCACTTAAAATTATTAAATTTCCCCCTATTCGCCCCTGTTGTCAAGGCTCAAAACGCCCCCAGCCTCCCCCGCCCGGGGTCCTTATCTCCAGGATATCACCAGGCTGGGCCTCCCTGACGCATTTGCCCGGAAGCCATTCCCTGCTGCCAGTTTTCTCGTTCCGGAATATATTTTCCCCCTTTCGTCCATCCCTGCCCCCGTTCAGGCCGTAGGGCGCTGTTTTTCTCCGTTCGGTCAGGAGTGAAAACTTACAGGGAGACAAAAAAAGATATCTCCTTACTATCCCGTCCCCGCCCCGGAACTTTCCCTTTCCGCCAGAGTCCGGACGAAGGCCGTAATGTTCGATCCTCAGGGGATATGTCTGCTCCAGGGCCTCGATGGGAGTGTTGAGTGTATTTGTCATGTGAACCTGTACCCCGGAAAGACCGTCAAGCCCGGGCCTTGCTCCCATACCCCCGCCGATGGTCTCATAGTAGGTAAAGACCTGCCCCTCACGGCCCTTGCCCCCGATTGAAAGATTGTTCATGGTACCGCAGCTTGCAGCAGGTATCACATGGGGCAGTGCCCTGGAAAGGGCGCCAAGGACAGTATCCACCACCCGCTGGGATGTTTCCACGTTTCCTGCAGCCACTGGTGCCGGAGGAGCTGGGCTTAGAAGACTGCCCCCGGGGATCTTGATCTCAATGGGCATGAGGGAGCCTGAATTTACCGGATAGCCCTCCCCTACCAGGCAGAAAAAGCAGTAGTAGACCGCAGATCTTGTGACACTTCTTGTTGCGTTCAGACTGGTGCCAACCTGGGGCGAAGTCCCTTCAAAATCAACCAGCACCCGGCTGCCTTCCACAACAATTTTTACATGAATGGGAAGCGGGCCGGAGCATGCGCCATCATCGTCCAGGAAATCCTGGAATTCATAGGCCCCGTCCGGTATTTCCCTGATGGTGTTTTCCATGAATCTTCTGCCGTAATCAATGAGACGACCTGCAAGCATGGAAAACCTGTCTTCACCGTATCTTGAAATGACCTCTTGAAGCCTGCTTTCGCCCCTTAAGAGACAGGCAAGCTGGGCGCGAAGATCTCCTGCCCGTTCCCTGGGGTTTCGCATCCTGGAAATAATATCCTGCAGGTATCCCTCGAGTATCTGGCCTTTTCTTGCAAAAAATGACGGCTCTATCAGGACCCCTTCATCCTCCAGCCTCTGGCAGAGGGCCATGGAACCGGGAACCCTGGCCCCGACGTCTGCGTGATGTGCCCTGGCCACCAGGTAAAAAAGGAGCCTTTGGTCCTTCGGGCTGAATACACCTGAGATAAGGGTGATGTCAGGAAGGTGAGTGCCCCCCTTAAAGGGGTCATTGGTAATGATGACGTCTCCGGGAGAAAGCTCGAACTTCTGCCTTATTGCAGCAACGGTATCGGGCATGGCACCCAGATGAACCGGTATGTGGGCAGCCTGGGCCAGAAGCCTTCCTGCTGAATCAAAGATTGCACAGGAAAAATCCCGCCTCTCCTTGATGTTTGAGGAAAATGCGGATCTCTGGAGCACAATTCCCATCTCCTCTGCAATGGAGACAAGGATCTTGTTAAGTACCTGGACGTCAACTCCCCTGGACATGTGCCTTGGTTATCTCCTTTCCAATGCCCCCATTTAAATCAGAACTGCCGGCAATTGACAAGCCGGACATGCATGCTTTAAGGTAAATCCGGTTGTTTCATACCGGTCTGGATGCGGGCGATTAGCTCAGTTGGATAGAGCGTTGGCCTCCGGAGCCAAAGGTCGTGGGTTCGAATCCCGCATCGCCCGCCAATGATTTCAACAAGTTACAACTTGCAGTCTGTGACCGTTTTTCTGTTTTCCTACCCTATTCCTACCTTTTTCGAAGTTAACGGGGGCTTTTTCGGGCCAGATGTTTTGTTTTCAATCTTTCAGTAAGTCGCGAGGCACGTAGGGGGCAAAGTGGAACAGAAAGTAAACTCCCCCACTATGTCTCCCTTGCCCTTGCTCTGGCCGTGAAAATAATCGTCTTTGAACATTGAGGTTCGGCTAACGGTGGAGCTTCATGAATTGAGCCAATTAGGAATGCTTGATTAAGGACATATGTGATGTGATATTACTCGGAAGTAGCAAAAATTTTGGTGGTTCTTCACCAATAGAATTCAGGAAACAATAAAAACCAGGAATTCTTGCCAGCAAAAAAAGATCAAAATCAACATCTTTTGATGTATCAGGCCTTATGAATGGATTTAACATGACCTCTCCGACCTTACGCTCATTAGCAGGGAAAAGTTGCGGTAAGGATAATTCTACAACCCAGAGAAATGATGGCAAAAGGTCTTCCAGCAATGTTAGATAATCTGCTGATTCATGATTTCCTTCCCAGTCGGAAAAATCAAAAAGATGCTTCAGGTAGGCCTTCTTTTTTATAAAAACCGCACGCAATACAATCCTTTTTGCCTTGATAAAAGTCATGAGCCTTTTAATCCATGGATTAGTATCTATTTTAGCCCCAATAGATGGTGTCAACGAATATATGAAACCAAGGGAAACTGCTTCAGCATGTACACCGCCATATTTGGCCTCTTTATTAAAAAGCTCCACTACATAGTCAACATTTTCTTTATTAACGTGACATCTTGGCACACAGTAATTGGGTCCAAAATTATCATCGTGGCCGATAAAACTGCTTGTCCAGTTTTCGCTTGGAACATAACCAACGCCACCACCCACATCAAAATAGCTAATTTCTGCATCAGGAACCCATGTATCCTTATTAAAAGTATGACCAAAAAATGGAATAATGTGACGCGGTGGCGAATCATCTGGTATTTGCGGTCCACTTAAGCGAAAGCCAAGGAGTGCTCCAGCACCTGATTCGACACCGGCATATAAAAATTTCTGATAAGGCAAGGTGTTTCGATATTCCTCATTCTGAGTGTAATCAATATCTCTAAAGCCAACATCAACCTCTTTTAGAATTCTCCTGATATCGGTTACAGTTAAGCCTTTCCCAGGCTTTCTGCCGCTTTCAGGCGCAATTCCAGCAAGCTCGTTTATCTCCTTATAGGAAATATCACCATTTGAAAGATGATTAGATAAAAGACTTCTCAGGGCAACCTGTGCACAGGCCTTATTTAATGTGTTTTGTTGACAATAAAGTATTCCCTTTATCGAAAAGCGTGTGTTTCCACATACAAGTTTAAATTTTTTGGGCCTAGCGATACAATTATAAGGATGGGGATTTTTTTTGAAAACAGCCTCAAAAATGTGCCATTTGTCAAATTTTCTGGATTTTATCTTATCACGTTTTATTATGGCATATCCATTCAAATCTTTGCTGCTGAGCTTTTCAATATGATAAATATTGTTGAAAGCCCGCTTCCAGAATGAGAGCCTAACTGCCCCCTTAAATTCATAATCTGGAAAATATTCGGTCAGCTCTTCATTTTCCTCAAGGATGAGCCCACGGGGTGCCGTCTTTTCCAAAATTATCGTCTTGGTACCGAAAGAACGTGCCAAAGAGAAGCATCGTCTCACGGAATCTATATCCCCAAAATGGTTTTCTACGAAGTCAAAACTGGAAAAAGGACTACTGGAAGGATAAACTTCTATAGATTCAGGATAAACAGTCCTATGCTCTGAAAGCACAGTTGAAAAAAACCTATTCACGAAAAAGACAATGTACTCTTTTCCGCCTTTTTGTGAGCTCGTTCAATTTTTCTTATAAACCGTCCTATATTTCTTTTATATTTCATGGGTACCGAAATAATTTCGGTTTCATTGGCAAACCTTTTTCTTATCTCTTCGGCTATCTTTGGGCTTGTAAATTTGGTCTGCTCTTTCCCCGTCATAATCCCCCCTTGATTAATTCAGTAATATAACATACTAAAAAAATTTATAAAGTTTTTTCATGAACTGCTATTCATCTTTTTCGAAAAAAATCCTCAGGAACTGCAGAAACCTCACTTCAATGAGAACTTACTCCCTATTTTCTCCTGGTATGCGTAAGAGATGGGTTGGGACCTTCCCCTGCCCTTGATCAGTGTTGCAAGGAGTCGTATTTATGAAAAACGCAAAATACAGGCTACCAGCATGATCTGACCAGGAGCAGCCAAATACAGTGCAATTTTAAACATCCTGAATTTCGAATTGGCAATGTGGGCCAATATAACTATTTGGTTGCAGATATCTTCCGCGATTTTGTCCCCGCGCACTTTAATTCCATAATTCTTTTCCAGGGCGCTGATGTACGAATCAACAGAACAGGTTGCAATATCACCATAAAATAA
>JALVJO010000156.1 GCA_027028245.1 Deltaproteobacteria bacterium
TTTTTTTACCCTCTAACAAGTTTCACCACCGGTGATATTATGTCATTTTACCTTAACACCACTAGAATTATCGACATTCATACAGGCAATCAGTTGACATAATCGGTTTTTCTACTATCCAGAGGGGGGCTTAAAAATTCAGTGGCCATGGCATTTCGAAACATCAAGCTTACCATAACCTATGACGGTTCATCCTTTCACGGCTGGCAGACACAGCCCAATGCCGTAACAGTACAGGGAACCATGGAATCGGCCCTGAAACGGATGACCAGGGAAGACATACATCTTGCTGCCTCCGGACGTACAGATGCAGGCGTACACGCCCTGGGACAGGTGGCCAATTTCAAAACAGGCAGAAGCATTCCTCTAAGAGGTTTTGAAAAGGGCCTGAACAGCCTGCTTCCGCCTGAAATATCCGTTATTGCCGCCGAAGAGGCAGAGCCTGATTTTCATTCCATGACTTGGGCCAGGCAGAAAGAATATCTCTACAGGATAATATGCTTCAAGGAAAGACTTCCCCTCCTCCATGGCAGGGCCTGGGTGTTGAGAGATCGGCTGGATATTGATTCCATGCTCGATTGTGCCGGCTGTTTCAAGGGCAGGCATGATTTTTCGTCGTTCATGGCCGCAGGATCTTCGGTAAGAACCACTGTAAGAACAGTAACCAGTCTCGGGATAGAAAAAATCCAGAACCTGGAGTATGAACCTCTGGCCCTTGAAGAAATAAGGATCAGGATACGTGCAGACGGCTTTCTGCGCTACATGGTAAGAAATATTGTTGGATTTTTGGTCGAAGCCGGCCTTGGCAGAAGAAAACCTGCTGAAGCAGCGGAGGTCCTTGAAAAACGTGACAGGACCCAGGCCGGGCCATGTGCCCCTCCAGGAGGCTTATACCTGTACCGGGTATATTATTGACTCCTTTTCCTGGCCATCGGCTCCCCAAGGTACCCGGCTGGATCTTTCCGGACGCCCCTTTCATGCCCGGAATGGCCTGTGCTTGGGTCTTCAATGAAACTGAAAGATTTGAGCTAACTTGCAGACGTCTGGAAATAGTTTTATTAAATAACTCCCTGCTGAGCGATAAACAAACATCCCGGGTAGAATCAAAACTGCCCTTCAAAATTTCAAGGAGGAACAATCATGGCTTGGGACACACCTCTGGCAGACAGAGTAAAGAATCTTAAACCTTCACCCACCCTTGCAGTAGATGCAAAGGCAAAGGCCCTCAAGGCACAGGGTATCGACATTGTAAACCTTTCTGCAGGTGAACCCGATTTTGACACCCCGGATCACATCAAGGAAGCTGCCATCAAGGCGATAAAGGAAGGATTTACAAAATACACGCCTGTTGGAGGAATTGCCGAGCTCAAGGATGCAATCCTGGCGAAGATGAAAAGGCATTACGGCCTGGAATACACCCCTGAGCAGGTGCTTGTCTCCACTGGAGGCAAGCAGGGGCTGTATAATGTTATTCAGGCCATGGTGAACCCGGGCGACGAGGTTATTGTTCCTGTTCCCTACTGGGTTTCATATCCTGCCATCATAGAACTTGCCGGCGGGATACCGGTGTTCCTTCCTTCTGAGGCATCAACCAATTTTGCAATAGACATGGAAAGGCTGAAAGCCCTTGTAAACAGTAAGACAAAGGCAATAATACTAAACAGCCCGTCCAACCCCACCGGAGCGGTTTACGACACGGAAACCCTCAGGGCCGTTGCCGAGTTTGCCGTGGAAAAGGGGTTCTACATTATTACCGATGACATATATGATGAAATCCGCTTTGACGGCAAGGGGCCTGAAAACCCTGCCTCTGTCCTGCCCGAGGCCAAAGATCATGTGATAGTGGCAAACGGGGTTTCAAAGACATACGCCATGACAGGCTGGCGCATAGGCTATCTTGCTGGTCCCAACCCCGTGATCAAGGCTGCCACCAAGATCCAGAGCCAGAGCACATCCAATGCCAATTCCATAGCCCAAAAGGCAGCTGCATCAGCCCTTTCAGGCCCGCAGGATTGTGTAGCCCGGATGGTCGAGGCCTTCAGGCAGCGCAGGGATTACATAGTGGACAGACTTAACGGCATGGAGGGGATAAGCTGCCCCATGCCACAGGGCGCCTTTTATGTATTTCCTGATCTTTCCGCTTTTTCAGGCTCAAGGGCCGGCGGCAAGACAATTTCAACATCCCTGGATATGGCAGACTACCTGCTGGAAGAGGCGAAGATAGCCTGTGTCCCAGGAATTGCATTTGGAGATGATCGTTTCATCCGCTTTTCCTATGCCACAGACCCGAAAATCATAGAAGAAGGTATGAACAGGCTGGAGGAAGCACTGAAAAAGCTGGAAAAGTAGGCTGGACGTTGAGCCGCGCGGACTGTTTTCATAAAGAGAGCATTCACGGTTTTCCTCCATTTGTGCCACTGGCAAAGAAGGGGTGTTTCTTGAAAGGTTTCACCACAAGGAAGCCAACTTCAGTCGCACTCAAGCCACTGATATTGGTGATGTCTGTATCCAGGAAGAATTTGAAATCTGCACAGCGGCTTGGTGGACCTTGAAAGAAATGCGCCGATCCTTGCCTTCCTCATCCAGGGCCAAACCGAGAATGCTCCCGGTCATAAAAGCCCTTTAAGCTCTTTGAGAAATTTCTCCCTGGGGATAAGCCGGGCTCCAAATGCTGCCAGGTGCCTTGTGGGTACCTGGCAGTCTATCATCCTTATGCCCTCCCCTTTCAATTTGGAAACTGAAACAGCAAATGCCACCTTGGATGCATCCTTTACGGAAAAAAACATGCTTTCTCCGAAAAAGACCTGGCCTATCTGCACGCCGTAAAGACCTCCTGCCAGCCTGCCGTCCAGCCACGCCTCTGCGCTTCTACACCATCCTTCACGAAATAGGGCTGTATATGCCTGAATCATTTCTTCTGTAATCCAGGTATCTTCACCCGTTTCCTTTCTGGTCCGGGCGCACATCCTTATGACTTCTTCACATGCGGTGTTAAAGGTGACCTTGAACCTCTGCTGCCGTATTGTCCTTCTGAGCCTTCGGGATACGTGAAGCTCTTCGGGATAAAGCACAAGCCTCGGGTCAGGACACCACCATAATATCGGCTCCCCCTGGCTGTACCACGGAAAGATCCCCTGTCTGTAAGCAGAAAGAAGCCGCGGCACTGAAAGATCTCCTCCAACGGCAAGCAGCCCGTCTGGTTCGGCAAGGTGAGGCGGAGGAAATTTCAGTGATTCATTAAGGAGAAAGACAGGCATTTTTCTGAAAAAAGGAGGAAAAGAAAAGGCCCCGGCTGTACATAAGGTGCAGCCGGGGCCGAACAATTATACGAATCAAAAGCAATTAAAGGCCGGTGGGAAATTTGGGAAGATCCTTCAGGGCTTCCTCGATCTTTTCCTCGGGATATTCATAGTCCTGCAATTTACCTTCAAGGTAATCGTCGTATGCTGAAAGGTCGAAGTGTCCGTGCCCGCTGAAACAGCAGATTATGGACTTTTCCTCTCCTGTTTCCTTGCATTTTAACGCCTCGTCAATGAACCCCTTGATGGCATGAGAGGTTTCAGGTGCCGGAATCACTCCCTCGGTCCTGGCAAAGAGCACTGCCGCCTCGAAAACGGGATTCTGGGTATAGGCCCTGGGAGATACAACGCCGTTTTTAACCAGGTTGCAAAGCACGGGAGCATCACCGTGGTATCTCAAGCCTCCTGCATGGATTCCCGGGGGCTCAAAGGTGTGGCCCAGGGTATACATGAGCATCAGGGGCGTCATGCCCGCGGTATCGCCGAAATCGTACTCGTAGAGACCCTTGGTAAGCGTCGGGCATGACTTGGGTTCGATGGCTATTATCTCGATATCCTTCCCGCTGGTCTTATCCTTTACAAAGGGAAGTATCATTCCACCGAAATTTGAGCCTCCACCGACACAGCCGACGATGATATCCGCACTGTCTTCAACCAGTTCCAACTGCTTCTTTGTTTCCAAACCGATTACGGTCTGGTGCAGAAGCACATGGTTAAGCACGCTTCCCAGTGCGTAATTTGTATCCTCGTTGGTGGCTGCGTCTTCCACTGCCTCGGAAATCGCTATTCCAAGGCTCCCCATGGAATCGGGATTTTTCTCAAGGATTGCCCTTCCCGCATTGGTCCTTGTGGTGGGAGATGGATATACTTCACCGTCCCAGATGTGCATGAGTACCCTGCGGTATGGTTTCTGCTCGTAGCTGATCTTAACCATGTAGACGGTGCAGTGCATGTCAAAGAGCTTGCAGGCAAAGGACAGGGCGCTGCCCCACTGCCCGGCCCCGGTTTCAGTGGTCAGCTTGTTGATGCCTGCCTTCTTGTTGAAGTAGGCCTGGGCAACTGCAGTATTGGGCTTGTGGCTGCCCGGAGGGCTTACTCCTTCATTTTTGTAGTACAGTCTGGCCGGAGTACCAAGGGCCTTTTCCAGGCGTCTGGCCCTGACAAGGGGCGAAGGCCGCCAGATCTTGTAGATTTCCCTGATCTCTTCTGGTATCTCTATCCAGCTATCCTGGCTGACCTCCTGCATAATCAGGGATTCAGGAAAGATAGGTTTCAGGTCATCAGGTGTTACAGGCTGTCCGGTGGCCGGATTGAGAGGGGGTGCAAGGGGTTCGGGCAGGTCCGGAAGCACATTGTACCACGCCTTCGGCAGTTCCTTTTCATCAAGGATTATCTTGTAACTGTCATTCATTGAAATTCTCCTAAAAGATATAGATTAATTTAAACCAGACGTTCTGAAGTTCCGGCCTGTTTTTGACTGCAAATTCATGCTGGTACCTCAGGGTTGTCATGAAGTTTTGATGTTTATACAGGATACCAGGCCCCAGGGCAACGGCTCTTCCCTTGTCGTCCTCGATATCCCGGAGAAACGGCCTGAGCGGCGGCGGGGCGTCGTCTATATCGTCAAAATCATCGGATGTGGTCTGCTGGTAAAAATAACCGTTGATACCTATCCTGAGCCCTGGTGCAATTCCCCAGGAGGCATTGAAATCAACGTGAAATTCCTGCCCGGGATCGCGGTCAATCTGGTATGGGGGCCCGGGCTCATAATCATCCTGGTGGGTGTTGAAATCGTACATGAACTTTGCTGAAAGCTCCAGGGGTGGGATGGGAAGCCAGGTAACGGCAAGCACAGGTTCAAATGTCCAGAAATTCCGTCCCACCGAGGCCATGTTGCCCTTGTCTTCGTTGTAAAGTGGAAAGTAGATATCGCATGCCGAGGCCGCCACATGCAGCTTGCCTTCCTGGAGATGCCAGCCCATGAGAAGCGGCGAGTAGATCACATAAAGGGCATCAAAATCGTGGTAGTGGGTCTTAAGCTTGGAACCCACGGGTGAGTTGAAATCCATGTCCTTGTTGATGGCACCAAAAAACATATGCTGGCCGTAATTTCCGCCCAGGATCTTGTAATTGGATATCCAGATGAGCCTGACGATGTCGCCGCCCACGTCGGCACTGTCCAGAACATGGGTATCATCACCGTCATCATCCTTGAGCTTGGAGGCATGGCCGTAATAGGCATAATTGATCAGGGTGATGCCAGGCGGAGGCATTGCGCCCACCATAAATGCCTCTGCACCGTTTGGATAGGCCTGGCCGCCTCCAGCCAGGGATTCCTGGCAGGGCCATATCAAGAACAAGGCAAATAAAGCGACAAAAGAAGAAACATTCAGATAAAATCTCATTTTTTCCCTCCCTATTTCCCAATTTCTCCCCGATGGATTGAATCTTCTTACACCAGAATGAATAATGATTCAATAGTGTGCAAATCAACAGCCTGCTGCCCTTTAGAACACCTCCCCAAAGGCGTTGGCAGTCTTTTCTCATCCTTCCTGCCGCGATTGACACGGCCCAGTACCATAATTATTTTTTTAGCACTCTTCACCAAATGGTGCTAAATTACTTCAACTTTGCCCTGCAATCAGGGACTCAGGAATCCAATAATCTTGAAAATGGAGGCAGATATCAAGATTTCTGAAAGAAAAAAAGAGATCTTAAAGGAGGTTGTAAACTCCTACATTGAAACTGCGGAACCTGTGGGCTCGAGGATCATTGCAAAACGGAGCGGCCTGGGACTGAGTTCTGCCACCATCAGAAACTGCATGGCAGATCTTGAAGATGCGGGCCTGCTTTACCAGCCCCATACATCTGCCGGCAGGCTGCCGACCCAGGACGGTTTGAGGTTTTTTGTTCAGAATATAATGGATAAAGAGCCTCTTTCCTGGGGCGAACAGTTGGCAATCGAAAAGGAGATGCTCCAGGAGGTTGATGGTTTCAATGAAGTACTCCGAAGGACTGCCCAGCTCCTTGCCTCCCTGACGGGATATGCGGCAGTGGTGAGTGCTCCTTCAGAACTTGAAGAACAGCTGGATTTCATAGAATTTGCCAGGATCAGACCCCATGTGATTCTGGTGGTAATGGTTTCTGCCAGCGGGACAGTCAGAAATCAGCTTATACGCACTGGTCGCGACATCGACCAGAGGACCCTGGAGCGATTCAACCGCAGGATGAATGAGCTTCTCCAGGAAGCATCCCTGGCTGAAATAAGGGATAAAATTCTCCAGTCCATGGAAGAGGATAAAAGGGTATTTGAAAACATACTTACCCAGTTGGTTCCCGAGAAAAACCAGAGGCGGCTCAGCGGCACGCTGTACATAGACGGAAAGCTGAACCTGCTGGATGAACCTGAATTTTCACATATTCCCAAGCTGCGCGGGCTCTTGGAGGCCCTGGAGGAAAAGCATCTTCTCCTGAGGCTTCTGGACAAGTGCCTGGCGGGAGACGAACTGCAGATACTCATCGGTACAGAAGTCGCGGCCGGCATCAACGGGTGCGGCATGGTAGTGGCGCCCTATGAAGGCAATGAGCACCCAGTGGGCAGCCTCGGAGTTCTCGGGCCCATGAGGATGAATTATCCCAGGGTAGTTTCCCTGGTGGAATATATTGCAGCAATACTCAGTTCGAGATGCAAGGAGATTTGACGTCATGGTCAGGGAAGAAAAACAGCTGAACAGTGACGAAAAAGAATCCATGGAAAAGATGGATGAAATAAAGGAAAAAGAAGGAATGGAAAAGATGGATGAAAATGCTCAGCAGCCGTCAGGCCATGCTGAACTTGAACAGAAACTGCAGGAAAAGGAAGAAGAACTCCAGAAGTGCCAGGACAAGGTCCTGAGACTTGCAGCAGAACTGGAAAACTTCAAGAAGAGGGTCGAACGGGAAAAGCTTGAACACATGAAATACGCCCTGGAAGAATTCGCAAAGGAGCTTCTTCCCTTCCTGGACAACCTGGAAAGGGCCCTGGATTCGGCCAGAGAGACAAGGGATCTTGAAAAACTCGTAGAGGGAATCGACCTGACCCTTTCGGGATATTTCAAGACCCTGGAAAAATTCGGCCTCAAGGCATTTGCTGCCGAAGGCCACAGGTTCGATCCCAACTATCATGAGGCACTGAGCGTAGAAGAAAGTCAGGATGTGGAAGACAACACGGTACTTAAAGAGCTCCTCAAGGGATACACCCTCCATGAACGGGTTCTCAGGCCAGCCCTTGTTGTGGTGTCGAAAAAAAACAAAAAAGATAGTGGACAAAGCCAATGAAATGCTTAGCTTTTTGACAAAGTCATGTAGCGGAAGCGACAATATCAGTTATCTAAGGAGGAAAACATAAAAATGGGAAAGGTTATCGGAATAGACCTTGGCACTACGAATTCATGCGTAGCCATCATGGAGGGCGGGGAGCCCAAGGTTCTCACCAATGCAGAGGGCGGCAGAACCACCCCCTCTGTGGTGGCATTTACTGAAAAGGGCGAAAGGCTGGTAGGCATGCTAGCAAAGAGGCAGGCTGTTACCAACCCTGAAAATACGCTCTTTGCAATAAAACGCCTGATAGGCCGCAAATTCACCGACCCCGAAGTCCAGAAAAGCAGGGAAATCATGCCCTACAAGATTGTTGAAGGGCCGGGCGGCGATGCCTATGTAGAGGTTTCAGGCAAGCAGTACAGCCCTGCAGAAATATCTGCCATGATTCTTGGCAAGATGAAGCAGACTGCCGAAGAATACCTGGGCGAAGAGGTAAAAGAGGCAGTCATCACAGTACCTGCCTACTTCAATGACAGCCAGCGCCAGGCTACAAAGGACGCCGGAAGAATAGCAGGCCTTGATGTCCTCAGGATCATCAACGAGCCCACGGCAGCGGCACTGGCCTACGGCCTGGATAAAAAGTCTGAAGAAAAGATTGCTGTCTTCGACCTTGGAGGCGGTACCTTTGATATCTCCATCCTTGAAATCGGTGA
>JALVJO010000157.1 GCA_027028245.1 Deltaproteobacteria bacterium
CTTATCAGCGCTGACGTATCGATCTCCGCAAAGGGCAATAACCGCACGCACTTTGCTGGGGCATGCAGGGATCCAGACATCTGCCGCCCTTGAAAGGAGTGTCTTTGCCCGAATTTTTCTAGGCTCGAGGCTTGTCTTCAGCATAGGTTGTTATTGCAATGAACTTTAAAAAAGGTAATAATCTAAATTAGTAATCGGTAATTTTAACATTTTGGGTGATTTTGTTCGAAAGAGGGTATTCAGACTCAAGATAACGTAAGCACTCACAGGGCACCGCATCTCGCGGGATCAGGCGCTTGAAGTACAGGGAGTACGACTGTGCGCCCGCCGCCTCACATCTACGGCACCCTGAGAGCGCTTAAAGAATGGGAATATCATATAACGGTCATTGTAACCTTGGATCAGTTACCATAGGTTAATCTGAAAAACGGTAAAATTAAGTTATAAATTTTTTCCAACCTTCCGAAGAAGAAATTAGGCAGGAACGAAACAAAGCCCGCAAACTCCGGAAAACGAGATGGTGGCGGAGGAAGTGTGCTCCTGGCAAATGCTACTACTGCGGGACATTCGTTGGCCCCGGCAAGCTGACAATGGACCATCTTGTTCCCCTGGCAAGAGGCGGTAAAAGCACTAGAGGCAACCTGGTTCCGGCCTGCAAGGATTGCAATTCCAGGAAAAGGTCTTCCCTGCTTTTTGAATGGGACGATTACGTAGGAAACATTGACAAACAGCCTTAAAAAAGCATAGAGGCAGCCAATGACACAAAAAAAGATTCTGATACCTGTCTTTTTATTCCTTAGTTTATTGTTGTCTTTCCCGGCTCTTGCAGCCCAGGCGCCTGCCAAGGTTAAAACGATCCCAAAACAGCCCCTTCATGCCAAGGAAGCTGACTCAACCTATAAGATAGGTGCAGGAGACGTACTGGCCATCCAGGTCTGGCGGGAACCCAGCCTTTCTGGACAGTTCACGGTCAGGCCTGACGGCAAAATAACATTTCCACTGCTGAATGATATAAGGGCTGAAGGACTCACGCCCCTGGAGCTGAAATCCTCCCTGGAAAAACGACTTTCAAAATTTATCTCCTCCCCCCTGGTGACCGTGGGGGTGCAGGAGGTCAACAGCAAAAATATTTATGTCCTTGGCAAGGTCAACACCCCTGGCAAGTATCCTCTCACCACCGAAACCACCGTCCTCCAGGCAATTGCAGAAGCCGGCGGCCTTGCGGAATGGGCCGAAGGGGACGACATAGTCATTCTGAGAAAGGAAAACGGAAAGCAGGTCAAGATAGAATTCGACTATGATGATGTCTCAAAGGGCAAACACCTTGAGCAGAATATAACCTTGAAGCCAGGTGACACAATTGTCGTACCTTAACTGCCAGGCTCTTAATACTCTTTGCAGAATTCTGGCCCTACTTTTCATAGGGGGCATATACCTTTTGTGTTCAGGCAGACCAGGGCACGCAGACTGGGTTCCATATACCAGGGCGACACTGGAACAGATTTACGATTCAAATATCTTTCTGGAGCCGGAAGGAGAACATAGACACGACAGCAGATCTGATTTCCGGACAAATATCAGCCCTACTATCGGAATCAGGAATGAAACCAATCTTAGGCTGTTCAGTCTGGATTATAACATGACCTACTCGCAGTTTTACAAAAATTCTGATCAAAGTTACCTGGGTCATAATGCCGCACTTGATTACGAACGGCATTTTTCTGATAGACTTTTATGGTATGCTAGGGATTCGGTTGCCTTGAGCGAAGAACCAGAATCTGACACCTATGATTATACATCTGTCAACTACGGCAGGAGAAGGAATCTAACTAATACGGGTGAAACAGGTATAGAATACCATTACGGCCCAGAAAACCTGCTTCGCTTATTTTACTCTGACAGCAGATTGATTTATTTAAACAGCCATGATAATGGAAATCAGCATGGATTGGGGAGGGGATATGGCTCGGATGATTCAGTAACCTATGGTCCCGGCTTGGAGGCTTCCTACTGGTTTAATCAAAAAAATGGTGTTCTCCTCAATTACACATGGGAACGAACTGATTATGAAGTTTCCTATTCAGAAAAAAGAGATCACCTGGATTTAGGATATCAGCATAGATGGTCTCCCCACACTACTTTGAGGGCTGACTTTATCCTGGATTATGTAGATACTTATGATCCCCTGCTTTTTGACTATAAAGTATACCAAGCAACTGTGGGGTTCATGAGGATATTCAGCCCAATGCTAGAAATAGACATATACAGCGGATTTTATTACAGGCCGTCAGGAGACCAGCCAGATTACATCTCGTCTTCGGATAACACTGGATACTCTGGAGGCATGGATGTTATTTACACGCAGCAGCATTGGAACTTGAGACTCAGCGGGGAGGCGGGTATTCGCATGGAATACGGAGATTACAACAACCGAGGCTATACCCCCTATAGAAGTATGAGTCTTGATTTTACGCATGACCTTACAGACAGGCTGCATTACTATGCCAACATTTCTTATGATTATGAAAAATCCCCCGATACAGGATTAGCAATAATAGCTGGAGAAAATCGAAGGGAAACCTATAATACTACAGTTGGCATTGAATATTTATTCCTCTCGTGGCTTACAGGTACTGCAGAATATCAATATAATGATGAATCGGCTACCCAGGTTTCGGATGAACATTTAGCAGGTTACAATGACCATAGATTTATGCTCAGGTTATCGGCTACATATGACTGGCTTTAACATAATATCATCAGAGCGTTAAAAAAAGCAGCTATGAATACTGAACCCTCAAAACAAACACAGCTTGATATCTATCAATATATTCAACTGGTTCTTAGAAGAAAATGGCTTATTATCTTTACGGCAATTCCTATTTTGATCATAGGTTTCTCGTATTGCCTCTTTACACCTCTTGTTTATAAGACCAGTGCACTCATTGTAGTAGTTCCGCAAAAGGTACCGGAAACCTATGTACGCTCCACTATAACTGGACAAAATGATGAGAGGATTCGTGGAATCCTGCAGGAGATCACCAGCAGAACAACATTGGAAAAATTCATAAAGAAATACAATCTTTACCCGGAAATGAGAAAGAAATATCCAATGGAAACCGTAGTTGAGCGAATGAAACAGGAAATCACCATTGAGAATCCCAAAGCAGCAAGAAGAAATGCTTTCCGGCTCAGCTATGAGGGCAGGGATCCAAAGCTTATAACTGAGGTAACCAATGCCATCGCAAATATGTTTGTGGAACAGAACCTCAAATTAAGGGCTAGTCAGTCTGAAAACACGGCAAAATTTTTGTCGAATGAACTTAACAAGATTTACATTGAGCTGAAAAAAAGGGAAGAGGCACTTAAAGAATATAAAATGGCGCACATGGGCGAATTGCCGGAACAACGCCAAAGCAACCTTGCGACCCTGACTGCACTGCAACAGCAATTACAAAACATCCAGGAAAGTATCAGGAGGGCCGAGGACAGAAGGATCCTGCTTAGACAGCAGCTGTCGGACCAGCGTTCCTCCCTGAATATGGCAGCCATGGCTTCAGGCAACGGAGAAAATCGGGCTCCTAATCATAATCAGCAGGCAAGCCTTCCGGAATTGAAACAACGGTTAAAATTGCTGCGCTCTCGCTATACAGAAAACCATCCGGATATAATCGCCCTAGAACGAGCAATAAAAGAGCAGGAAACCGCACTGGCAGCTCAAAAGAGCCAGTTGCCATCGAAAACCAGAACTTCCTCAATTCCCCTTACGGGTAATCCAGCACTCGATGCATTGAATCTTCAGTTGAGAAGTACAGATCTTGAAATCCAGCAACTTCAAAGGGAAGCACAAGAAGTTCAAAAAAAGATTGCACTTTACCAACAACGAATTGAAAATACTCCCAGAAGAGAGCAGGAACTCGTTGACCTGACCAGGGATTATGACAATCTCAAACAAACATATGACACTTTACTGCAGAAAAAACTTGAGGCTGAACAGGCAGCGGCCCTGGAAAGAAGACAGCAGGGCGAACAGTTCCGAATAATAGACACTGCACGCGTGCCTGAAAAACCCATAAAACCTGATTTGAAGAAACTTATTCCCATAATTTTGATCTTGGCTTTTGGATCCGGTTTCGGCTTGGCATTCGCACTCGATTTCTTGAGCAACAATTTTTATGACCCTGATGACGTAAAGAAGGCCTTCAATCTGCCGGTCCTTGCTTGTATTCCTGCATTATTGACAGACGAGGAACTTCGCAACAAGCGTGTTAAAGAATTGACATATGCGGCTATTGCAGCCTCCGGTTATGTAACCGCTGCAATTCTTTTCATCGTCTTACTTAAGAAAGGTCCCGGGGCCTTTACTGGGATTCTTTAGTTTAAAGGATCTTAATGTATCAAAAATTCTATAACCTGAATGCAGAACCATTTTCGCTTTCTCCAGACCCCGATTTTTTATATCTCAGTGAAGTTCACAGGGAAGGCCTGGCTCATCTTCAATTCGGGCTCATTCAAAAAAAAGGTTTCATCGTCATTACAGGAGAAGTAGGCACTGGCAAAACCACCTTGATCAATGCCCTTCTTTCAGAAATCCCACAGGACGTAAAAACGGTTTTCATTTCCAACCCCAAACTTAACCGGGATGAATTTTTTTATCTCCTATCCCGGGGATTCAAGATAGGAAACGGAGACAATAAGGCCAAGTTCCTGATCAATTTTACAGAATATCTGGAAAAGGCCGATCAAAAGGGGGAAAATGTAGTCCTGATAATTGACGAGGCACATTGCCTGCCTGAAGAATTGCTGGAAGAGATCAGGCTTCTTTCAAATCTTGAAACGCCCCATTCCAAGCTTGTCAATATCATTCTTGCAGGTCAGCCGGAATTTGAAAAGATCCTGGATCATCCCAGATTCAGGGCCCTGAAACAAAGAATTACCCTCCGTCACCGGCTGGATCCCCTGGACAGAGAAGAAACAGGCAATTACGTCAAAGTCCGTCTTTCAAGGGCCGGGGCCAAGGATACCGGCATATTTTCCCAAAAGGCACTAGATGCCATCTATAGATATTCGGGCGGGATTCCCAGGGTCATAAACCTTTTGGCAGACCATTCCATGCTGACTGGTTTCATCAAGGAAGCCCGGACAATAGACGATAAAATTATAAAAGAATGCGCCAGTGAACTCGATCTCGTTGACGCGAGTCACAAGGATAAAAAAACAGCTGCCCGTTCAAGAGAAGAGATCAACCGGACAGGGCGGCAGTATCTTGCCAAGGTCGGAATCCTGACACTGGTTTTTATTGCCATATTAATTATCTTCTGGTTTTTCGGGTTATCTGCAGATGAACGACAGGGCCTGATTTCAACACTTACAAACATGCTATTTTCGGAAAAATAATGGGCAAAATCCAAGAAGTCCTGAAGAAAGCTCAGGCTGAAAACCTCAAAGGTGCTGTTTTCAGTAATAGAAAAGAAGAGAGGGTCAAAAATCCTGAGCAGGCGAAACCGGAATCCAGAACCGCGCAGCCGGATCAAGTTTTGAGCCGGCCTCGCAAGCTTCCCGGCACCCACAAGCTCAAGCAGGGACCTGTTGACTTCAGGGTAATCGTATATCACAAACCGGAATCCCTGGCTGCAGAACATTTCAAGGTGCTTCGGGGCAACATCATGCACCCGGCAGATGGAAGAAAGATAAAATCAATACTGATAACTTCTGCCCTTGAACAGGAGGGAAAGACAATGGTCTCCTGCAATCTGGCCGTAAGCATTGCCCAGAGCCTGGATCCTTATGTACTGCTGATTGATGCAGATGTCAGGAGGCCAAACGTCCACAACATGCTGGGCCTCAGCAAGGTAAAGGGCCTTACAGATTACCTGGAATCCCAAAGGCCCCTTTCTGAATATCTCGTTAAATGTGCCATGGACAAGATGACCATCCTCCAGGCCGGCTCCATGGTAAGAAACCCTGCCGAAATCATGACTTCTGACAAGATGAAAAGCCTGCTAAATGAAGCCCGGCAGCGATACGAGGACCGGTTTATAATAATAGATTCGCCTCCGGTCAATCTTGCAGCAGAGACCCTGATACTGGCCCAGCAGGTTGATGCCATAGTAATGGTGGTCCGCTACGGCGTCTCGGATAAAAATGCCGTGGAAGAGGCCTTGTCCAAGCTTGACAGGGAAAGAATTCTCGGGATGGTATTCAACGGTTTTGAGGTAACCCCGAGAAAATATACCTATTACAAGAAAAAATACTATGATTCTGCCTATTGAAATCGAGACAAACAGATAGAGGCTGCATCTTAGTCAGAAAGAACAAGATTTCGTCACATGCTGAGAATCTTCGGGAAAAAATATCCACTCAGGAAACTGATTCTTTTTTTTGGAGAGGGCCTTTTTCTGTTTGGGACACTTATCCTGATCACATTTTGGCGGGAACCTGCCACCCTTTGGGACAGCCCGCTTACCTGGCTGAGACTGATATTCATCGTAATCACATGCCTCCTGTGCTTATACTATTTCGATCTATATACCTTCAGGAGAGGATACAGCTATTTTGAGATGAGCACCAGGCTCTTCCAGGCCCTTGGAAGCGCCTCTATTTTCCTGGGCTTCATCTATTTCTTGTTTCCTGTTCTCATGCCGGGGCGAGGAATATTCCTCACGGAACTTTTCACCTTCATCTTGTTCAGCAGTATATGGCGCTATTTTTACATCTGGCTTTTAAGAAAAAACATAGGTTCCAAACCTGCTGTAATTGTGGGACAGGGAAATGCTGTCGACAGACTGCTGCATGAACTGGAAAAAAACAGTGACTGCGGCTACAAGATTTCCGGCATAATATACCCGCCAAACACAAGCCGGCCGGACACTTCGGATTCAGGTCATAAGATCTTTTTCGGCTTCAATGATATACTGGAAAAGACCAGAAAGCTTGAAACAGAAGAAATAATCGTTGCCATGGATGAAAAACGCGGGCTACTCCCCATAGAGGAACTTTTGAAGTGCAAGATGCAGGGTCTCCACATAATTGACGGAGAAACATTCATTGAAGAAATTACCGGCAAGCTTGCCATTGACAGCATTAATCCAAGCTGGCTTATCTTCAAGAAAGGATTTCAAAAAACACCCTCCATGCTCCTGGGAAAACGCATTACAGGCATTCTCTTCAGCCTTGTTGGCCTTATCCTTTCACTGCCTGTGACAATCCTTACCGCCGCTGCAATCAAACTCGAATCCAAGGGACCTGTTTTTTTCAAACAGACCAGGGTGGGCAAGGACGGAACAGAATTTCAAGTCATTAAATTCCGGTCCATGAGAACCGATGCAGAAAAAGACGGGGCCAAATGGGCTACGAAAGATGACAGCCGGGTTACCAGGGTGGGAAAGATCATAAGAAAGCTCAGGATAGATGAGGTCCCACAGATGTGGAACGTCCTCAGGGGCGACATGAGTTTCGTGGGGCCCAGGCCGGAAAGACCTGAATTTGTAAAGGATCTTGCCCAAAAGATTCGATATTATGACCAAAGGCATTGCGTCCATCCGGGAATCACTGGGTGGGCACAGATAAATTATCCCTATGGAGCATCAATAGAAGATGCTAAAAGAAAACTAGAATACGATCTATATTACATAAAACATATGTCAGTACTTCTGGATTTTTATATTGTTTTAAAAACCGTAAAGACCATACTTTTCAGGGAAGGCTCCAGGTAGCGGTCAAGGAGAGGCTATGTGCGGGATTGTAGGATATGTAGGCTATAGAAGAATACTGCCCGTCCTTCTGGACGGGCTCAAGAGGCTTGAATACAGGGGATATGATTCGGCCGGAGTGACCTGGCCCCAGGACGGCATGCTCATGCGGGTACGGGCAAAGGGCAAACTTTCCATGCTGGAGGATGCCTTGGAAGAGTACAGGGGCACTAAAAGCATGGTGGGCCTCGGTCATACCAGGTGGGCCACACACGGTGAACCTACGGAGGAAAATGCCCATCCGCATTCGGACTGCACCGGTGAACTTGTGGTGGTACACAACGGAATCATCGAAAACTACTATTCCCTGAGGGAAGAGCTAAAAAATGAAGGGCATGAATTCAAATCCGAGACAGACACCGAGGTGCTGGCACACCTGATAGAAAAATACCTGGAAGACGATCTTGAAACAGCGGTGCGCCGTGCCCTCAAAGACGTCACCGGCGCCTATGCCCTGGGTGTGCTCTGGGCCAAGAGACCGGACATGCTCATAGCAGCCAGGAAACAAAGCCCACTTGTTCTCGGTGTTACAGAAAAGGAGACCTTCATG
>JALVJO010000158.1 GCA_027028245.1 Deltaproteobacteria bacterium
CCTGTAACATCCTATTGACAAGAAGAGTAAAAAGAATTATTCTTAAATAATATTTTCACAAAGTTAAGTGTTCCTTGTAACTGCTGCAGGAAGGCATGGGTGCAACACGCAGCAGAAAGGTCGTCGCCATTATCAACCTTAGTAAATCAGTATCATTTCAGGAGGCAGGAGAAAACCTATGAAGTCAACGATAAAAATTGGTCTGGTACTGATGGTGCTGTGTACAGCTGGTTTGGCCTATGGTGCCAAGGCCAGTGACATGGAGAGACTCGGAAAAATGATGTTCATGGACAAAAATTTTTCAAGAAATGCGACCCAGTCATGCAATACATGCCATGACAAACGAATGGCCTTTGTTGATCCGGCGAACGTTTTGGATCCGGAGAACTCCGTGGTTTCCCTGGGCGATGACGGGATAAGTACCGGCGACCGGAACTCGCCGACAGCGGCATATTGTGGTTACAGCCCGAACCTGTACTGGGATGAGGCAAAGGGGTCGTACATTGGCGGCATGTTCTGGGATGGCCGTGCCACTGGCTGGACCCTGAACGATCCCCTGGCAGAGCAGGCCCAGGGACCGCCCCTCAATCCTGTAGAGATGAACATGCCTAGTAAGGAAGCCGTCATTGACGTCATCCGCAATGCCCGCTATGTGGGCCTCTTCTACAAGGTATTCGGTTCCGACGCCCTGGATGACGTGGACCGGGCCTATGACTACTTCGGCCTGGCCTTGGCTGCCTATGAGCGTTCATCCATGGTGCAGAAATTCAGCTCCCGTTTTGACGCCGGTGATCTCAATGGACAGGAACAGAACGGTTTCAGGCTGTTCAAGGCCAAATGCTCTAAGTGTCACTCTGCTGACCCGGGTCCTGATGGCACCCCTCCCCTGTTTACCGATTACTCCTATCATAACATTGGGCTGCCTGCCAATCCGCTGCTTTCGGACAAGGGGACCGACCTGGGCTTGGGTGGCTTCCTGGAAAAGGATTATAACAGCGATTCTCCGATCATCGGCGATCCGAACTATGCTGATCAATACGGAAAATTCAAAGTTCCCTCCCTGCGTAATGTAGCCATTACCCCACCATACGGTCATAATGGATACTTTTCCGATCTGCGTGACGTGGTTAGCTTCCACAACTCCAGGGATATAGGCAATTGGCCCACACCCGAGGTAAGTGACAATCTGGATGCAGAGGTAGGCAATATGGGGCTCAATGGTCAGGAAGTGGATGACATCGTCGCCTTCCTCAAGACTCTGACAGACAACTGTGGCCGCATGAAACGCTGACAGACATCCAACCCGGATCCAGTCCACAGTCTTTCCCACAAAAGGCCCGATCCGTCCGGGCCTTTTGTGTCTTCTCCCGACAGGTTGTGCAACAACCTTGTACCTTGTATGCAAACGAAAAGGTATGTTGACATTGGCCACCCAGCTGATCGAACTTCTCAGCCCCTGTTTGTACCACCTGTACGTGGTTTTAGACATCCGAGGAAATAGCTATCGGTTAATGGAAAAACTGCTGAAGAAGCATTGGAAGGTGATCAAAATATGGGTGAAAATGGCTCAATTTTTAAAGACCGTTGACACTTCTTGCTGGGCAGGGCCTTTAAAATCCGCCTCGCTGTTTGCCGTCCCCTGCAGACTATGGTTGTGCCACTTTTTTTCTATCCCGGCGAATCGGCTTCAATTTAAGAATTTGTTTTGACTCAGGGCTATTCATGGCATTCCATAGATCCCAATCCTGCTGCAAGCCTAACCAAAAATCCGGGGACATACCTAGTACATGAGATAATCTCAATGCAGTATCGGGCGTAACACGACGCCGTCCTTTTATGATTTCGTTAAGACGTGGATATGAAATACCAAGCCTTCGGGCAAGTTCTGTTTGTGTAAGTTTAAGAGGCTTTATAAATTCCTCTAAAAGCATTTCGCCAGGATGAGTCGGGGGACGGTTTTTAGGGAGCCTCCTGCCCATAGGATTATTTGTGGTAGTCAACGATTTCGACTTCATAGGCATGGCCTTCCTTCCAAATAAAGCAAATTCTGTATTGCTGGTTAATTCTGATGCTGAATTGATTTTCTCGGTCACCTTTTAAAGGCTCAAGCCGGTTTCCTGGAGGAAGATTGAGTTCTTTTAATTCCAGAATCCTGTTTATCTGATCCATCTTCCGCCTGGCAACCGGCCAAAGTGCCTTAGGACAGCACCTTCTGGCAACTTTCGATGCCGTACCGTCAAAAATATCCTCGGTACCTGCATTTTTGAATGATGCTATCATGGATCATATTATAACGACTTCCATAATAAACATCAATAGAGCTATGGGGAGCGTCAAGTTGTTACAGGGCATAGCAGAGTAGAGCATCAGTGCCCGTTCATTGCCGTACGAACCCGCCCCCAGGCAGCATATCCAAAGGGGCAACTGGTATGATAACCTCCCTCCAGGTTATCAGATTACTAGTTTGAAACCTCGTACACATTACGACTGCAGGGGGATGGCAAATATGCGGGGCAACCAACCGTAAATTACTACTGAGCGTGCAGCGAAGCACTGACCTTCAACACGGATTATCCAGTTCGTAAGTTTGCCAAAGGTGCGAGGAGACGTACCCTGGTACCTCAAGTGCCCGATCCCGCGGCATTGCGGGACAAATTCGGTGAAATTGCAAGCCCCTTGTGGCTCCAGATGCCGAATGTCTTCTCTGTTGGAACCTGTCACCATTTAGCTGAATATTTTTTGGTATTATATTAACGATAATCTACTGATTGTTCGGCATTTGAAGTGCATAATTTGGGATAAGGCTCCGGACATACAGCCGGACAGCGATACTTACGGCTCTCAGCGGCAAGGG
>JALVJO010000159.1 GCA_027028245.1 Deltaproteobacteria bacterium
TTCTCTACTCTACTATGCGGCAGAAAGGATAATACTATGAAAAATAGCCCCAAAGTGATTGCTCTGTCTGTTGTCCTGCCAGTCCTGTTTTGCTCCCCAGGCTTTGCTACTGACAAGCAGACCAACGAGCAACTCCTTGTTCAAGGCAATTCTGCCTTCGCAATGGATCTTTATCAGAAGCTCCGCGCATCAGACGGCAACATATTCTTCTCGCCCTACAGTATTTTGACTGCCCTTGCGATGACATATGGTGGAGCTCGCGGCAACACGGAAAAGGAGATGGCGAAAACACTCAGATTTTCACTGGATCAAGAAAATCTCCATTCCGCATTTGCCCAGATGGAATCACGGCTCATCAAGGTACAGAAATCTGGCAACATCAAGTTGAGCGTGGCGAATTCCCTGTGGCCACAACAAGGCTACAAGTTTCTGGATGAATACCTGTCCCTCGTCAAGAAGCATTACGGTGTTTCAATCACCCCTGTTGACTACAAGCACGCACGTGAAGCTGCGCGGAAAATGATCAATAAGTGGGTGGAGAACAAGACGCAGGACAAGATAAAGAATCTCATTCAGCCCGGTATACTTGATGCCCTAACTCGGCTGGTACTGGTAAGTGCTATTTACTTCAAGGGGAACTGGCAAAGCCAATTTAAAGTTGACAAGACGAAGGATGCTCCTTTTCACATATCTTCTAAGAGGTCCGTTCAAGCACCAATGATGACTCAAATGGAGAAATTCAGATATGCTGACCTGGGGTCTTTTGAGATACTGGAGTTGCCCTATGTTGGAAATGAGATGTCAATGATAGTGCTATTGCCGAAAGAAGTTGATGGTATCAAACAGATGGAAGCCAGCTTATCTGCGAAGAACCTTGAACAGTGGAAACGTCAATTGAGCAAGAGACAAATGCGCGTTTTCTTACCGAAGTTCAAGATGACGTCCAAATTCAGGTTGGACCAGACTCTTGTGTCAATGGGTATGGTTGATGCGTTTAACGATTCAAAGGCTAATTTTGCGGGGATGGACGGCAGACCTCACGGATTGTATATCGGGGCTGTGATTCATCAGGCCTTTGTTGATGTGAATGAGGAAGGCACCGAGGCAGCCGCCGCAACAGCTGTAGCGATGACTTTGAAATCAGTGCCAGCTCCTCCCCCGGTGTTCCGTGCGGATCACCCGTTTATTTTCCTGATTCAGGAGAATAGGTCAGGAAGCATTCTGTTCATGGGAAGAGTAACAAACCCAACGAATACTGGAGAATAGTACGCATAACAAAACCTTCGAGCCGCCACACTAAAGCGTGCCGCTCAAGGTAAACGTTGTGCGCCTGAATTATAAGGCCGTTGCAATAGAAAAACATGAATGAGCAATCTAATATAGCTGAATATGAATGGAATGCATCGGACTACGCGAGGCATTCTGCCCCTCAACAAGAATGGGCAAGAGAATTAATTGATAAACTCAGATTAAAAGGAAATGAACATTTACTTGATATTGGCTGTGGAGATGGAAAAGTAACCGCTGAAATCGCGAAACATCTCAATAAAGGTCGTGTAGTTGGAATTGACAATTCAGAAAACATGATTGCTCTTGCCATTCAAGAGTTTCCAGTATCGCAATATCCCAATTTATTTTTCAGGCAGGCGGATGCATCTGAATTATCTTTCCATCAAGAATTTGATATTGTTTTTTCCAATGCAGCTCTTCATTGGGTTATCGACCACAGGCCTGTATTAAGGGGAATATATAAAGCCTTAAAGCCAGACGGGAAAGCCATTGTTCAAATGGGTGGAAAAGGGAATGCTGCAAATGTTGTTGAGATTCTAAATGAAATTTTACGTGAAAGTCCATGGAATGAATATTTTAAAGATTTTTCTTTCCCTTATGGTTTCTATTCGCCAAAAGAATATGAACCTTGGCTGCAAGAAGTAAAATTCAAAGTTCAACGTCTTGAGTTAAAGCCAAAAACTATAGTTCACGAAGATATTGAAAAATTTAAGGGTTGGATAAGGACTACTTGGTTGCCGTATCTTTGTCGGATACCAGAAAATTTAAAAAACCGTTTTATTGATTTGATCACCAGAAGGTATATTGAAAAGCACCCACCAGGCAGTAATGGTGAAATTAAAACGGCAATGCAACGATTGGAATTTATAGTAGGTAAAGAACAATGAAGCGCAAAACAATCGGCTGCAAGGGACGGCAAACAGCGCGGCGGTTTTGGAAAGACCAAGCCCCGCAAAAGGTTCAGTGGTTGTTTTAAGGCTGCTTGCCCCGCCTGTTTGGCGCCACTTATGCCGGTCGTTCGTGCGCCAAGCGCAGCTTGGCGCTTCTTGCTGGGTGAAAGTCCCGGCTGGGTAAGGATTAACCATCCGCCCATATCGAGTGTTGCGCCTGTGGCGGAGACAGCCTTGGCTGTCGAACAATACAGGTGAAGCGTACACAGAGAACCTTGTAGGCCATAAGGGTGACCGCACACCCTGAAGTGCTAGTACAGCCTCGAAAGGGCAGTTGCAGTCGGCGAGGGTTTTAACGTGCTCGAAGCCAATACGAAGTGTCCGTTTTGGAAGTATTTCTTTCATATACAGGGAATCCTTTTTCAAATGGTTGGATCGACGCAGTCAGCGTCGTAGTTATACATGGAAAGGATTCAAGGAACTGCTCTTATGGTTCAAGATACCACGCCCCTGTGCATTAGAGGTGCAAACAAGACGGGTGTTTCTGGATCGGCCTTGCTGATTGCGGAAGCGAGTACTAATGAGGAGCCCGGTGCGGTAATTCCGCACGCCGGGATCTGTGCGGGGGCGGTGGGGTAACTCGCCGTCCTAACGCGACGGCTAAAACTAAAAATTAATAAATGGGCCAAATAATTAGATTGTATCTTGATAATTGTTGCTTCAACCGACCATTCGACGATCAATCTCAAATTAGGATCCGGCTTGAAACAGAGGCCAAGTTGAAGATTCAAGAAGAAATTAGAGCAGGAAGATTTCATTTGATTTGGTCATATATTCTCGATTACGAAAATCACAGAAATCCCTATCAGGAAAGGAAATTACGAATAAGCAAGTGGAAAGAATATGCTGTTGAGGATATAGAAGAAGAATCCTTACTAATTGAAACTGCAAAAGAATTAAACAAAAAAGGATTTCATAAAGTCGACTCATTACATATTTCCTGTGCAATAATTTCTAATTGTGAATATTTTTTAACCACTGATGATCATATTCTTAAACGAGCGAGTCTTTTAGATAATATCAAAATAAATGATCCAATTGGTTTTATAAAGGAGATCACATTATGATCACTGATACAGAAATTAAATTAAAAGGGATCCAAGTTCTTGCAGAACATCTTGGAGATGTTGAAGCGGAACGCTTTATTGCTCTAATTCAAAGAGAACCATTTGATTATACAAAGTGGCGGGAAGGCTTAGATGAAGATTTATCTATAGAGGCAATCAGCCAAAAGGCAATGCACTTGAGAAAAAAGAGTGCCAAACAATAGGCTACCTTTAGACGAAAGATGTCAAGCCTCTCCTGAGGGGAATGGATATCTGAAGGACATGGGGGACGGAGTTAGTTTAGTAGTTTAATTGACGTTGATCTGGCAAATTGCCATCATAGCGGCATGCTTCGACACAGACGACTCAATATCCCCAGTGCGATTCATCATGTCATCAACAGGGGGGGTTAAATCGCCAAGATATCTTTCTTGACGACTGTGATCGGAATGACTTTCTTGGCCGACTTGAAAAGAATCTTTCTTTGACTGGCTGCAGGTGTTATGCATGGGTGCTGATGTCAAACCATGTCCATCTACTTATCCGCACAAGTAATAGACCCCTTGGGGATCTGATGCGGAAAGTTCTTACCGGTTATGCCATCTCCTTTAACCGCTTTTGGTTTAAAGAAGCGGGAAGCTGTGAGGAGGTACCGGGAGTTCATTAAAGATGGTTTCAACATGGGGAGACGTGAAGATTTGATCCGTCCCCATACATCCATAGAATCTATTTTTAAATCCTGCGCTTGTTAAGCTGGAGCCCTCTGATTGACAAAGACAAGATGTAGGTCTAAAAGATTATATTAGGACGAAAAGGGGACCGAGAAAACAAAATATCACCATCAGCCGTCCAGTTTCCGAAAAAGCAATTTCATATCATCTCACCTCGCGGTGGTGCCTCGGTTTAACGTCTTTTTCAGAAGGAGGGGGCATGAAAAAACTGGAACTTTTCATCATATTTTCCATTCTTCTCGTTACGTATTCAGGCCTGCTGGCCGCAGTTGGAACTAATGACACCTGGGACGATGGGCAGCTTCACGGTTGGCAAGGAAACACGGCCTGGACAGAGGTTGCTGTAGTTAATACCGGAGGGAATCCTGGCGGCTATCTCCAGTCGGTCTGCACCCTTGAAGGAAATCCAACCGTTAGTCCGGGTGCAATTACAGAGGAGGATAGGTATACAGGTAACTATACATCGGCTAAAATAAACAGGGTGGCCTTTGACCTTAATGTGGTTTCGGGCCAGTTTGAGTGGATTTGGCTGCGTATCAGGTATCATGATTTTACTTATAACGGCTGGCACTATCCCTTGTCCATAAAGAAGATGCCTATTGGTGGATGGGTTCACTATGAAGTGAGTTTTGACCCTAACTGGACTGATGCTCAGGCAATGGCAGCGGGATGGGAGCAGGAGAATCGCAGTTCCTCTTTTCAGGAGACAATGTCTGATGTTTACACCCTTGAAATTCGCACATACTCACGCGATGTAAATAGTACCAGGCTGGGTATAGACAACTTCTCCATTTTTTCCTCAGCATCACATGGCACAATACTATACAAGGGCACGGTTTCTGATATCCAGGAGCGGTTTACCGGCTGGTGGTACAGTAATGAGGAGCAGGGAACCGGGCTTGCGCTCGAGATACAGGGAAAGCGCCTTTTCGCAGCGTGGTTTATGTTTGATGAAGACGGCAGAACCACCTGGTACACTACCGGCGGCAATATGACAGATGACAGCACCTACCAGGGCGATGTCCTTGGATGGGAAGGCTGGCCCTGGGGACAGCTCTACCGGCAACCGGTTTGGGAAAAAGTCGGAACCGTCACTCTTGTCCTGAATCAGGGTGCTGAGGATTCTCTGTCCTACAATGGAACCATTAATAATGTAACGGATTCCAAGACGTTCACTTCTTTCATGGCTGATTTTGCTCCGGGTACGATGGATTCCAGGGATCTCACAGGCTGGTGGTATGATCCCAGCTACGAAGGCATGGGTTTCTTTATTGATGCCCAAGGCGGAAAGATGGCAATGGTGTGGTACAACTACCGCAATGACGGCAGCTCACGCTGGTGGACTTCGAGCGGTTCCTTTGCCGATGGTGCCACGACTTACTCAGGAAGTCTTGACGGATGGGAAAATGGGCAATGTTTTGCATGCCCTTATAGGCAGCCTGAGCGGCTAGATGGTGCAGGCGGCAACATTACCATAGACTTCATCGATTCCACCCATGCAGTCCTTGATGTAAATGGAACGGCACTTCACATTGAGAGGTTTATTATTCCGGCTCCATAAGCCTGAGCAGGAAAATCGGTGTAAGCTCTATTAAACCACAGCCTTGACGGCATCCGGGCCAGTGTTTTGGCACGGGGTTCCATGGCAGGAGGGTCTCATAATCATCCAGGGTTCCAGCCAGGGGAAGTCGGTATACCCCGGATGAAAATAACCTGTAACAGCTGTTCATGGCATAGGTTTAACTGCTATTGAAACAGATGAGTCATACTGAACTTTTTCCCCGTCTATTTTCATGTCATGATCACCATCAACAAGGGTGAAAGTCCATATTCCGGCAACTGGAGGCACAAATGAGAACGCACCGTCTGTGTCTGAAAACAGGATGACATCCCCCATGTCTCTTTGAGAAAGAATACGGTTTGCTGCATCAATACCCTTCTCACCTGTTTTATAATTCAAAAATTCCACATGAATCCTTGCATGGGGAATTGACTGACCTCTGTCGTCAACTGCGTATGCACGAAAAACTGTCCCTTCATACACGCCTGCAGGAGATGAAAGGGGAATTATTTCGGGTGAACCTTTCAGAACACGGTTGGGCCAGTCAGTTACAAGTCCTCCCCTGTTGATATAAAATTTACTGATTTTGCAGATATAAAAGCCCAGTTTTTTCTTCCAGTGAGCCATATGTCTGACCACAAAGATATAATCTCCGGCCCTTGATATCATTTTTCTGCTTAACGGTATTTTGTAACACTCTCCTGTACCATTTCGTACCGTGTACCTGTGGGGAACCGCAAGATTTGAAATATCCTGCTCCCTGCCGTCATGTATCACTGTCATGGATTCAAGCCCCTTGACCGTGGAAGTATCCCTGGCATGTAACCTGATACCCATGATATTTTCACCGGGCCAGGGCATGAAGTGCACTACCATTAGATTCCGGATGCCATTTGTCCCTGCCTGGGGGAATATCACCGTGGTATGGGCCAGGGCAACCACAGGCAGTAAAACCATGGTTATCACTATGAGACCTGCTGTTTTCATATATCATCCTCCCTCTCCAGTTTCCTGATTAAACGAATCAGGCACATAGGCACAAAACACTCAACAGTTACAATGTTGTGATCATATACCCTCAGGAACAATATGAACCCTAATTTGAGCGATTGTTCGGATTTGCTGCATATCTGCTTTCCACAAACCGCAGGGCTTTAAGTGCCTGTTTCCTTTGCGATGCAAACCCTGCCGCCATGGAAAAGGCATGATCAGCAGTAACAAAATCATCCACCTGACAGGCGCAGTAGCCTGCCATAAGCCATGCCCTGCCTCTTTCCCTTTTCGACAGGGAATAAATCTTGTTTCTTTCTTTATGTTTTCCACGCGATGCGGCCCTGAGATAGACCGAAAGGGCCTCTTTATAGCGCGACATGGAATAAAGTATGTCAGCGTGCATCAAAATCAGGTGCTCATCCCGTGCCGTAACCTCTCCGTATTTTTCAAACAGATGCAGCGCACTGTCTAAATGACCAAGTTTTGTGTATGCGTAAACAACATATTTCAGCAGCTCAGGCGATGGTTTTTCAGACATGAGCTTTTCATAAATCGGAATGGCCTTAACAGGTATGTCAACATAGAGATTCAGGCCAGCAAGCAGCCTTGCCTCCTGCCTGTCAAGTGGCCTCATAAATGAAATGATGGTAAGGGCCATGACTGCATCTTCCATATCTTCCTGCTTCAGTGCGGCACGTACAACCCCCTTCCACCACCTGTCCTCAAGGGGATAGGTGCGGGCAAGATCATGGGCAAAGGCCAGAGCCCTGCTGTTCATGTCAAGCTGAATATATTGATACAGCAGGAATTCGCTCCACTGCTTTTTTTGCTCTCCAGTGTATGTGGATACAAGCTCTCTAAGCAGTGGCAAGGCCTCGCGGCCATGATTGTCTGCAATCAACGCCCTTGCCATTGCCTCCTTCCACTCAGGAGTTATGTCTGAAGGAAATTGACGAAAAAGCCTTTTAAGCACAACACGGGCCTCATGGCCCTCTCCTGCCATGAGCAGGCACAGGCCGGTGTAATATAGGAGTTCTGGCTTCTTCTGCTTCTGAAGGTCAAATGCCCTTTGAAATCCACGGGCTGCCTCTGCATAATTTTGAAGATGATAAAGTGCGCCTGCCATGTTCTGCCATGCCGGACCACAGTCAGGTTTTGACAAGACAACTTTCCTGTAACTCTGGACAGCGCACTGATATTTCTGCATTGCAAGGCAGCAGTTAGCCTGTGCCAGGAGCACATCTGTATGATCAGCATATTTTCCCGCTTGTTTGCGAAAATTTCTCACAAGCTCCGAGGCCTTGGCGTACTCTCCATGCCTATAAAGCATTGAAACCTGATAAAGTAGCCTGTTAACAGGAGGCGGAAGGGTCTCTGCGCCCATAGCACTACCGGAAAGCAGGAACAGTAAAAGGAGAAAAGGCACAGCAGGGATAACGCCTCTATTCTTTCTTGCCGGTTGCCTGCAGGAAAATGAAAAACAGAAAAACAGCATACCTACTCCAGTTTGAACCTTATGCGCGTAACCATCCAGGCCTTCACTGGCTCACCTCCAACAGTCGGCGGGGAAAGCTTCCACTTTCTCACACACTCAAGAACGCTCTTTTCAAAATAGCCGGGAGGCTCTGCCTCTGCTATCTCTGCCTTTTCAACCCTGCCGGCAGCATCCACAAGCAGCCT
>JALVJO010000160.1 GCA_027028245.1 Deltaproteobacteria bacterium
TTTCACCCTTTGCACTTGAAAATATCAGGCACATGGTTGACGTGCTGGACGTGGATCATATGCTGGTCAGGCCCAGTTTTCGGATCCTGAAAAGGATATTTTCAGAAACAGCCAGGCGGGATATCTTTCCCAGAAAGGCCCTGGAAAGGGCAAGTTCCATATGTACCTGCTGCATAGGCTTTGTAAAGGCCATCCTGCTGAAGACCGCCCTTGAAAAAGGGGTTCCTTTTATCGGTTTCGGGTGGTCCCCCGGCCAGGCTCCCATTCAATCTTCTGTCATGAAGACAAACCCCCGCATGGCAGCCATGACCATAAAAAGTTTCTGGCCGAAGCTTGAAAAAATAGCTGGAGAGGATCTATCCCGCTTCTATCCCACAGGGCAGCAGTTATCCATGCAGCAGGCGTCTATGTTTCCTGTAAACGTCCATCCCCTGGCATTTCATCCATATGACGAGGCGGCGATCAAGGATCATATATCAAGCCTTGGCTGGAAGGCCCCTCCTGACACCGATCCCAATTCCAGCAACTGCCTCCTTAATGCCTTTGCCAATCAGGTGCATCTGGAGCGTCTTGGCTTTCATCCCTATGCCTGGGAGATGGCAGGTATTGTGCGCGCAGGAGGGGTATCCCGCCAGGATGCCCTGGAAAAGATCTACGAGCCTGCAGATCCTGGGCTGGTCAAGGCAGTCATGGAAAAACTTGAGATCAAGCTGTAAAAAGCTCAAAGCTCAAAGCTGAAAGGCTTTTTGGCTATGGACATGAATGCCGCAAGAGACCTGGAATTTTTTTCATGCCCGGTCGGGCATGAAAAAGAAATTGTTTTTGTCCGTGTGTGTCCGTGTGGGTCCATGGCTGAGTAAGTTCTTGCTTTGAGCTTCTGTGTCTTGGATCCGCTGAGAGCGGATGGGCGGTTAGAAAAAGCTGGATCAAATAAAAGGAGCTATTAATGAATATAACCATGATAGGTACCGGCTATGTCGGGCTTGTGACAGGTACCTGTTTTGCTGAATTCGGCCATCATGTCACCTGTGTGGACAAGATTGAAGAAAAGATCAAAAAGCTCGATTCCGGGCAGATCCCCATATATGAGCCAGGCCTCAAGCGCCTTGTTGCCAAGAACGTGGACGAAGACAGGTTGCGGTTTACCACGGATCTTGCAGCGGCAGTACCCGGGGCAGATGCCGTGTTTATCGCAGTGGGCACTCCTGCCAGCAGGCGCGGCGACGGTTATGCCGACCTCACATATATCTATGAGGCTGCAGGAGAACTTGCCCCTTATCTTGATGGCTATACCGTGATAGTTGACAAGAGCACCGTACCGGTTGGAACAGCCCGCCAGGTCAAGAGGATAATCAGGGAGAAAAATCCGGAAGCAGATTTCGATGTTGCCTCAAACCCTGAATTTCTCAGGGAAGGCGCTGCCATAAATGATTTCATGCGGCCGGACAGGGTGGTTATAGGGGTGGAATCAAAGAGGGCGGAAAAGGTACTTAGAGACATATATAAGCCATTGTATCTTATTGAGACACCCATTGTCTGCACCACCATAGAGACTGCAGAACTTACCAAGTACGCAGCCAACGCGTTTCTTGCCATAAAGATCAGCTTCATTAACGAGATAGCAAATGTATGCGAAGCCGTGGGCGCTGATGTGACAGCCCTTGCAAAGGCCGTAGGAATGGACGGCCGCATAGGTCCAAAGTTCCTGCATCCCGGTCCTGGTTACGGCGGCTCCTGCTTCCCCAAGGATACCCTGGCACTGATGCGGATTGTGCAGGAATACGGTGAAAACGTCCGCCTTGTAGAGGCAGCAGTAGAGGTAAATGCTGCCCAGAAGGCGAGAATGGTAAAAAAGATCCGGGATATGCTCGGAGGGTCCGAGGCAGGAAAGACCATTTCCTTTCTCGGCCTTACCTTCAAGCCGGAAACCGATGATATGAGGGAGTCGCCTTCTATATCCATTATCCCTGCCCTCATGGAAAAAGGTGCAAAGATAAGGGCCCATGATCCAAAGGGCATGGAAGAGGCGAAAAAATATCTGCCCGACGGCATAACATACGCCAGCAATGCCTATGATGCCTGCACCGGCGCCCATGCAGTGGTGCTTATGACAGAATGGAACCAGTACCGTGCCCTGGACCTTGAAAAAATAAAAAATCTTCTGAAAGAACCCATATTCATAGACCTTAGAAATGTCTACGATCCCCAGACCATGAAAGAACTCGGCTTTAAATATGCAGGGGTTGGGAGAAAATAGTCATGCATGAGGCATCTGGAATTTTTACATGCCCTGTCCGGCATGAAAAGGTTTTTGTCCCTGTGTGGCCATGTGTGTCCATGGCAAAAAAATAAATGTAAGGAATTAACCTGTGAAAATAATCCCGGTCATTCTCTCAGGCGGATCAGGCTCGCGTCTCTGGCCCCTTTCCAGGGCAGCCTATCCCAAGCAGCTCCTGTCCTTGACAGGGCCGGACACACTGATTCAGCAGACAGCAAAAAGGGCATCCTCCCTTGAGGATGCTGCCCCTCCGCTCATAGTATGCAACAATGAACATCGCTTTCTTGTGGCTGAACAGCTGCATCAGGCAGGTATTGAGCCCCTTGATATCATGCTTGAACCCCTGGGGAGAAATACGGCCCCGGCCATTGCAGCCGCGGCATTAAGGTGCCTGGAAGAAGACCAGGATGCCGTCATGCTGGTGCTTCCAGCCGACCATCTTTTGGAAGATCTGGTAAAATTTCAAGATGCTGTCAGGCAGGCAGCAAGGGCAGCCTGTCAAGAAAATCTCGTCACCTTTGGCATAAAACCCAGTGCCCCTGAGACAGGTTACGGCTACATCAAAAAAGG
>JALVJO010000161.1 GCA_027028245.1 Deltaproteobacteria bacterium
GAAGTTAACCTAAATATGAAAATGTTTCCTGGATGCTGGTGGAAGCAGGCACGCATATCATGCCAGACGGTTCCATCTGACAGGCAGGGACGTTTTCACTTGACGGAACCTTGAGCTGGAAAAATGTTGCATTTACAGATTCTTTCAATGACATGCCCGTTGTCTTCACAAGCAGCCAGACTTTCAATGAAACAGACACATTCACAGTCAGGAAAAAGAATATTTCCGCGGCAGGATTTTCTACAGCCATACAGGAAGAAGAGGCCAGAAAAACAAACGGCCACGCTCAAGAAACCATAGGCTATCTTGCCGTCTCTTCAACTACTGACCTTGCCCTCTACCAGATTCTCTGCAAAAATAAA
Organism: Deltaproteobacteria bacterium; assembly: GCA_027028245.1. Classification (GTDB taxonomy): domain Bacteria; phylum Desulfobacterota; class Dissulfuribacteria; order Dissulfuribacterales; family QOAL01; genus QOAL01. The sequence continues at coordinate 363 of JALVJO010000161.1, forward strand.
TTTGTAACAGTTGCAGACGGCTTTGATACACAGGTAGCCGTGGAGGAAGAAAAATCCAAGGACTCGGAAACAAACCATGTTAAAGAGACCATCGGGGTACTTTTCCTAAACGGCCAGGTATTTGCAAACATGCAGACGTTCAACGGCTCTGATACAGCATCCATGAGGCGGAAGTGAAGAGTAAAACCTGATTCACGAAACGTCGGGCAGGGCCTTTTAAAGGCCCCGCCTTTTCAATTTTACCAATCGCTTTCGAAACTTTTCCTTCTTGCCTTCTTTATCATGCTCCTGTGCCTCTTTTCCCTCAGGCGTCTTTCCCTGGCTGCCCCGCCTACACGGGTCTTTTTCCTGGGGATGGCCTTCTTAAGGGCCGTTGCCATCAGCTGCGAAAACCTTTTGAGCGCAGCATCTCTGTTGGCCTTTTGAGTCCGGTGAAGGCCTGCTGTCACCATTAGGATGCCGTTACGGCTTATTCTGGAAGAAAGCCTTTTCCTTATCAGGGCCTTCTGCTCTTCTGTCAAGCTTTCGGAAGCATCCACGTTGAATCTCAACGTGACCCGGGTATTGACCTTGTTGACATTCTGGCCGCCCGGACCGCCTGACCGGGAAAACTTGAATCGAATCTCCCTATCGGGTATCACGAGGTCCTTGTTTATTCTGATCATGACAAGCTCCTGATTTAAAGGAAGCATTCCCAGTTTGTCTCTGGACGAGGAATGGCAAGGATCGGCGCATTTCTTTCAAGGTTCACCAAGCCGCTTTGCAGATTTCACATCCTTCTCGAATACAGACATCGCCAATCTCAGCGGCTTTACTGCGGCTGAAGTTGGCTTCCTTGTGGTGAACCCTTTCAAGAAACACTCCTTCCTTGCCAGTGACACAAATGGGGGCTCAACTAGGAATGCTCCCGATTTAAATGGGTTTTCTTCAGAGAATAACGCCGGAAAAGTCATTGCCTGCAGCCGCCATGCCCCTTTTTACGTTGACAGCAGCCAGAATGTAGAGTCCTGCCGCAAAGAAAACAACCAGTGAAAGGATGGCAATACGCGTACTGCCTGTAAATTGTACGGCACCTGCAAATACCAACGGACCTATCCACGAGGTGCCCCGCTCACTTATCTCGTAGAAGCCAAAGTATTCTGTTTCATTCTGCCTTGGAATGAGCTGGGAGTAAAGGGAGCGGCTGAGGGCCTGGGATCCGCCGAGAACCAGGGCCGATGCGGCACCCAGGAAAAATAGCTGGGTCGTGTTGTAAAGAAAGGCATATGCATATATGCTGATTGCCGCCCATATCAGCAGTGAAATCATTATGGATTTTTTGGCCCCGATTCTCCCTGCCAGCCACCCGAAGAGAAGAGAGCCGAAAAAGGCTGCAAACTGGATCATCAATATCAAAATTAAGAGGTTCTGATTACTGGTGCCAAGCTCCGTGGAGGCAAAAAGGGCGGCTACCACTATCACTGTCTGGATACCGTCGTTATAGACCAGGTATGCTGCAAGGAATCTGAGGGTTTCAGGATAATTCCGATGCATGGTTGAAAGGGTCCCTATTACCTGCCTGAACCCCTGGCCTGCCTTGAAGCCTCCTGTGCCGCATGCCTTTTCCGGCGGGCAGGAGGGAAGAAACCTGGCCGGAAAAGCCAGAGTAAATGCCAGCCACCATGCACCTGCCAGGGCAAGACTCAAGCGTACTGCCATTGCCTTATCGGAAACAAAGGCGAAAAAGGCAAGTGCCGCCAGGAGTGCTATGCCGCCTCCCAGATATCCCACGGCCCAGCCCATGGAGCTTATACGGTCGCGCTCAGACGGCGAAGCAATGTCTGGAAGAAAGCCGTTGCAGAGGACAATGGATGCACCAAAGCAAAAATTTGCCATAATAAACAAAAAACCGCCCATGAGCACCACCTGCTCCAGACCAAGATCCATAAAGCCTGGGGCAGCAAAATACAGCGCAGCGGTAAAGCCCGCACCGAAAACGGCGAAAAGGACGAGAAGCTGCTTCTTGAACCTGCTTTGATCAGCCAGGCTTCCCAGAACAGGCAGAAAAAAAACCTGCATTACAACTGACACCGACACGCATGCCGGGAAAAAGGCAGCAGGTTTTACATTAAACCCGGCAAGGTCTATTCCACCGGCAGATTCGGCAAGCATCGTCAGGTACGGCCCTAAAAGCGTGGTGACAACAATGGTGCTGAATGCCGAATTGGCCCAGTCATACATTGCCCAGCCGAATATCCGGCGGCTGTTCACGTCAGTGGTTATATAAAAAACACGCAACATTTCATGTGTGGCAGGCTCAGCCTTTAACGCCCCTGGCAGCTATCCCCGCTTTCGTTCCGGGAAACATCAAGAAATGCTCCCTGCTTCCCCTGTTTCTCATCCAGACACGGCCCAATAGTAGGCGCGGAACCCCGCACCTTGAAGACCGCGTGTTCTGCCATACAGAACATACCTGGAACTTGCATCCCTTTCATCAATCACAGCCTCCATGCCCTGCTTGTTTTTTTAGGAAAAAAAATGTTCTTGTTTTTATATTTAGGACTCTTATCTTATTACAAAAGAACAACGATGCCGGAAAGGATGAAAAAAATGTATCATCACAACCATCAGCATGCTCATGACAATATGCAGAGTACAGGAAAATTTTCAGATCCCGTCTGCGGGATGAAAACCGACGAGGAAGGCAGGTTCATTGAATACGAACACCAAGGAGAGACCTTTTATTTCTGCAGCCAGCACTGCCTGAAACGATTCAAGGACGATCCGGCCAGGTATTCACACGAGCTGCAGCATTATCATGAAAAAAGACAATCTGATTCGCATGGGGCCGAAGGAGCCCTCTACACCTGCCCCATGCATCCTGAAGTAGTGCAGGAAGGGCCGGGTTCATGCCCCAAATGCGGCATGGCACTTGAAGCCTTAATACCAGATGCCCAGGAACAAGATGAGGAATACCTCTACATAAAACGCCGTTTCTGGATTGGTGCTGTGCTCACCCTCCCACTGGTACTGATTGCCATGAGATTCATGTTCCTGCCGGAAGGTTTCCTGGAACAATTTGCATCTGAGAAGGCATTGAACTGGATCGAGGCAGCCCTTACCACACCGGTAGTAGTCTGGGCAGGATGGCCCTTCTTTGTAAAGGGATGGCAATCAATGGTTAATCGCAGCCTGAACATGTTCACCCTGATTGCAATGGGCGTGGGAGTCTCATACCTATACAGCCTGGCAGCAGCCTTCCTGCCAGGCATATTTCCAGAAACCGTGAGAACCGCGGAAGGAAATGTGGGCGTTTATTTCGAGGCCGCGGCCGTGATAGTAGTCCTGATTCTCCTGGGCCAGATGCTGGAACTCAAGGCCAGAAGCCAGACAGGGGCCGCAATCAAGTCTCTTCTGGGCCTGGCACCAAATACCGCCAGGAAGATCATGCATGACGGCAGCGAACAGGATATCCCCCTGAAACGTGTCAGGCAGGGCGACTTGCTCAGGGTGAGGCCTGGGGAGAAGATCCCGGTGGACGGAGTAGTCCTGGAAGGCAGCAGTAATGTCGATGAATCCATGATTACAGGAGAACCGCTACCTGTAATTAAGAGACCGGGCGACAAGCTGGTCGGTGCAACTGTTAATGGAACAGGAAGCCTCATAATGAAGGCTGAGAAGGTCGGCTCAGAAACACTGCTGGCAAGGATCGTGGACATGGTGGCCCAGGCACAGCGCAGTCGCGCCCCCATACAGAACCTTGCTGACAAGGTAGCGGGTTATTTTGTACCTGCTGTGATATCTGTTGCAGTAATCTCCTTTGCTGCATGGATGCTGGCCGGACCAGAACCGAAGCTTGCCCATGCCGTAATTGCAGCCGTATCCGTGCTCATTATTGCGTGCCCCTGTGCCCTGGGGCTTGCCACTCCCATGTCTATAATGGTGGCCACAGGGAGAGGGGCCAAAATGGGTGTCCTGTTCAGGAATGCAGAGGCAATCGAACGCATGAGGCAGGTGGACACCCTGGTAGTCGACAAGACAGGGACTCTCACCGAGGGCAAACCCAGGGTAACCAAAGTCGTATCCCTTGGTGAGCTTGACGAAACCAAAGCCGTTTCACTGGCAGCCAGCCTGGAACAGGGCAGTGAGCACCCCTTGGCAGCAGCCATTGTAAAAAAGGCCAAAGGGCAGTATCTGCCCCTTTCAAAGCCAAGAGAATTTGTTTCCCATACCGGAAAAGGAGTTTCAGCCCTGATAAACGGCAAAGAGGTTGATTTGGGCAACAGGGCCCTGATGGAAACTCGCTCCATAGATATCAGCCATGCAGAGGGCGAGGCAGAAAAACTTCAGGCCGAGGGAGCTACAGTCATATATCTTGCCGTAGAGGGAAGACTGGAATCGCTTATTTGCGTGGCTGATCCCATCAAGACAACCACTTCCCGGGCCATTTCCGAACTTCACAGGGAAGGGATACGAATTGTTATGCTGACTGGAGACAGCAGGCATACAGCAAGGGCTGTGGCTGAAAAACTCCGCATAGACGACGTTAAGGCCGAGGTATTGCCTGACCAGAAGGCCCGAGTGGTCAAAAAACTGCAGGATGAGGGAAAAGTAGTTGCCATGGCCGGCGACGGTATCAATGATGCACCTGCCCTGGCGCAGGCAGACGTGGGCATTGCCATGGGAACCGGAACAGACGTGGCAATGGAAAGTGCAGGAATAACACTGGTCAAGGGAGATCTCATGGGGATAGTGCGGGCCATGAAACTCAGCAGGGCCACCATGCATAATATAAAACAGAACCTGTTTTTTGCTTTCATTTACAATTCCCTGGGCGTTCCTGTGGCAGCGGGCATACTCTATCCGGCCTTCGGAATATTGCTGAGCCCTGTCATAGCTGCGGCAGCAATGAGCTTCAGCTCCGTGTCAGTGGTTTTAAACTCTCTCAGGCTGAAGAAAACCAGGCTTACAACATGAAAGAAAAAGACATTAGAACCCTTCACAGGAATCTCGGGATAATAGTCGCTCTCTTTATTATCATTCAGGCAGGCTCCGGCCTTCTTATCACCCTTGATGAAATCAAGTCACCCCATGGCCATGCGCCGGCAGGATCGTCAGAAGAAAGAGACAGTGGATACAATAAGAACGCATTGACCCTGCAGTCTTCTCTTGCCGCAATTCATCATGGCGGCGGCCTTATAGGGACATGTACAGGATCGTCCTGGGTATAGGCCTGATTGCCATGGCCTTATCAGGATGGCTCATCTACCTTAAGATTTACCAAAGGGCCAGAAAGGTCCATAAAAGGTGAATTCAAAAAGCAGTATATTTTGGTAAAATTGTCGGGGTTATCCATGTTGTCAAAAATTTCCAGAAGGAACTTCATCAAGGGTACTGCAGCCGGTGCCGCCGCCTCTATTCTCAGTCGCTCCATACCTGCCTGTGCATCATGGCCAAAGGGAATACAGGCGGCAAGAGGCGTGGAAACGGATTCGGCAGTCCATTACAGGCTTACTATCAGGCGTCAACCCATGCTCATGGGGCTTCGCCGTGCCCGTCCCATTACCATAAACGGTCTTTTCCCAGGCCCCCTGATCCAGCTCAGGGAAGGCAAGGACGCAGTCATCCAGGTAAAAAACGAGCTCCCCGAAAGTACCTCTGTCCATTGGCACGGGATAATCCTTCCATACCAGATGGACGGGGTCCCAGGGGTTGTTTTTCCAGGCATTGAACCAGGTGAAACCTTCACCTACCGGTTTCCGGTACGCCAGAGCGGCACTTACTGGTACCACTCGCACACCGGGCTCCAGGAGCAGCTTGGTCATTACGGGCCCTTGATCTGCCTGCCCGGGGACCGCGAGCCCCATGAATACGACAGGGAATTCGTGGTCATGCTGTCCGACTGGACCTTTGAGGACCCTCACGCCGTGCTCATGCACCTCAAGAAATGGGAGGGCTACTACAATTACCAAAAACGCACGGTGGCAGATCTTTTCAGGGAGGTTGCCAGGGACGGTTTTCTGAAAACCATAAAAAGGCGGGCCATGTGGGCGCGGATGCGCATGAATCCAAGGGACACAGCGGATATAACAGGTGCCACATACTCCTTTCTCATAAACGGCCTGGGGTCTGACGACAACCAGGTCTTTGTCTACAGGCCTGGAGAAAGGGTGAGGCTCAGGATAATCAATGCATCTGCAGCCACCTACTTTGATGTCAGGATTCCAGGGCTCAAGATGACGGTGATCCAGGCAGACGGCCAGGATGTCCAGCCTGTAGAGGTGGACGAGTTCAGGATTGCAGTCGCCGAGACCTATGACGTAATAGTGGAACCCGGGGAAGACAAGGCATATGCGGTTTTTGCTGAAGCCATGGACAGAAGCGGTTTTGCCCTTGCGACCCTTTCGACTTCTCCAGGTTCAAAGGCCGGGGCGCCCAAACGCCGCCCTCCCCTTGAAAGAGGCATGGAGGCCATGGCCATGCCCGCCATGGAAATGAAAAAGAACAAAGAGATGAAATCAATGCAGAACATGACTGACAGATGCGGCATGTGCAGTGTGGAAGCCAGTGATTATCCTTTCGGCCCGGATGCAGCCATGGTTGTAAAACACCCGAGGTGCATGGTTGACATGCCTGGACCCGGTCTTTCCTCCCCGGGCGTAAAGGTGCTGACATATTCTGATCTAAAGGCCTTTCGGGCATCTCCCCTGAAGAATCCGGAGAAAAAGATCGAAATACATCTGACCGGCAACATGGAAAGATACATCTGGAAGATGTGGGCATGGGACGGCAGGAAATGGAGCTCGGCCTTTGATGATCTTCTGAACTTTCCCATGGGAAAACGAATAAGGATAGTATTTGTAAATCACACCATGATGGACCACCCGATCCATCTTCACGGCATGTGGATGTATATTCAAAACGGAAACGGCGGCATTGTTCCCAGGAAACACACGGTAAACATCAAGCCTTCGGAAAAGCTCTGCGTGGACGTGGACGCAGATGCCTTGGGCAACTGGGCCTTTCACTGCCATATACTTTACCACATGCATACAGGCATGTTCAGAGTGGTTAGAGCATGCTGAAAGGGAGAAAAATGTGAAAACCGCACTGCTTTTGACAGTTATGGTGCTCAACACCCTGCCCTGGGCCGCGTCCTCGGCCCTTGCAAACCCCCAGGGCAGCTCCTTGAATTCAAAAGACCAGCAATCTGCCGAATGCAATACCTATCCAGTGGCTCCGGCACCGGCCATGCACTACGGTCGATTTCTGATGGATCGGCTGGAGTATTACCTGACCGGCCAAGAAGAAAAGACAGTCTCTTACGAGGCCACAGGTTGGTACGGTGAGGATTACAACCGCCTGTGGCTGGAAGCAGAAGGAGATCATGATACCGGAAGCTCTGAAGGAGGAGAGGTTGAAAAACTGGACCTTCTTTACGGTCGCCTCGTATCTCCCTTTTGGAACCTGAGGGCTGGTCTTGGATACAGGGGGACTTACGGCCCGGAAAGCCATGAAAGATTTTTCGCAGTCTTCGGCCTCAAGGGACTTGCCCCTTACATGTTTGAAATCGACACCAATTTCAGGGTCTCCAACCGGGGTGAGATACTCCTGGACCTGGAAGCAGAATACGATCTTTATCTCACGCAAAGACTGGTCCTCCAACCCCGTTTCGACGCTTCGTTTTCATTGAACAAGATTGACGGCATGGGGATCGGTCCAGGTTTTCCAGCTCTCGATTTCAGTGCCAGGCTCAGGTACGAGATCAGGCGGGAACTTGCGCCCTACATAGGCTTAGGGTGGAGTTCCATGACAGGAGGCAGCCGGGACATGGCAAGGCAGGACC
>JALVJO010000162.1 GCA_027028245.1 Deltaproteobacteria bacterium
AGCCTGCTCTATACCATTGAGATAAAATAGCAGAATCTGCCGACGGGCCTTTGGCTTTCCAGGCCCGGGCTATTTGGGAGCGTTCCCAGTTTGTCCCTGGACGAAGAAGAGCAAGGATCGGTGTATTTCTTTCAAGGTTCACCAAGCCGCTGTGCAAGTTTCAAATTCTTCTCGAATATAGACATCGCTAATCTCAGCGGCTTGACTGCGGCTGAAGTTGGCTTCCTTGTGGTGAAACCTTTCAAGAAACACCCCTTCCTTGCCAGTGCACAAATGGGGGACAAACTGGGAACGCTCCCGGCTATTTTTCCATGACGCTGATGATCTTTTCTGCCAGCTTCCAGTCTGCATAAGAGTCTACGTCAATGGCGGCTTCGGGGAAGGGAATGATCAAAGGTTTAATCCTGCAGCCTATCACCCTGGAGGCGCGTTCAAATGCCTTTTCAATGCCAAGGCTGCCTGAAAGATACCAAAGTGCCCAGCAGATGCCGAAACTTCTGACGATTTTAAGGGGATGTTTTCGTTTTTCTTCGATCTTTTGCCAGAATTTTGCAGCATTTAAGGAATTCTTGTTCATGAAGCCGAAGAGGTTGCACGAACAGAACCTTCCCTCCCTGAACCTGTAAGACGTTCTTCTTGCCTCGGGCCAGGTGCTTTTGATCGTTTCAAGCCTTGCAAGGCCGACAACGAGATCCCCGGGGGAGGAAAGGGCTCCCTGGCAGAAGAAATCCACCACTTCTGTCCTTAGAAGGGCATGGTCTGCTGTGGTAAGGAGCACGGGATGATTTCTTCCGGAAAGCTTAATGGCCTTTAATGCGCTGAGACTTGGAGATTTTTCGTTTTCTACCCATACCAGGCTGCCGGATCTGCACATAGTGCCAAGGGGTTTAAGACCATCAAAAATGCCCTTGTCCGGCCCGCAGAGATAGATTTGTTCTATGTGTGCCGAAGAGGACAGGGCCTCAAGCACCCTTTGTACCATGGGCCTTCCTCCTACCGGTATAACCGCCTTTAAGCTGATCTGGAACCTTTCGGCCAGAGGATTTTTCCTGGAACGTTCCCCTGCAAGTACCAGGGCATTGAACAAGGCAGCGCGCCCTTCAGACAGGTCTTTTTCCATTGGATGCCGCCTGCGGAGTCAAGGTTTTGTCATATATTCGGTAAATTTTGTAGGGTTTTGCCCCAAGGGCCTCGATAATTCGTCTCATGGCCATATTGTCCTCAAGGATCCATGAAAGCTCAATTTGATTGATGTCTGTCTTGAGTACTTCCTTCATGACGTCCTTGATGAGACAAAGGCTGACGGCAGCTCCTGCAAGGCTTTCCTGGTATTTTTTCAGCACCCCCATGAGCAGTATGCGCCCGCTCTGGAACCTGTGAAATCGGATTCTCCAAAGAAGCTTTATCCAGCCCAGGGGCAGCAGCCTTCCGTTAAGATCCCTTGTTATTTCGTTCAGGTTTGGAAGAAGCACTATGAATCCTGCAGGTTTTCCCTGGATTTCAGCTATCCTGATGAAATCAGGTTTTGCCAGCAGGCTCATGCTCTTTCCCGCATCCATGTATTCCTGCCTGGTAAAGGGGAGATAGCCCCAGTTTTCAGACCATGCATCGTTGAAAATGGAAAACATGGTATCAAGTTCTGCAGAAAGGTCTTTTTTGGCCAGCGGCCTTGTCTGGAACTGATCCCGCTGCCGTCCCAGGATTTTTTCTATCCTCCTGATTGTATCCGGGGCCTTGTCAATGGAATAGGCTATAAGGTCCTTTGCCTTGACATAACCAAGCTCTTCAAGTCTCTGTGCATAGTAGCTGCGGGCGTGACCCATCATCATTGAAGGAGGAAATTCAAAGCCCTTTACAAGAAGTCCGCATTCCTGGTTTACGGAAAGATTGTAGGGCCCACGGGCCCGCTTCAAGCCATGGCTGCAAAGCCATCCTTCTGCCGTTTCAAGGAGCGCAGAAAAGATTTCCCTGCTGTCTTCTGCCTCCAGCATGCCCCAGAAACCCGTGCTGTCAGCGTAGCGTCCAAGATGCAGCCTGTCTATCTGTGCGCTGATGCGGCCAACCACCCTGTTTTGACGAAACGCGATCCAGAATCTGGCATCTGCATGTCGGAAATAGGGATTTTTGGGTGAAAGACGCATCCTTGTCTCCTGCATGACAGGAGGCACCCAGTTTGGATCCTTGGAATAAATGGACCAGGGCAGCCGGATAAAGGCCTCCATGTCCTTTTTCCCCCGGACCCTTTTTATGTGCAGGCGCTTGGATTCAGCCATCTTTTCCCTTTAAAACAGAGGCAGTATAATAGAAAGATTTTCCCTTGAATCAGCCGTCAGTCAAGGAATGGACTTTTTTTCTGGCTGTGCCTATGTTAACTACAGAAGACGATTTTGAAGTTAACATCCTTTTGATTTTTGGAGCAAGTTTCATGAAGGCAATAATCCTTAGCGCAGGCCAGGGCAAAAGGCTTCTGCCGCTTACCTCCAAAAGGCCCAAGTGCCTGCTGGATATCCTTGGAAAGACTGTACTCGAATGGCAGGTTGAAACACTTGCCGGCGCTGGTATAGGCGAAATAGTTGTGGTTACCGGTTACGGTGCCGAAAAGGTGGATAATCTGGTGCTGGGGCGTCTTTCCTGTTACGGAGTGAGAACCCTTTACAACCCGGAATATGCAACCAGCGATAATCTGGTCAGCTGCTGGAAGGTGAGACACGAGATGGACGGTGATTTCGTCCTCTTGAACGGCGATACCCTATTTGAGCCCGGGGTGATTGAAAGGCTTCTGGGCTGCAAGAGGGCTTCCATAACTGTTA
>JALVJO010000163.1 GCA_027028245.1 Deltaproteobacteria bacterium
GTATTCGGGCTGGTGCGCCGTGTTACTTTTGAAGACACCACCCACCGAATGAGCAGGATAGCCCACATACTGGACGACATTGAACTCATCGCCGGCTCCCTTGAAAGCTTTCCCTCAATATACAAGGCAATAAGACAATCAAAACCTGATGAGGTATATCATCTTGCAGCCCAGAGTTATGTCAACTACTCATTTGACCATGAATTTTCCACCCTTAACACCAATATAAACGGCACTCACCATGTGCTTGCCGCATGCCGGGACCTGGCGCCTGAATGCAGGTTCTATTTTGCCGGCACAAGTGAGATGTTTGGCAGTCCCGATGAAATTCCCCAGACTGAAAATACCCATTTCAAACCCCGTTCTGCCTACGGCATTTCCAAGGTTGCAGGGTTTCACCTGACACGGAATTACAGGGACAACTACGGAATATTTGCCTGTTCAGGAATTTTGTATAACCATGAATCTCCAAGGCGGGGATTTGAATTTGTCACAAGAAAAATATCTTCCCATGTCGCCAAAATAAAATCAGGTCTTGCTGAAAAACTTGAACTTGGAAATCTTGAGGCAAGGAGGGACTGGGGGCATGCCCGCGAGTATATGGAGGCTGTATGGAGGATGCTGCAGCAACCTTCACCTGATGATTACATAATATGTACCGGCGAACTGCACTCTGTACGAGATTTTTGTAAGGAAGCATTTGGTTATGCAGGCCTTGATTACAGAAAGCATGTGGTTTCTTCTTCCAGATTTTTCAGAAAAGAGACAGCACAACTTGTGGGTAACCCGTCGAAGGCAGCGACAAAATTGAAATGGAGGCCAAGGATATCTTTCAGAGAACTGGTTCGTGAAATGGTTGATAATGATATTTTGTTAATTGAGGAAAGTAAAAACTGAGTGACTTAAAGCCCAAACTGAGCATATAAGTACTTGAAAGCTGCAAATATAGAGTTCACATTTTAAAAATGTCCGAGCACTTTACCTGAACATCCGGTAAGGTCATGAACTTCAATATATCTTCCGGACCGAAAAGTTTCCCTCTGCTGAATCTACCATCTTCCTGCAGATAAAAATGTTCCACAAACTCACCGTCAGGGTCGACCAGCAGGTATTCTTTAACTCCAGACCTTTCATATAACTGTTTCTTCTCTCTACGATCTTTCAAGGACGTGGACGGACTGAGCACTTCAATTACTACATCCGGTGCGCCCTTGATAATTTCATCCGTAATTTTTCCCCTGTCACAAACTACAAAGATATCAGGTTGCACTACATCTGCATGGGAAAGGACAACATCCACAGGCGCAATACCTGCAACACATTCCGTACCTTCGAGTCTCTCTGCAAGTTTACGATAAAAATTCCCCACTACTCTCTGATGTCTGAACGAAGGGGCAGGAGTCATATCATAGGCAACACCGTCAATCAACTCCCATCGTTTATCATCGTTCCATTTGAGATAGTCACTGTAAGAAAATTTTTCCGGCTTCTTCTGAGCAGTTGCCATCAACCCTCTGCCTGACATTTATGAGAAATAAATATGTATCTATTTTATCATTGCCTTTAAGTAGCAACAACCTGTATTTCAAAAGATCCGCTACACTTTATGAACCATATTGAGAAAATCCATACAGACCTCATAATCATAGGCGCAGGGGCAGCCGGCCTTTCTGCAGCCATTGCGGCCCAGCGAAAGGTTAACAACATATTGATAATATCCAAGGGAAGGCCCTTTCAGTCAGGTTCCACCTTTGCCAACATCAACAACCAGTGGGGCGTTACATTCGCAGAAAATGAAACTGAACAGGAGTATCTGGAGAACAGAATAAATTCCATCAGCAAGGGAACAAACGTACCTTATCTTTCCAGAATATTGGTCCAGGAATCCTGTTCCGCGTTTGAAATGCTTCACTCTTGGGGCGTTGAATTCAAAAAAGACAAGAATGGCAAAATTAGCCGTGTTGCACCATGTTTCTGCACAGAGCCCTTGGCGGCCATAATAAAAGCCTGCAAACAGTTCGCAGAAAGTTGCAAGAAACAAATTGATTGGGACAGGGTCAAGCTGCTACCTGAAACAAAGGCAGAAAAACTTATTGTTAAATCAGGCAATCTTTCAGGAATTACAGCCAGGCATAAAAATAAGACGACCATAAACATAGAGGCCGGGGCTGCTGTGCTTGCAACAGGGGGTAATGCCTCTGTCTTCAGGCATCATATCACAGAGCCTGGTCTTACCGGGGATGGATATAAGCTCTTAAAAGATATCAAGAACGAAGCAGCAGTCCGGTTTTCCAACATGAACTTCCGGCAGCAGGTGTGGGAAGACATATCATTCCCGAAAAAGCGTTTTCCAGTATCCTGTCTCTGGAAGCCCGGATACTTGTTTCGTTCCAAAGACGGAGAAATAGCAAGACTTGATACACTGGACACAGCAATTCTCCATGGACGCATGACCCACGTCCCCATCAGCAATCTCCAGCAGGACAGGGAGGTAGATGAAATACTCCTGGGGCTGTGCAGGAGCCACAGGGCAATTGAGGTCTTCAATAGTGAGACTGGCCAATGTGAATACAGGATATTGCCATTTGTTCAGGCCAGTAATGGTGGTGTTGTTATAGAAGAAAATGGAGAAACCACACTTCCAGGCCTGTTTGCCGCAGGAGAGGTCACTACAGGAATGCACGGAGGCGACAGGGTTGGAGGCATGATGATAACCAACTGCCTTGTATTTGGAAAACGTGCGGGAGAGGCTGCGGCAGCATTGGTTCAATAAACCAAGATCATCAGATATTTCAGCCTTTCCAGTCCCTCAAGAGTTCAACGAGTTTTTCAATAACCGGTCCCCATTCCCCTGGGGCAGGCTGACGCAATAACCTTGCGGTTGGGTACCAGGGTGAATCTTCCCTGTCCAGGAACCAGCGCCAGTCAGGTGAAAACGGCAGAAGAATAATAACAGGCTTGCCCAGGGCACCAGCAAGATGTGCCGTAGCAGTATCAACTGACACCACCACATCCAGGTTTTCAATTAATGCAGCAGTATCTGCAAAATCTGTTATCTCATGCGTCAGATCAACAAGGTTCAGAAAACCCTTGCACTCTTCTAACTGACTTGATGCCTCTCCTATCTGGAGTGAAAAGAGTTGCACGCCGGAAATGGCGGCCAGAGGGGCCAGCATGGACAGCCTTATAGAACGATTATGGTCATCAACATGATTGGGATTGCCGGCCCATACCAGGCCCACTTTCAACGATCCGGTATAAACGGATAAAATTTGGGACCATTTACCAAGACATTTGGTGGGTACTTCTAAATAAGGACAATCCTCTGTTATATGAGAAATCTCCTTAATTCCTAGCAAAAATGGCAGATCCAGAAGAGCAGTTTGATAATTCGCATCTATATCATCAATATTTATTTTTTCTTTTGGGAAAATGCGTGCATACTTATTCATGCAAGATAACAACCGTCCCAGAGGAGGTTGAAATGAGAACATTACCTCTGCTCCCATTTCGTACAAGATATGGAGGTACCTGCAAAACTGAATGGTATCCCCTGCTCCCTGTTCAGCCCTTACAAATATTCTTTTCCCACCAAGTTCCTCTCCCTGCCATACCGGCCAAGGCCCGTTTAACCATGACTGCATAATATCAAATCTCGCCTGATAAAAGGGCCATCCCTCATGGAACTTTCCCTTCAAAAACAAAATACACCCAAGCCCGAACCGGGATCCTGCATGTAGCGGATCAAACTTGAGGGCCTTACGGTACAACTCCTCAGCTTTATTATAGTATCCTATCTTTACAAGAGGATAAGCAGCACCGGACAGGATTCCCGCATCAAGATGTGAAGAATTTAGTGTCTTTTCTGCATAATAATACGCATTTTTATACTCTCCCATGTCAGTATAAACTGACGCCAACGCACTCATTAAAAAACCATCGCGACTATTTTGCTCCAAGCCTGCCCTAAGCGTCTCAACGGCATCCTTATAGCGTCTCAGAAAACGATAAGTGACACCCAGATTAGTAAGAACTGCTATATCATGAGGGACAAGTTTCCTGGCTTTTTCTAGCAGTTTTACAGCCCTTTCGTGCCGTGACAGACGTAAATAGGCCGTGCCTAAAGAGAGAAGGACCGTTGGATTATCCGGTTCAGCCTGAAGCATTCTTTCAAGGAAGGGGATGCTTTCATGCCAGCGACGCTGCCTAATCAGCATATTGGCCATCCTGGAAATGGGCCTCACGGACTCCGGCTCCATATTCCTGGCTGCTTCATAACAGGCTATTGCATCGTCAATATTACCTGCCTTTTCCTGGACATCGCCAGCACATAAAATCATATCAATTTGATCAGGAAATGTTTCTAATCCATGGGTAGCAAGAACTGCTGCCTCATGTAATCTATTCTCTGACAATAAATGATTTATCTCTTGAATTAGCGATTCAATAGATTCCATTGAATTATGAACCCGTAAATCTTCCTAATACCTAAGTTGAATGTTTCAAAAATTTGAAGGAATTAAAAAGAAGTTACATCTCTATTATACTCTTCAAATTTTGAAACCTTTCGGGATTGCCATCTTCATTGCATCTCCTTTGTCATCGGGTTTCCCACATAGCTGACTATAGTGGAAAGCCCTCTTTCGCGGATATGCAGCAAATCTGACAATCACTCAACTTAGGTAATATCCATTTCAGGTTAAAGTTTCATTCCTGACAGCAATGTTTTAAAGTGCAGTCTGTTTCATAAATTGGCTGTCTGGCCAATCAATTTTTTCAATAATATGCAAAACCTCTGGTAGAGCGGCATAATAAAATTTTGCTCTTGCATGTTCATCACCTTCCATAATAAGGAAACGATAAAACATTGCCACAACATCCAGCACAAATTTGAGATATACCTCTACCCTCGAACCGCCATCTTCTTCCTTGAATTGTGCCACCACCTTAACAAACATAATGTCCAGTCTTCGGGAAAAATCGTCCATATCAAAGACTTTCATCTCGAGATATCCTTTTACCGTGGACTTGAAACGTTCTATCAGAGAGGTACCGGACACGCTATATTGTTCCCAGTTATAACCAGGCTTGGCAGGCTGGAACACACCATTTATACAAAGTATATCACGTTGTTTTTCATTATATTCCTTCAATTCCAATTGTGATGAATGATAAGGAACAGCACCTTTTATTTTTGCGCCATCAGAAAGGTTGTACACCTTCACAGATGATAACTCTGCCAAGGCGGCCTCGGCCGAAGATATGGCCATATTAAAATATGCGGTGGTGTGAATTGATTTTGATGAACTGAAATTAGCAGGTATTTCAAAGGTGCCAGCCAGATTTTGTTTTTTCCTATTGTCGTGAAAACCTCCAGCCGCATGACGCTTATCATTGGATTGAAAGCCAAAATCCAAACCAGCCATCAAAATCAGGGCAGGTTTACAAAAGCAGGCCATTCCAAGGGCCAAATTACCGGTAGTCGGGTAGATATGCCTTACATATCTAAAAAATTTTACTGCCCCGGCTCTGATATCTGACTCAACCATCCAGATATTCTTAACATGGTTAAACCACTCACGGTTGATTTTTGATGTACCGATCAGCGGCCTGTCCCGCAACATTCCAAGCCGTTTGATAACGGTGGCGTCAAGATGAATATCAATAGCAAATTGAAAATCAGGAATAATGCCATTTTCTATAAGAATTTTTACAGCACTGTGTACGGCAAAAATTATCACTCTGTCCTGATTTGCCCTAAGCCAGTCAAGGTCATTCTCAAGTGACGGCCCTGAACCAACAATAATAATCCTTGAATTGGCAGAAAGTTCGGGGCAGCCTGAAAGAGTTGGCACACGGGCTTCAAGATTCCTGAAGGTATTCGTTATACCCTCAATATCCTGGTCAAAGGGTCTGACATGATCCAAATGACATTTCTGAACAGCAGAAAGATGCTCTATTAACGGAGGAATAGATGGTGAGGCATAGCCGGGTAAAACCCGGGTCCACACCTGAGCAGTCACATTTTGCCAGGCAAAAAACTTCCTGAATAGCCCGTCAAGGCCTGAAGTTCCCAGTCCCAACATGAGTTCCCCAAAACGCTCATGTAATTCTGAATAATCCAGGAAATAACATGAAACCATAAATCTCTCTGGTTCAGGTTCAAGGAGCATAACCTGGCCAACATTACACCGGTCTAAAAAAACAGATATATGCAGCCCGTGAAAAATACCGACAAATATGACTGATGAATAGTAAGAGATATGGGCGGGCTTAAAATCACTTATGGTTCTCTTTTCAAAATTGGGCATGTAACCCAATAATTGCTGATACAGTGACCATAGAAGAACTCCGTGATGAAAACGCTCTGATGGAATGTCGTTGCCAAGACACATTAATTCTGTCCAGGCGACGCTAAAAGGATCGGCCAGTGCCTCGGCCAACGAATCAAGACCTGCTTCAGGATGACATAGCGCCCCTGTGGGAGAATGCACTATATTTAAAAAATCATTTGTTATATCAATATGATACGGACAATCGTATTTTTCAAGCCAGAAATCTATATCTGGATGGTGTTCCGCAAGATACTTACGATTTTTTAAATAAATATTCTCAATTATTCCGGGACGTTCATCAGCAGATGCCTCTCTCAATTTATCAACAATATTCAACTAGGCCTCCAAACCTGATTCATAATAGATCATGCCTGCCCCTGTTTAATGGCAAAAATTAAAGTCCATACTACATGGTGCCGATTCAAAAACAAAAGGGAAAATTTAGGGCACAGGAGGTTTTCGAAAATCAGCCAATTTCCCTGAAAAATAAAAATACAGGGCAAGGAAAGCCCATACAACAATCACGGAGGATTATATCATGGCACTAGTTGTTAATACTAATGTATCTTCACTCAACGCTCAGAGAAACCTCGTAGGCACCAACAAATCACTCACCCGTTCCATTCAGAGACTGTCAACAGGCCTGAGAATCAACAGCGCAAAGGACGATGCTGCTGGTCTTGCTATTTCAGACCGCATGACATCTCAGGTGAGAGGCCTGAACCAGGCAGTAAGGAATGCCAATGATGGAATTTCAATGGCACAAACAGCTGAAGGTGCCCTTCAGGAATCAACCAATCTGCTTCAGAGAATGAGAGAACTTGCTGTCCAGTCTGCAAATGACACAAACACAGCATCAGACAGGGCAAGTCTCCAGAAAGAAGTTTCACAGCTTCAGGCCGAACTTAACCGTATTGCCAATACTACTGCGTTTAACGGCAAGAAGCTGCTTGATGGCACTTTTGGTAATGCGAAAATCCACGTAGGGGCCGAGGCGAACCAGATCATTAACGTGCAGATGGGTGATACCCGTGCGACCCAGATAGGTTACAACCGGTTTAATACTGTATATAGTTCCGGCTCTATTTCAAATGCTGTTAGCGGTACCACCAATAATGTAGGAGCCCAGACGCTTACAATAGAGGGTTCCCTTGGTACCGCCTCTGTCACAGTAGGCGCTGGAGACAGCGCAAGGGATATTGCAACCGCCATCAACAATAAGGCGGATGACTCAGGCGTAAATGCATCTGCAGCTACATACGCAAAAATAGATAATGTTAACAGTGCGGGTACCGTGGCATTTGACCTGTATGGCCAGAATGAAAGTGATGCCATCAGGGTCAGCGCACAGTTATCGGATACAAGCGACCTTACAGAACTGGCCAAGGCGATCAATGACGTATCAGGAAAAACCGGTGTTACTGCAACACTAAATGATTCCAAGGATGCAATCCTTCTAACCAATTCTGAAGGATATGACATAACAGTCGAAGGGGTCACTGGTAGCAGGACATTTGACTTGGTCGGCATCAAGCATCCTGACGATTTTGCTACCGGCGCTACATGGGATACCTCAAGTTCTGAAACAACAGATACCGTAAATGTTACAGGTAGTGGCAGTGCGACAGTAGGTGGCACAGTAGTCTTTGATTCCGCCAAAAACTACACTGTTACCAGTAATGTTGCAGCAGATCTCGTTACTGCTGCAGACACTGCATACTCATCTGATCTTGAGAAGGTTAGTGAAGTAGATGTAGGGACACAAAACGGCGCAAATGCAGCAATTAACGTAATTGACGGCGCATTGTCCTACATCGATGACCTGAGAGCCGATCTGGGTGCCGTTCAAAACCGTTTTGAGTCAACCATCGCAAACCTCATGAATGTTTCTGAAAATATATCTGCAGCTAGATCTCGTATTCTTGATGCAGACTTCGCAGCAGAGACAGCTAACATGACCAGGGCACAGATCCTGCAGCAGTCCGGTACTGCAATGCTTGCGCAGGCAAACACACTGCCACAGGCAGCATTGACACTTCTTCAGGGTTAGCTGATTTTTAACCACATGTAAAAACAAGGAGGTAGCCCTTAGGCTGCCTCCTCTCCTAATATTGGGTGAACATTATGGGAATTGGGGTATCAGGATTGATGTCCGGGCTTGACACGGATTCCATCATCTCTCAGTTGATGAGTCTGGAGAGACGTCCGGTAATGCTCCTGCAGCAAAAGGAAGCGGCGTACCAGGCAAAAATTACCGCACTTGGCGTGGTGAAAAGTGCCATGTCGGACCTGAAATCTGCTGTCAGCGCGCTGAAATCCTCTGATGATTTCATTTCCTACAGCGCCACATCCAGTGACACGGATATACTCAAAGTTTCCGCCGGGGATGATGTTCAACCAGGCAATTATAATATAATAGTCAACAACCTCGCCACTGAACAAAATGTCCGCGGGGCGGCATTTGCTGCATCTGACTCTGAAGTTGGAACAGGAAACATTACTATTCAGGTTGGAAGTGGAGATGCGGTTGACATTACCATAGACAGTGACCACAACACCCTTGCAGGCATTGCACAGGCCATAAACGAGGCGGAAACCGATGTAACCGCCGGGGTCATATATGATGGCACCAGCTACTACCTTACGCTTCAAAGCAAAGAGACCGGCGCATCCAACACCATCAGTCTTACCATGGAGGATGATGACGGCGTAAATACGGACAATGCAGGCCTGTCATCAATCTACACAGACCCTGCGGCCCAGACCCTTACCGAGACACAGGCTGCAGCTGACGCAGTTCTTACTGTAAACGGCATTGCCAATATAGTGCGTTCCGGCAATGAAATTGACGATCTTATTGACGGCATAACAATAACTCTAAAAGACGCTGATCCTAACAAGACAGTTTCAGTAAGTTCTACCAAAAACTACAGCGGTCTGACAAAAAAACTGGACAGTTTTATTAAAAGTTACAACGCGCTCATTGATACACTTAGGGAACAGACTGCATATAACGGCGACCAGGCATCAAACGGCACACTCCTTGGTGACAGTACTGTAAGCAGGATAGATCAGTCCCTTTCTTCCATGATTTACCAGGGTGTGGACGGTGTTGACAGCTCTGTTAACAGCCTCAGCAGACTGGGTATCGAGATCGATGACAGCGGTCATCTCAGCCTCGACAAGGACAAACTTAACAGCGCAATGGAGGCATATCCTGACGATGTTGCCACCTTCTTTACCTCTGATGAAACAGGCAACGAAGGCATTGCGGTGAAGATGTACAACTTTCTCGATGGCTACCTCAAGAGTACAACTGGAATCCTTTCAGCAAAGGAAAAGGGCCTTCAGAATTCCATCGACGATATAGAAGACCGCATAGAGAGCATGAACGTGCGTTTTGACAAGCGGGAAGAAAATCTCAGAAAACAGTTTAACAATCTTGAACTCATGATGGCTCAGTTCCAGGATACTGCCTCAAGACTTGAGCAGCAGCTTTCAGCCATCAGCAATCTGAATTCATACATTTCCAGAAAAAAATAGGAGAACAACCGGCCATGTATGCAAATGCCAAGGCAGGATACTTTAAATATCAGCAAAACGATTTCTTAAACCTGACACCAGCCGAAGTGGTTGACCGGCTGTTCAAAGGCCTTTTCACCTATATAGATGAAGCCAGGGAGGCCATGGATCAAAACCTTACGGCCCGAAAGGGTGAAAAGATCAGCAGGGCAATTGCCATTGCCGGAGAACTCCAGGCATCTCTTGACATGGAAAAGGGCGGTGAGATTTCCGAAAGGCTCTACATGCTCTATGACTTTGTGATCAGGGAGCTTCTCATGGCAAACCTTGAAAACAGCCCTGAGAGGCTGGAAACCATAAAAACCGTAATAAGGCCTGTAATGGATGGCTGGTCCCAGATGGTGCAGGCTGATCCTGGAAGATCCGTTCATGCTGTGCCTGAAGACCAGTCATTTAGACAAAATTCTAGCCCCCTTCAGGTGGCAGGCTGATGGAGCCTCAGGGAGATATAACCATGATCAAGCTTTGTGACATGCTCCAAAATGTTCTGGGAGACATAAGAAATGTCCTTGAAAGCGGGGAATATGAACGACTTCCTGAGCACCTGTCTGAAAGGATGGCCCTTATGGACAGGCTCCAGGAATCCAGGCCGGATAAAAGCAGGCTTCAGGAGACCATCCAGAAATTGTCCAGACTTGCCGAGGAAGAACGTTTTCTGCTACAGCTTGCCGATGAAAAAAAGGACATCTTGCAGGATGAAATGAAAAAATTTCGTGCTAAACGAAAGGCCGTGATGAAATATCAAGACCACAGCACGTATGGAGTTCAGCCATGACAAGTGAAATAGCATACAACATATCCACAAGTTCAGGGCCTGACCCAGGCAGATCCGTTATTACTGCCAACAATGCCAAGGACATTCAAAAGGATTCTAACAGCACTTCGAATAACAATGTCGTACAGCTTAACAGGCAGGATACTGCCGCCCGGCAGGACAAGGCCGAGAATAAAAACAATAGCCCGAACGAAGCTTTCCTGAAGACCATAAAGGAAGAATTTGATCTGATAAACCAGGTAAAACTGAAATTTGCCAAGGACGATGAGACGGGCCAGCCCTTTATCGAGATAGTGGACAAGGATTCGGGAGATGTGGTAAGGGAGATCCCCCCGGAATTCATGAGAAAGCTTGCGGAGAAGATGGATGAGATGGTGGGAATTCTGTTCGATCAGAAGGCCTGAAACAAAGAATCTAAAGCCTTTAAAGCTGCATTACCTTGCCTGCATCTTCTTCTTTTACACCTGCCTGACCATAAAGCCCATCTCCCGCCCTTCCCACACAATTTAGCAACGAGTAGGCGTCTCACTTACATTGATACAGAAGGCCGGAGAAATTTCACTGCCGCCTTGCATCTTCGTCAAACTTACGATCTGTATAATTTGGGTTCAAGTCCTGTAGTCTGCGTTTATATGCACGTATTCATCGGATAAGTCGCATGTAAGCATCTGGTATTCTGCGGCTCCGGCGCCAAGATCAACAGTTACTGAAAATTCATGGTTTTTCATGATCGCAGAGGCCCGTTTTTCGGCCTTTTCGCCCAGGGGCATGCCCTTACTTACTATCTGGCAGCTTCCTATGAAGATGTCTGCCTTGTCAGGATCGAAGACGGCCCCGGATCTGCCTGCTGCTGCCAGGATCCTGCCCCAGTTTGGATCCTGTCCGAAAAAGGCGGTCTTCACCAGGCTTGAATTGGAAATCGCCCTTGCCGCAAGTTCTGCATCAAGTATATCCCGTGCACCCTTAACTATTACCTGCACGCATTTGGTGGCGCCTTCGCCGTCCTTTACTATCTGCCCGGCAAGATCCATGAGGAGCGCTGAAAGTTTCTCCCTCAGCTCACGGGCAAATACCCCGGTTCCATCTTCCTCCGGGTTTCCTGAAAGGCCGGAAGCCATGGCAATCACAGTATCATTGGTGCTCATATCCCCGTCCACGGTAATACGGTTAAAGGATACATCCACTGCCT
Source organism: Deltaproteobacteria bacterium (assembly GCA_027028245.1). Lineage (GTDB taxonomy): Bacteria > Desulfobacterota > Dissulfuribacteria > Dissulfuribacterales > QOAL01 > QOAL01. The sequence goes on from JALVJO010000163.1 coordinate 11,882, forward strand.
CCTGGAGTATTGTCTGCCAGAAGGAGGGTTCTACCGAGGCACTGCAGCAGACAAAGCAAAGCATGGTGGCCTGGGGCGGCCCCATGGATGGAGCTATCATTCCAGCCCCCTTGGCAATGCCTGCCATGATAATTTCATGGCCGTTTCTGGAAAATTTCTTCCTTGAGGTCTTGGGCCTTGTATCAGTAGTAAGTATTGCCCTTGCCACATCATCCAGGCCGCTTTCAGAAAGCCCGGATGCTGCCCTTTCAAGGCCTGAGATGTATCTATCCATGGGAAGGTAGGCACCAATAACGCCAGTGGACGAGACAAGTATTTCATCCTGGCCGCATTTCAGAAGGCGCGCGGCTTCCCTTCTTATGGTTTTACAATCACCAAGGCCCCTTGGGCCGGTACAGGCATTTGCATTTCCGCTGTTTACCACAACGGCCCGAAACCGCTTCCGGGCCTCAAGAAGGTTTATGGAATCAATTACAGGGGCTGCCTTTACAAGATTCCTTGTAAACACTGCTGAAGTGACAGAAGGGACGCGTGAAGATATTATCCCCAGGTCCAGCCGGCCTTCATACTTTATTCCCGACTCCACTGCAGCGGCTTCAAAACCAGGCACTTTCAAGGTTTTTTGCATCCCTTCCTCTCCTCAGGAATTACACGGGCCAATTATTTCCTGCCACAGCATTTTTTATATTTTTTACCGCTTCCGCATGGACACGGGGCGTTTCTTCCCACCTTCTTGCCCTTTCTCTTTACGGGCTTTGGTTTAGAATCTCCGTCGCCATGGCTCATCTGCAGTTCGCTCTGCTGCTTGCGCCTGCGTTTTTCTTCGAGTTCCTCCACCTCGGAGGGCCTCATGGGACGGATCCTGAGCATGATGCTCACTGTCTCATCATGGAACCTGTCCACCATGTTCAGGAACATGTCGTAGCCCTCTTTCTTGTATTCGTTCAGAGGGTCTTTCTGGCCGTAACCGCGAAGACCGATGCCCTCCCTCAGGTGATCCATGCTGAGAAGGTGGTCTTTCCACAAGTTGTCAAGGTTCTGGAGCATGATGAAACGCTCGGCCATGACCATCTCCTCGGGTCCGAAACGCTCCACCTGCCGCTCATAGGTCTCCTTGAGTTTTGCCTCAATAAGCTCCTTGAGCTCGTCCGGGGTTGAAGGCAGCTCCTCCAGGGCATCATGGTCCCAGTCCGTTGCATATCTGCCCCTTAACAGTTCACGAAGTTTCTTCCAGTCCCATTCTTCAGGAGGCGCCTTCTCGTCTGCATGGGTATTTGCCAGGCGTTCTGCAGCTTCCTCGATATAGCCGTAAATCTCTTCCCGGAGGTTTTCGCCTGCCATGATCTGCTTTCTCAGGCTGTAGATCACCTCTCTCTGCTTGTTCATCACGTCATCGTATTCAAGCAGGTGCTTTCTTATCTCAAAGTTATGGGCCTCCACCTTCCTCTGAGCATTTTCTATGGCCTTTGAAAGCATGTTGTGTTCTATGGGCTCTCCTTCCTTCATACCCATCTTATCCATGAGGCCGGTTATCTTGTCAGAGCCGAAGATCCTGAGGAGATCGTCCTCCAGAGACAGATAAAACCTTGAAGAGCCAGGATCGCCCTGGCGCCCGGAACGGCCCCTGAGCTGGTTATCAATACGTCTTGACTCGTGTCTTTCCGTACCGAGGATATGCAGCCCGCCAAGATCCTTTACGCCCTCTCCAAGGACGATGTCAGTACCGCGCCCTGCCATGTTCGTGGCAATGGTCACTCTGCCCTTTTCGCCGGCATGGGCAACTATCTCTGCCTCGCGTTCATGGTGCTTGGCATTTAAGACCTCATGAGGCACCCCCATCTTCTTCAGGAGAGAAGAGAGCTTTTCCGAATTTTCAACACTCGTTGTACCAACAAGCACAGGGCGCCCCTTTTTGTGGAGCTCTTTTATCTCCCTGGCAGCGGCCTGGAACTTTTCTTCCACTGTGCGAAATACCATGTCCGGATGATCCACCCTGATCATGGGCTTATGCGTGGGGATTACCACGACATCCAGGTTGTATATCTTTTTGAACTCAGCAGCTTCGGTGTCGGCGGTACCTGTCATGCCCGCAAGCTTTTCATACATGCGGAAAAAATTCTGGAAGGTGATGGATGCCAGGGTCTGGTTTTCGCTTTCTATCTTCACCCCTTCCTTGGCTTCGAGTGCCTGGTGCAGGCCGTCGCTATAACGTCTTCCCGGCATAATCCTGCCTGTAAACTCGTCCACGATTATAACCTGGCCGTCCTTGACTATATAGTCAACATCCCTCTTGAACAGCACGTGTGCCTTAAGGGCCTGCTGGACGTGGTGTAGGAGTTCAGTATTGGATGGGTCATAGAGATTTTCCACTCCCAGCAGCTTTTCGCACTTGGCCACGCCTTCTTCCGTAAGCATCACGCTCCTGGCCTTTTCATCAACGGTATAATGTTCCTCTTTCTTGAGAAAGGGGGCTATCTGGTTGACCTTGTAATAAAGCTCTGTTGATTCGTCCGAGGGGCCCGAAATGATAAGCGGGGTCCTGGCCTCGTCTATGAGGATACTGTCCACCTCGTCCACTATGGCATAATGAAAATCCCTCTGGACCATGTCCTCCAGGGCGTATTTCATGTTATCCCTGAGAAAGTCAAAGCCAAATTCATTGTTGGTGCCGTATGTGACGTCAGCATGATAGGCAGCCTTGCGCTGGTTTTCATCAAGGCCGTGTATAATAACGCCCACGTCCAGACCGAGAAATTTGTAGACCTTTCCCATCCAGTCAGAGTCCCTGGTAGCCAGGTAGTCGTTCACGGTCACCACATGGACGCCTTTACCCGTCAGGGCGTTGAGATAGACAGGGAGCGTGGCCACGAGGGTCTTGCCTTCACCAGTCTTCATCTCTGCTATCTTCCCCTGGTGCAGTACGATCCCTCCTATAAGCTGAACATCGAAATGTCTCATTCCCAGGACACGCTTGGATGTCTCCCTTACCACGGCAAATGCCTCGGGGAGCAGGTCGTCCAGGCTCCTGCCCTTTTCCAGCTGTTCCTTGAAATAGGGAGTCTTTGCCTTGAGCTCGTCATCGCTGAGCCTGCTGATATCCTTTTCCAGGCTGTTGATCTGGGCCACTATGGGCTGGATCTTTTTTATTTCTCTGTCGTGTTTGGTTCCAAACACCTTTGTCAGCAAATTTCCAATCATTTCTTCAAAAAAACCTCTTTAACTGAACTTATACCTCAGGCTGGTTCAAAGAACCGTAAGCATTACCTCAGTACATGTCTATCAACAGCGCAGTTTCATCGCAATTTGGAAACTTTGGGCAATGGACGCAGTCAGCCCATATCTTGTGGGGCAGAACAGTCTTGTCCACCTCCTTGAACCCAAGCTTCCTGAAAAATTCCGGCTGGTATGTAAGGGTAAAAACCCTGTAAATTCCAAGGGTAATCGCATCGGAAAGACAGTATTCCACAAGCCTTCTGCCAAGCCCCTTTGCCTGGTATTCCTCCTTTACTGCCAGAGACCTTATCTCCGCCAGGTCCTCCCAGGAAACGTTCAGGGCCGCGGCACCGATGATTCTGCCCTTTTCATCTTCAAACACGTTGTAATCCCTGAGATGGTCATAAAGATCACTCAGGGAACGGGGAAGGAGAAGGCCCTTTGAGGCAAAATGAGTAAGGAGCTCGTGTATGGGCTCAACGTCATTTATCTTTGCCTTTCGTATCTTCATTATCAATAAAACAGCTGTGGGCCCCCCCGATTCCTGGATCCGGGAAACCGGGTCCCCTTTCAAAATCTTTATTGGTTAAAATAGGATTTTAAGGCAAGAAAGTCAAAAGAGAGAAGGGCCCTTCAGGCAGATTATTTACTTGCCGCCCTTTACCACGTAGGAACGCAGCCCTTCCCGGGATGCCAGCCTGGAAGCTTCCTTCTTGGCCCTTTCAAGGCTCTTATATTTCCCAAGAAGAACCCTGTACCAGATACCCTTTCTGCCAAGATCAGCCCTTTTGATCTGCACATGGTAACCCTTCTTCTGCCAGCGAGACGCCTCTTTCCGGGCCTGGGTCATGGTCTTGTAAGATGCTATCTGAAGGGAAAAATATTCCTTGAGCTCTTCCCTTTTCTCCTTGGCTACCTTTTCGGTCTTAATGGCCTTGGCCTTAATCGACGCCTTGGCAGGCTTTTTCTTTTCTGCAGCCGGTTGACCGGCCTTGCTGCCTTCTTCAGCCTTCTGGGGGGGCTTATTGGGCGGGCTGATCACCTCGGATGGAATGGATTCTTCTTTTTGGGGCTGCTCCTGCTTAAGCTTCTCCTTCAGGTCTTCCAGGGCCTTCTCGTTTTGATCAAACAGGCTGGTCTCGTTGCCGTAAAGGAGACTGTCCGTTCTTTCGGCCAATCCGGAAGGGGCCGGTTCAGACGATCTGCTGTCTGGACTTACAACAGTAGTTTTGACCTTTGAAGAATCGCATCCGGTAAAGACCTTCTGCCCCATCCAGAAACCCAGCACGAATGTCCAAAGCAGTACGCACACCGCGGAAATCACTATGGCGATCAGACCAGGCCAGCCTATCTGAAACTGTATGGGTTTGGGTTTATTCTTGGCTGCCATATCCTTTCCTCTGAAAGATTAGGGGTTGCTCTCCGGCTACATCTTCTCTGGAGCTGTAACTCCAAGAAGGGCAAGTCCGTTTCTCAGGACAGTTTTCACCACCTGTGCCAGGAGAAGCCTTGCCTGGGTCAACTCGGGATCATCTCCAATGAATCTGTGAGTAGTATAATACTTATGAAGCATCCCTGCCAGTTCTGTCAAATAATAACTGATTCGGTGTGGTTCCAGCGCCCCTGCACTCTTTGCCACGGTTTCGGGAAAGACTGCAAGAAACTTCAATATCTTCATTTCCTCAGGGTCATCCAGCAGGGAAAGATTCACGCTTTCAGGGGCCACCAGAGCCACTCCCTTTTCTTCAGCATTGCGGAATACGCTTGCAAGGCGGGCATGGGCATACTGGACGTAGTAAACGGGATTTTCCTGGCTCTGACTCTTTGCCAGATCCAGATCGAAGTCAAGGTGGCTGTCACATCGGCGGGTAAGGAAAATAAACCTGGCAGCATCGGCCCCCACATCTTCCAGGACCTCTCTCAGGGTAACAAACTCTCCTGCCCTGGTGGACATCTGCTTTACCTGACCGCCTTCTATGAGATTTACCAGCTGCACAAGAAGCACATTCAGGGCATCCGGATTGAAATCCATGGCAGCCATGGCAGCCTTTACCCTTGGGATGTAGCCGTGATGATCTGCCCCCCATATATCAACCAGGGTTTCAAAGCCCCGCTGGAACTTGTTCCTGTGATAGGCGATATCCGCTGCAAAATAGGTGAGTACGCCGTTTGAGCGCCTGACCACCCTGTCCTTTTCATCACCGTAATCAGAGGTCCGGAACCAGAGGGCCCCGTCCTTCTCATATATCTTCCCTGAGGCTTTAAGCTCTTCTATAGTGTCTTTCACAAGGCCGGAATCGTGAAGTGACTTTTCGCTGAACCAGCTGTCAAAACTCACCCTGAAGTCATCCAGGTCTTTTTTTATCCCCTGGAATATCTCAGCCACTGCCCGCCTGATAAAAAGATCCATGTACTCAGAAGCATCTGCGTCCAGAAACCTTTCTCCGTATTCCTCGGCAATGCCTGCTGCTATATCCCTTATATAATCTCCCTGGTAGCATTCGGAAGGGAAATCAATATGCCTTCCAAAATGTTCCTGGTACCTGAGATATACAGATCTCCCAAGGGTCTGCATCTGGTTGCCCACGTCATTGATGTAGTACTCGCTGGTGACCTGGTAGCCTGCCATCCTCAGCACCCTGCAGAGGGAATCCCCGACTGCCGCCCCCCTGCCGTGTCCCACATGCAGGGGACCAGTGGGATTTGCACTTACAAATTCCACCAGGACCTTCCTTCCCATGCCGGCATCTGAACTGCCGTATTCTTCACCCTTTTTCCGTATATCCAGCAGGTTTTTCTGCCAGAACTCCTTGGAAAGAAAAAAATTAAGAAAACCAGGGCCTGCCACGTCAACCCTTTCAAAAAGCTCCTCCTTTTCCAGCTCGGTCTTCATGGTTTCTGCAATCTTCCTGGGCGCCATCCTGAGTTTCGAGGCCATAACCATGGAAAAATTGCTGGCATAGTCACCATGCTGTTCCTGCCTGGGCACAGAAATTATATGGTCACTGGCAATACCGGACTTGGGCAGGGTGCCCTCTGCCTGCAGCCCTTCATAAACCTTCTCAACGATTTCCTTTATCCTGGTGCGCATCTTTATTGATTTCCTTTTTCCATTAAAAAAGGGCTAACAAACAAGCCCCAAAGAGTGTAGATACCCCCTGAAATATCCGAATAGGATATAAGAGGACGAGTGTAACAGATGAATTAAAATAAAAGCATGATAATTGCAAGCTCATCCGCCTATAACCACGGTGAACCCTATTGTCTGAAAAAAAGAGTGAAAAAAGACGGCTTCAGAGACTGCCCCTTGACCTTGAGGCAATATGCCAGTCAAACGGCGCATTCTTCAGGGGTTACGTGCAGGACATAAGTACCGGCGGCCTGAAACTGGAGACTCAGAAAAAACTGGAAAAGGGCACCAATATCTCCATGAGCATAGACAGCCCGCGTCCGCTGAAACTTGAAGGCATGGTTCGTTGGGCAGCCAGGCAGAAGCTGCACTTCCTGTACGGCATAAAGTTCCATGACATGACCGAAGAAAAGGAGGCCCAACTGCGGGAATTGGTTCAGGGCCTTTTCTGGAAAAGCTACGGGGGATAAAACCAGGTTACAGTGCCAACCTCTTCCTGCCAGATCGAATAAGCGGCATGGCTATTGATAAATTGATGATGCCTATACCCGCTAAAAAAAGCACAGACCAGCTTATTCCTGGCTCAAGGAGGCTTTTTCCGGGGTTCTTTGGATTATAGAACACCTTTACCTCCCTGCCTGTGGGATAGCGTTTAAGTACCTGTCTGATGTGATCTTCCGAGGCAAAACAGCGCCAGCCGCTGTCCAGCCTGTGACCTTCAAATATCTTGTCATCCACCATGTAAAGGTAATCCATATCCAGGCAAAGCCTGGCGATCCTGATCTTGCCCGGCGCTCTCCATTCCTGCACCCTGGAAAGGATGATCCTGCCATCTGCCTGGGGCCATTTTTCAGCCTGCCATCCCTCTATTCCCATGGACATACCGGCAAGCAGGGCCCAAAGCCCGAGGATCAGGAATAAAAAGGCAAAAAGTCTCATCCCTCCGTTTCCTCGGACTGAAGGACAAGGCCCTCTGGCAGGTGTTCTCCAAAGGCCGACTCCTTATCAGATGCTTCTATTTCATGGTATTCCACCAGGGGAAGGGTCCTTTCAGGACTGGCTCCCTGGAGTTCCAGCCAGAGCCTGACATCTTCCCTGGAAGAAGAAGTAAGATCCCTGGCACGGTCTCCGCATACCCTGGCCATTGAAATCACGGCATTTAACAGGGGCTTTCTGTCCTTTATTTCGATCTTCTTGAGGGCATTGATCCAGGACACCACCTCGACTGCCGGAATAACCTTGTTTGCAGGGCCGTAAAGGGGGATTCTTGCTCCCAAACGGCCAAGTACCCACAAAAGATCCTTCTGGAACCGGCTCCTGGGAAGGAGTTTCAGGGCCTGCTGTCCCAGTGCAACCTTCCTGTCCACGTCCAGCCTTTCCAGGTTGGCTGCAAAAAGCCACATCTGCCTTGCTTCTTCCTGCTGGGGCTTGAAGGTTTTTTTCTTCTGCCTCTTTCTCTTGGAGACGGTTTGTGGAACAAGTACAGGGGCCGCCGCGGAAAAAAGCTGTGTCTGCTGCCCGGAGCTTAAGCCAGCGGCAATCCTTCGCCAGAATATCCACCACTGGAGCCTGGGCTCAAGCTTCCTGACCCACGAAAGTCCCTGGAAATGAAGGGGCCACAGTGCCTTTATGCGCCAGGGGTCACTGGCCTCGCCGGTACCCGGCCTCATTACATAACCCATAAGGTTGAACCATCGGGCTTCGTGCATGAAGCTCTTTTTCCTGCCTTCCTTGAGATCTATCAGTTTATCTGCAAGCCGCCTCAGCACGGAAATCCTCCAAAGCTCCTTGCCCATGCCCATGGTCTTGACAAGAAGGGGCATGATATCCGCCGGCTCCACCGTCTCTCCCTGAAAATCCCTGGAAAAGCAGGCCTCAAGCAGGCGGCCTGCCTGGGCAAGGGCCTCCTTGTCGCGGGACGTCAGCTTGTCTGCTGCCTCCCCGGAGGCCTTGACAGCCTTGACGCGCACACCTTCCACCTGGTACTGATCTGCGGCCTTTGTCTGCTCATCAGATCTCAGGTCGAACTGGAGGCGCCACCTGTGCGGAGTGGCAATAGAGCGGCAGTACAGTTCCAGGGTGCCGATTGCAGTCACCTGAGAACCCACATGAACAGGGATGGCCTTGTGCTCTGCCTTTTTCCCGTATTTTAAAACGGTCTGAAGGGGCGGCAGGCTGACAAAATCCTCGTTGTCTACCTCCACGATATCGCCGGTATGGTCTGACTGCCTGGTGGTGGAGCTGAAAAGCCTGAATCTTACAGGCCTGTTGGTAAGCACCTTGAAATCCCTGTCCACTTCTACTTCCCTGCCCTCCTCCGTGCCTCTTTCTATGAGACATACCGCCTTTACGGACTTGCTGGCCCCTTCTGAGGTACCGATACCGATGAAATACGACCTGGGGATACCTCCGCCAACCCTGAGGCCCAGGCCCTTTCTGACAAGGCCGTAGTAGACAGCACCCACCGAGATGGCAAGGTCCAGGGATCGGCTTTCAATGGTAGTTACACCGGCGCCTCTCCACCTGGACAGCACGCCTGAAATCCTGCTCCTGATGGATGCCGGCTTCAAGGTACCGCCGTTGAACAAGATGACCTCAGGAAGCCTGCCGTGGCCCTGTTTTGAGATGAAGCGGGCCAGATGCCTGGTCACAGCAGGATCGGATTCAAAGGGGAGGCCCATCTCCCTGAGCCCCTTTTCTCTTGGTCTTTCCTCAGTGGCCTGCTCCATGTTCACTTCGGGGAAAAAACCATCCAGGATGGCCTGTTCCACCTCGCCCTTTTCCAGCTCTATAACCAGGGTGCCTCCTACAAGGGATCTTCCCCGTCCGGCTATTCGTACCGAGGTCTTCTGGAGACCGTCTTCGGCAAGAAGCCTTTCCTTGGCCTGCCTGCACTGGTGAAAGAGCATCTGCCACCTGGCAGGGTCCAGCTCCTGCGAGATCTTCTTTTCTGCCAGGGCCGCAATGGCAAGATCTATGTTGTCGCCCCCAAGGAGCAGATGATTGCCCACGGCAAGCCTTTCAAGCCGGGGTCCTTTCTCCCCTGCCTGGCATCCGATAAGGGTGAAATCCGTGGTGCCTCCTCCCACGTCGCAGACGAGAAGATGCTGGCCGGGCCTTATGGACTCTTCCCAGGAATCCTCGTGCTGCGACAGCCAGGAATAAAAGGATGCCAGGGGCTCTTCCAGCAGTGTCACGTTCTCAAGGCCTGCCTCGGCGGCAGCGCGCAGGGTGAGCTCCCTGGCCACCTCGTCAAATGAGGCCGGTACTGTAAGGATCACTTCCTGCTCAGCCAGCGCAACCTTCATGGTATAATCCCAGGCCTCACGGATATGCTGGAGATACCTGGCAGAGGCCGTGATCGGTGAAACCTTTTCCACGTCTTCGGCAGATCCCCAGGGGAGTATGGGAGCATCCCTGTCCACACCGCCATGACACAGCCAGCTCTTGGCAGAAGACACGAGTCTTCCTGGTACAAGCGCCCCCTGGTCCCTGGCAAAGGCACCTACGGCATAATCCCTGTCCTCATCCCAGGGCAGGGCAGTGATGCCCTTTTCAAACTCATATTTTCCAGGCAGATAAAGAAAAGACGGAAGGGTTTTCAGCCTTTCCAGACGCCCCTGGCTTGCAAGCTGGAGGATGTCGAAGGATTTTATTTCAATGGAACCGGGTGAGACATCATGGAGGTCGATATATCCCACAGCCGAGTTGGTGGTTCCAAGGTCTATTCCTACAATAAATCGTTTCTGCATAGGAAATATATACTCCAATCAGCAGCGCGATAAAAGTTTTTGTAACTGTCGTGGTTTTACAGCAAGGGGGATACAACTAAAAGGCCTGGGGCAAAAGTGCCCCGACGTTTAATGGAGAGGATAATGTAGCAGGCTGATTACTTATATGTTTTTTGACCCATCCGCCTGTTATTGATTTGTAATTTATTCATTCAGGTCTTGTCTCCCCGTTTGAGAAGACCAGGCTTCATTCCTCCAAAGAGCTAAGCTCTTGACACCTTTTGGCAGTCAACCTTTAAAAGGGGGCAGGATCGAGGTTATATGGATCCCAGGAATTGACCTATTTTCTGATCTTCGCCAAGAATATGATCCTCAAGCCAGCGGGTTAAAAACCCGATCAGCTCAGATTTGGTCCACTCTTTGCCATTCTTCAGGTCTATCAATATGCCTGCTACGTCATTTACCAAATCCTTATGGAGCTGCCGGTGCCTTTGGAGGTCTGGAAAGCCTATTTTTTTCATGACCTCTTCTTCATTATTGAAATGAAATTTTACATACCCAACCAGGGCTTTGAGAGTTGCTCCCATGGCCTCTCTGGAAGCTCCCGGTTCCATGGCAGCCTCGAGCTCATCTGTCAGTTGGACAAGTACTTTGTGGTCATCGTCCACCTTCTTTATTCCCGTTTCATATACCTTTTTCCACTTCAATTAAACACCTCCTGAAAATAAAAAATGCCTTCTTCTGCCAAAGGCAGTCCGAAGGCATTCATTGCCTGAAGTATTGTTAATGATTTTGATCATCCCTTTCTCTTTTCTCTATTTTAATCGGCCATTTCGGCCTGCAAGCTTAAAATCAATCAACTAGACAGTATACCTCCGAACAT
>JALVJO010000164.1 GCA_027028245.1 Deltaproteobacteria bacterium
GTTGTGGCAGAGGCCTATGAAACCTATAAGAACGATAACAGGGGGAAAAATGCCGACTATATCAAGGCACTTGCCGAGGTAGATCCCGGGATTTTCGGGATCACAGTGGTAACGGCAGATGGAAAGGTATATGAGGCCGGAAACACCAAGGCCGCCGTTTCCATACAGTCCATTTCCAAGGTGTTCACTGCTTCCCTTGTCATGCAGGAAAAGGGGGCTGATTTTGTCCGGAAAAAGATCGGCGTCAATGCCACGGGCCTTCCTTTCAATTCTATCATGGCAATAGAGCTTCATGGCGGCAGTGCCAGCAATCCCTTTGTAAATGCCGGGGCCATCCAGGCAACAAGCTGGGTGTCTGCGGCAAATTCAGAGAATAGATGGGAAAAGATCAAGGCCAATATGGATGCCTATGCCGGGCACCATCTAATGTTCAATCAAGAGGTTTACAAATCAGAGCTCCATGACAACAAGCGCAACCAGGCCATAGCAAAACTGCTCGATGCCTACGGGCGTATGGGCTCGGATCCGCTGGAGGCAACCACGGTTTATACCAGGCAATGCTCGGTAAATGTGACCTCACACGACCTGGCTGTAATGGGGGCAGTCCTTGCCAACCACGGGGTTAATCCCCTTACCGGAAAGCGCCTCCTGGACAAGGCCTATGTGCCCCGTCTCCTTGCAGTCATGGCCACAGCCGGGCTCTACGACAATGCAGGCCAGTGGCTTTATTCCACCGGTGCGCCCGCCAAGAGCGGTGTAGGAGGAGGAATGCTGGCCGTAATCCCTGGAAGACTTGCCGTAGGCGTGGTTTCTCCCCCCCTGGATAAATTCGGCAACAGTGTCCGCGGCCAGGAGGCAATCATTTACATAATCGACAAGCTGGGCCTCAACCCTTACGCACAGTAGGGATAGAAAGATGAGACATTTCCTTACCGCTACTGCTGTTGTTATCTTTTCCCTGTGTGCAGGTGTTCAGGTTCATGCAGCCGAAAGGATCGACGCCGCCAGGAACGACACCATTGACAGTGATCACGGATTTGAAACAGTACAGCACACAGGGCCCCAGGGGTTGAAGCTGCCAGAAGGATGGAAGTTTTCAGGAGACATTCGTACCGGGTGGGTCAGCTATGATTACGGCAATTCTCCAAACCATCCGGATCCCGACATAAATAAGGGGCATCTGGATTCACACGGCTATTATTTCATCCCCAAGATATCACTGGAAACTCCGGAATTCCACGGGCTTTATGCAAAGGTTACTGGTGCAGGGGTCACGGATTTCGGCATCAACAAGAAAAAATGGGAGACAAGGAATTTTGCCTACGGTGATAACATGGACCCGTATGCCATCCTCCAGGAAGCCTTTGTCTCATGTACCTACAAGGGCAACCAGGTGGTGGCCGGAGCAAAGGAAATATCCACGCCAATGGTTGACGCAGACGACTGGTATCTTCTGGCCAATTCTTTTCAGGCGGCGTATTACGTAAATACTATGTTCAAAAACGTGCTCTTTGCCTTCGGTTATTTTTACAAGATGGCCGGCCCCTGGGACAGCGCCTCTGACGGTGCCAACTTCAGATCCATGTCAGATGCCAGTTTTGTTTCTGCTGAAGACAAGAAAAACGCGGATGACAGCGGTATATTCACCGGGGCATTCCAGTACAGCGACGACCACCACAACCTTCAGGTCTGGGAATACTACGCCACAGACCTTTATAACACGTTTTTTACCCAATACGATTTTACGAACAAGTTCAAGAAGCTGAAATATGATGCCGGGGCCCAATTCATCAATTTCAAGGAGGTGGGGGACCTGTCCCATAATGATTATTCCGAGATTGATTACAGCATAATATCCTTCAGGCTGGACGGCTCTTTCGATTGGGGACTGGATTTTGCCACGGGCATGAGTTTTTATACCAATGGTCCGGGTACTGCTGAAACCCTCGGGGCATGGGGAGGCTATCCATATTTCGCCAACGGCATGATCTTTCATTTTTTCGAGGCCGGCTCCCTGAGGCACGCCAACACCTACAAGGCCCAGCTCGGTTATGAATTCTCAGCGCTCGGCATCAAGGGTCTCTGGCTGGGAAGCCGCTACACCTATTTTGACCTGGATTCGGACTACTCGGAGACGGCCTCGGGCCAGCCGCAAGACTACATGTCCATGATAGGGCTCAGAATTTCATACAAACATGACCGCGGTTTCTACTTCACAGGCACCTATGAAACCGTAGATCTTGACCATGAGCCAAACGTGTCTGCCTTGAGACTCATCGGGGGATTTACCTTTTAGTCTCTGCCATCCTGTGCTCACGGACAAAATTACGCCAGCATAGCCAATTTTCTCTGGCTGCAGGCTTTCTGAATTCCTGCCTGGGCCATGCTACTCCCATGGACAAGCCGTGTTGCGATAAACACCGTTTGGCTCCGTGCTGCCCTGGCTGATACAGGAAAATCCTAGAGTAACATCTGCATGATCCCTGTTGTCTGGAGACGGGTTCGTGTCAACAGAATATTTATGCTCATAGCTGCCTGGAAACTGCTTGTCATCCAGGTAGATTTTTCCCGTAAGGTCCATGGGATCTCCGGACACTGCCATCCCCCAGGCATATTTTAAGGCATCTGTAGTCCAATCAAAGGTAGCCTGTCCGCAACTGCCCCAGACTCTTATCTGTGGTTCGCCAAGGTAAGTCAGATCAATAATACCATTTTCTACAGTTCCCAATACACCAGGTTCAAAATCAATTCCAGAGATATTGGCGATGCAGGGCGG
>JALVJO010000165.1 GCA_027028245.1 Deltaproteobacteria bacterium
ACTTCCCCCGGATCCTTGCCTATTCCGATGTTCCAGTAGGAAGAACCAGCCACAATCATCTGCCCTATGAGGAAAAAGGCATTCAGGCTGCTGAAAACGTGATATGAGCCGGCCCTTCTCACTGCCACAACCGATGCTCCCACCTTTCTCTTCAGCAGGTCGCCGTTTACCCTGGCTACCATACCGCATCTTTCAATCATGGCCTTCATGCTTGCAGATACATCTGCAAAATAGGTTGGAGAACCCAGGATAATCCCGTCTGCCCCAAGCATTTTTTCAAGATACCTGTTTATCACATCATCCTGGACACACCTGCCGTTTTTCTTTTTAAGACACTTGTAGCATGCCTGGCAGCCAGGCAGGGCCTCGTTTCCAAGCCAAAGGAGTTCCGTATCTATCCCCTGGTCAGCAAGCTCTTTAAGTACTGTTTCCAAAAGCATGCGGGTATTGCCGTTTTCCCTTGCACTTCCATTAAAGGCAACCACCTTCATTCCACTTACCTCTTATTTTGTTATTTACAGCCGGTCAAAAAAGACAGCTGATTTAAAATCTCCTGAAAGATACTATAATGCAAGGATCTTTAAACCAAAGCCACAGGGCATCCCGGACAGGACAAGGTATGTCTGAGAATACAATGTGTCACATGGACTGCAGACCTGTTTTGGTCCGGGGCCATTATTATACGGAGAAAACCGTGCACATCTCAAGGAGAATTATACATGTACATAGGAATAGACAAGAGCCGGGAGGATACTACCAGTTTTTTCCTCAGGCAGTCATATCAGTCAGAAGACGGGAGCTGGCGTTCCAGAGACCTCTTTGATCTGGGTCAGGACCCGGAAAGATACATTCAGTACGTTGACGACCGTGCATTTTACATATCGCCGGAACTGGAAGAGGCCCTGGCCGGCCTCCATGTGAAATACAGGTATTCGGAGCTTGAGGAGATATTCTGGCCGTTTATAGACCCTTTTATAAAGCAGACCATAGAGGCCTTTGGCGGCCTGGAAGGACGGGAATACAAACGGCGAAAGCGGCTGACAAGGTCTGAGCTTGCCAGCATGCAGGCAGGAATACACCTGTTTGACAAAAGACGTTTTATATTTTTGAAATATGTCCAGGTAGATACTGACAGCCTGCTTGAAAGGCCCCTTCCCTTTTTGAATGTCCTGCTCGAAAAATCCAGGGATGAGATAGAAAACATGTTCGACATGATGGAACTTGATCTCAAACCTTGGGAAATAAAGGGTTATCTTTATGCAATATTCGGCCTGCCTGACAGGTTTTCACCCAGGCTTTCCAGGTTCATTCCGGACGTGCAGGACCAGGAAATGATGGACACCTTCTTCCTGGACGAGATATGCCGCCTGAACCGAGATCCGAAATACCTGGATAAGGGGGCAAGGCCTTCGGGCACAGACTGGATTCATCCCTACCTGAAAAAGTATCTGTTCCAGTACTTTGACTATGCCTTCAGAGGCCCCAGGCCCGGAAGATCCTTCAGGGAAAATCAGAACAGTGCCTGGCGACCCTCTGCAACAGAATCAGACGCCAGCCTGCTAAAGGTAATGGGCCTGGAAAAGGAAGTCTTCAATGACATGACGGAAAAGGATTTTGTCAGGCACTTCAGGAAAATGGCCCAGAAACTCCACCCGGACAAGGGAGGTGACCATGAGGAATTCATAAGATTCCAGCAGGCATTCCAGGCACTGATGATAAAAAAGAAATGGTGGTAGCTTCTTCCCAGAAGACCTGCCGTACTTGAATAATCAGTTTCTGAAAATTAGACTCTTCAAGCTATGAACCCCAACAATACTTCAGGAGCCAGACACCCTGCCCTCTCCATTGTAATTCCCATGTACAATGAAGAAGCCAATATCTCAAGGCTCTTTTCTCGCCTGTTTCCCGTACTTCAAGGCCTCGGTGAGACATGGGAAGTGGTTTGCATAAACGACGGCTCCAGGGATTCCACGCTGGAACTTCTTGAGAAGGAATCCCGGGAAAGAAAGGGTCTGGTGGTGGTAAACCTGGCAAGAAATTTTGGACAGCATGCCGCCGTGATGGCAGGTTTTTCCCAGGCCAGGGGCAAATGGATAATCACCATGGACGCCGACCTGCAAAACCCTCCGGAAGAAATACCGAAGATAGTGGAACAGTTCAGAAAGGGACATGACCTGGTGGGCTCCATAAGGAAGGTGCGGCATGACAGCTGTTTCCGGCGGACGGCGTCCAGGATCACCAACAGACTGATCACGAAGATTTCCGGCATATCCCTGAAGGATTTTGGATGCATGCTAAGGGGTTACAGCAGGGAAGTGGTAAGGGGGATACTGGAAAACCCGGAATACAGGACATTTATACCGGCACTTGCCACCTTCTTTGCCAGAAACCCCGTTGAAATCCAGGTGGAACATGAGGAAAGGGCAGCCGGGCAGTCAAAATATTCCATCCTGAAGCTGTTGAGTCTGCAACTGGATCTCATGACCGGCTTTTCCATGTGGCCCCTGAGGATCTTGTTTTTCGTGGGCAGCATCGTTGCCCTGCTCGGACTTGCCTCTGCCCTTTTAATAATTGTCATGAGAATATTGTACGGCCCTGAATGGGCAGCCCAGGGGGTTTTCACCCTGTTTGCCGGCCTCTTTTTCCTGGTCGGGTGCCAGTTCTTTGCCCTGGGCCTCCTGGGGGAATACATCGGCCGCATCTTTCAGGCTGTAAGAAAAAGACCCCCTTTCATACTCGACTGGGTAAAAAGAAGCTGAG
>JALVJO010000166.1 GCA_027028245.1 Deltaproteobacteria bacterium
CTCTGAAACTTCCACAGGCTCTCCTGCCCCTTCAAGAAGATAGGGCACAGAGCGTACAGCAAGCTGTCTTTCCCCAAAGACAGAGACATCTATGCCGAGTTTCCTCAGGGTTCCGCGTGCCTGTTCATATGCCTCCATTGCCGAACTTTCCACGTTTAGGACATGCGGGAACATCAGGGGCTGCATCCTTATCTTTCCCTCTTTTTCAAACTCACAAATGATCCTCCTGAAAAGGAGGGCTTCATGTGCCGCATGCTGGTCAAACAGCAGGAGTCTTTCTCCAGCTTCTGCCAGTATGTACGTATTCCTAAACTGTCCGATTATCCTGAAATCTTCAGCCCCTTCAGACGGGGCAAAGGGACTGACGGAGGATAATAGCCCCCTTTCCTCCCCTTTTCCCCCAAGGGATTCTGCCTCTGGGAACGAAGACAGACCCTTCCCGGAGTCCCTCCGGCCGTTCAGGGAATGGATCTCGTCCTCCTTTTCAGCTGAAGCCTCCCAGGGAAGGGGAACCTCTGCGGCCGTGGTTTCCTGTCTTTCCCTGGCCTCACCTTCCAGGGCCGAAGTTTCTTCTCCGGGGTATGCAGCGGTTTTCTCCCAGCTGTCAGAAAGGGCCTTTTTGACCGCATGATAAACGAGCCTGTATACCTGATCAGGCCTTTGAAACCTGACCTCGTTTTTTGAAGGATGCACATTTACATCCACAAGCTCCGGCTCTATGTCCATGAAAATGACGCCTGCAGGATAGTTCCCTCTGACCAGTTTCCCCCTCAGGGCCTCGTTAACTGCCTTCCAGAGGACAGGGCTTGCAACCTTTCGCCTGTTCAGAAAAAAATACATGTGCCTGGAGGAAAGACGCACCTCCTGTGGAGAGGCAATAAAGCCTTGCAGGCTGATACCTTCCCCTTCTGCCATGATGGCAGTCATGGAAGACAGGATTTCGTCACCAAAAAGTGGTTCAAGTATCTTTATGCCAGTGGACCCTTGAAGGCTCCTGAATATCTGCCTCTTTTCATTCCTGACAGTAAAAAGGACACCGGGCCAGCAGACTGCAAAGCAGCGTATCACCTTCAGACAGTGAGAAAGCTCCGTCTGCCTGCTCTTAAGAAACTTGTATCTCGCCGGTATCTGGGCAAACAGGTCTTTGACCTGAACCTTGGTGCCGGGCGGACATCCAGCAGGGACTATCTTTATTCCCCTGCCGAAGTCTGAACTGAGCTTCCAGCCCCTGTCCTGATCTGCAGGCCTGGAGATGATTTTCAGGCGGCTTACAGCCGAGATACTGGCAAGGGCTTCTCCGCGAAAACCAAGGGTTTTGATGGCGGAAAGATCTTCCTGGTCAAAAATCTTGCTGGTGGCATGGGGCATTACGGAAAGCTCCAGGTCCTCCTTTGAAAGACCTTCGCCGTTATCTGCCACTTCTATCAGGCTTCTTCCGCCTTGATGAAGACGTATCTCTATTACAGAGGCCTGTGCATCCAGGGCATTTTCAACCAGCTCCTTGACCACTGACGCTGGTCTTTCTACCACCTCGCCGGCAGCTATCTGGTTGGCCACGTGAAGCGGCAGCCTCTTAATCTTTGCCACGGCCTTGTTCCCTGCGGAAATATTCCATTATGTTCATGCACACTTTGCTGTTGAGCCCGGAAACTGCAGATAATTCCTGGAAGCCTGCCATTGATATCTTCTCTATGCTTCCAAAGTGATTCAAGAGAAGCATCTGTCTTGCCCTGCCTACACCGGGAATCTTTAAAAGCTCTGAATCGAACATCTGCCTGCTTCGTCTCTGCCTGTGAGTCTTAACCCCGAACCTGTGGGCCTCGTCCCGAACAAGCTGGCAGAACCTCAGCACACTGTCTGACCTGTCCAGAACCAGGGGTGAAGGATTATCTTTTAAGAATATCTTCTCCCCTTTGCCGTCCCGGTCCTTTGCAATGGAAACGACATCCACAGAATCCAGAAACCCGCCTTTTTCAAGGGCATTAAGGGCCATACCAAGCTGCCCTCTTCCACCATCAATGATGAAAAGATCCGGCATGTCGTCCTTTTTTATGCCCCTTTTCATCCGTCTTTCCATTACTTCTAAGATCATGGCGTAGTCATCAGGCCCTGCTGCATCCAGAAAATAATGGCGATAACCGGCCTTATCCGGCCTTCCTCCTTCAAACCTGACAAGACTTCCCACAGGAAGGCTTCCTGATATATTCGAGATGTCTATTCCTTCCACCCTGTGAGGCAGCCTCTTCAGGAAAAGCCTTCTCTTCAAAAGGGCCGCCTGTTTCTTCCAGCCGGCCTCCCGGGCAGTTCTTTCCCTGAGCCCCTGCTCTGCATTGAGGCGGGCCATTTCAATAAGGGCCTTCTTTTTTCCCCGGCGCGGATTTCTTATAACGACCTTCCTGCCTGCATAATGCCTCAAAAGCTCTTCCATTGCCGCTTTTTCAGAAATATCTACCGGCATTATTATTTCCCCGGCAGGAGTGACCTGAGAATAATATACCTTCAAGAAGTCTTCATAGACTCTGTCCCCGGGGCTGCTTTCAGGGTCCTTGCCGGCACTGACATCAAGACCCATGAAATGCCTGGAGCGAATTGCCCCCTCCCTGACCTTGAGTACTGCAGCCTGGGAAGTTCCGTCCCCAACCTGGATATAGATGACGTCCAGATTTGAGTGGGAATCAAGGACTACTGCCTGACCTTCCAGGACCTTTTTCAGTGCCTCAAGCTGGTCCCTGTAAAGGGCGGCCCTTTCAAATTCCAGC
>JALVJO010000167.1 GCA_027028245.1 Deltaproteobacteria bacterium
TTAATTTACTGACTGCATGAATAATGTTTCACGGGAAACAGCAGTTCGAATGCAAGAACAACTAAGTGAGATGACAGGCCACATCCACATACATCAGGGCAACAGGCTCGAGGATCTGGTAGACAGCCTGGGCAGGCTCATGGTGGAAAGGCGCAGGCAGCACTTCAGTCTCGAGCCCGATATTGTGCTGATCAACAACTTCGAGATGGCCCAGTGGCTTTCCATAAGGATTGCCGAGAAACAGGGCATCTGCGCCAACGTGCAGTTCAGATTAACTGGCTCCTTTGCGTGGGATTTGGCAGGAGAGCTGATGGAGGAAGATGCCGGCCCTTTTACCAGGCAGCGGCTGAGCTGGGTTGTCTTCAGATGCCTGCAGGAGGCATCTTCTGGGCAGTTGCAGGGGGAAGGTTTTGCAGAGCTAGAATCCTATGTTGAGTGCCAGGGAGAAAGGGGGCTCTACCATCTTTCCAGGCTTCTTTCCGACCTCTTTGACCGCTATCTGAATTACCGACTCGATATGCTGAATGCCTGGGAGGAAGGCCGCCTGGAAGAAAGACACGGCTGGCAGCCAAGGTTCTGGAGGCTTCTTTCCCAAAGGACAAAAGGGCGGCTGAAGGCAGCATACTTCAGGCAGCTTACCCAAAGGCTTTTGTCCGGCCATGAGGCGCCGGGCATGCCCAGAAGGCTTTATATCTTCGGCATATCATACCTGCCCCCGCTTCATCTGGACCTGCTTTCAGCCGTTTCTGCCGCGGCGGAAACACACATGTTCATACTCAACCCCTGCAGGCAGTACTGGCTTGATACCGTATCCCAAAGGAAAAGGGCAGCCCTTAAAAGGAGGCTGGATCCGAAAACAGTAGACGAGCTGTTTCCCCAGGGGAACAGGCTGCTTTCCTCTTTTGGTTATGCCGGCAGGTCTTTTCTGGCGCGACTTTACTCCTACCCGCTGGCAGAGGGCAGAGGTCATTTCACAGGGCGGGCAGGTGAAAGAGACGAAAGTCTCCTTGCCATGATCCAGGACGATATACTGGAACTCAGACAGGGGGAAGATGTCCCGAAAAAGAAAAGAACACTGGCCCCGGGCGACAGGTCGTTACTCATACACAGCTGCTGCAGCAGGCTCAGGGAGGTGGAATGTCTTCATGATTACCTTGTAAACCTCTTTGATACAGAAGAGGACTTGAGCCCTCATGATGTCATTGTAATGGCCCCTTCCATTGAGGATTATGCCCCGCTTGTTGAGGCAGTCTTCAGTGCTGTTCCTGAAGAGCGGTATATCCCATTTTCCATAACCGATCAGGGCCTTGAAAGAACCGACCCCTTGGCCCGGGCCTTTTTATCAATATTTACTGCGCCCCTCGGAGATTTCACTGCCCCATCTGTCATGGACATCCTTTCACAGCCCTTTGTGATGAAACGCTATGACATCGACCAGGAAGGCCTTGTCATTCTCAGAAAATGGGTGAAAAAAAGCGGCATAAGGCGCGGCATAGGATCTGTTGCCGGCTCTTGCAGCGCCAGGCAGAACAGCTGGATATTCGGCCTTGACAGGCTTTTTGCTTCCATGTGCATGGACTGCACAGGCCCCCTGGAAACTGCAGGTGTAATGCCGGTTGATTTCCCGGTAGAAGGCGGACAATCCGAGCTTTTGTCCGGGCTTTCTGCCTTTTTTTTCAACCTGGCAGAAATCTCCCGGCGGCTTTTGGCCACCCCGGCGTTCAGCCCTGACGGATGGATGGAAATCTTCATGGACATAATGGCCACCTTTCTTTCCATGGAGCCGGAATCAGACGAGGATCTTTCCGATCTCCTGAACCGGCTTTCCGGACTGGTGGATGCCATGAAGGAGGCAGGGGTGGGGGAGATGAGCTTTGTGACCATGTGCGAGGTCCTGCGGGATGAACTCCAGCGTCCACCTGCACCAAGGGCCTATATTTCGGGCAATCTCCTTTTTTCAAGCCTCGTACCCATGAGGAGTATCCCTTTCAGGGTGATATGCCTGCTCGGTATGAATGATTCCGACTTTCCGCGGCGGCCAGACACACTCTCCTTTGATCTCATGGCAGGCGACTGGCAGCCAGGCGACAAGGTCCCCAGGGAGGAGGACCGCTACCTCTTTCTGGAAACCCTCATGTCTGCCAGGCAGAGGCTGCTCATAAGCTATGTGGGAAGAAGGGAAAGGGATGATGCCCCTCAGAATCCATCCGTAGTGGTAAGCGAACTCCTGGACTATATCCACGACGGGTTCCGATTCGAAGACAACTCCTCTCCTGAAAGACATATCCTCGTGGAGCATCCCCTGCAGCCCTTCAGCACCAGGTACACGACAGGTGAGCCGGGGCCGAACAGTCTTTTCAGCTACGCGGCTGAATGGATGGGGGTTGATGAAAGAGGCCGCTCGAAGCCCCGAAGTGAGCCCGCTGACCTTTGTCCCGGGGTGCTGCCCCTTTCTGACCAGGAGCAGGAAGGGTTTTCAGTGATCTCGCCCGGCAGGCTGGCTTTGTTTTTCAGTAATCCTGCCCGATTTTTCCTTGAAAACCGGCTGAATATCAATGTGTACGTGGGCAGCGAGGCCCTGGAAGACCAGGAACCCTTTTCCATTTCCAGAGAAGCAGCCGACGTGTTTCTGAATATGCTCCTGGGCCTGGATGAATCTCATTTGCCCGGCCTTAAAAGCCAGCCCCGTGATTTCCTTGAAAGGGTTTACCGCCACTTGAGGGCATGCGGCCTGGTGCCGGTAGGCCTTTTGGGGGAAATACTCTGGCAGAGAAGGTGTCAGAAGGATTTCCTGCCCTTTATTAAAAAACGTTTTCTCCCCGCGGGTCTGCCGGGAGAAACAGTTTCCCTTGATGCATGGCTGCCTGCAGGAGAAGGCAGTGTCAGGGTTGCAGGAAACATCGGCAGGCTCGGCCAGGGCCGCGGCCTTGTGGAATACCGTTTCCAGGTTTACGACTCTCAAAAAATTGCCTTCTGGATAAAACATCTCCTTTTAATGCTTTCGAAGCAGGCAGAAGGTGAAGATATTTCAAGCTCCATAGTAACCCTCAATACCCAGGTGGAGATCAAGGCGCTCTCCGGAAACAAGGCCGCAGAGGTTATGGAAGCTCTTGCCGGGCTTTACATGAAAGGGCTTGAAATACCCCTGCCCTTTTTCCCTCCTGCATCTTGGGACTTTGCAAAGCGTACAAGAAAGGGCCTGGCGGAACAGGCGGCACAGGAGAAGGCCTACGAAAAGATGGTCAGCTGGCAGGACAGCTCCAGGATCAAGGATCCTTGGATAGACTACCTCTACAGAGGGCAGGCCTCCATGCTCAAAAGGGCGTGTGAGGGCAGCGAGTTTGCCCTGATTTCCAATGCCGTGTGCCCGGTATTTCTGGACCACCTCAAAAGGGGAAGATAAGGGTGAAAAGGCTCGATCCATTGGACATTGCCCTTGATGGCTTTAACCTGGTGGAGGCAAGTGCTGGCACCGGTAAGACCCATGCCTTGACAAGCCTATATCTGCGCCTGGTCATGGAAAGGGACCTTCATGTAAGAAACATCCTGGTGGTTACCTATACAAAGGCTGCTACCGAAGAGCTGCGTCTCAAGATAAGAAAGCGCCTCAAAACCGCCCTGTCAATCCTTAAAAAGACATCCTGTCCGGGGGAAGACGGTTTTGCCGAAGGCCTTGTCAGAAGCCTCAAAGAAAGAGGCGCCATCTCCGGGGAGGAGCTTGTCCTCAGGCTGGAAGAGGCCCTGCTCTGCATGGATGAGTCGGCGGTTTTTACCATTCACAGCTTCTGCCAGCGGATGCTCCGGGAGTTTGCATTTGAAAGTTCCGCCCCCCTCAGGGCCGAGATACTGCCCTCTGAGGAAGAGATATTGAGGCGGGGCTGCACCGAGTTTGTAAGGAAATATTTTTTCAATGCAGACAGGCAGCTGCTGGAATGGACTGGCCGGCTTTTCAGCCTGGACAATCTTCCGGATGCGCTCTACCACGCAGTGAGCCGGCTGGTAAGGCTGCCCCTTCCCAGGATAATCCACCCCTGTTCCATGGAAGAGGTGATGGAAGAGGCTGAACTCCTTTGCGGGAAGCAGAAAGAGCTTTCTGAAATGGAGAAAAAGCAGATAGATTTTCTCAAAAAGGAGCTGAAAAAGATCGTATTAACGGAGCTTGAGGCGTTAACTGGCTTTCTTGCCGGCCGTTTTGCCAAAAGGTCGGAATTTCCCGGAGGGTTTTGGGCTGAGCTTGAAAAGGGGCTCAAAAAGGAACTGAATGTCCTTTTAAAGAGCGGTGCAGAGGCCCTAAGGGAGCTGCAGGACAGCGATGGGGCCCTCCCCTCCCGGGTTCCAGATGTTGCCATTTATGATCCTGCCGGCCTTGGTTCCAGGAGATTTATTCCCCTTTTGCTGGAAAGTTTTTTGGCCTGGGACAACAGCAGGAAATCTAAAAAGTTCAAAAAGGTCCTTATGCCTTTCAGACGATCCTTTTACCAGGCAGTGGACACCTGGCTTGAAGAAAGGAAGAAAGAAGGGCCTTCTCCTGGAATGGAGCGACTGGCAAGGGATCCTGCCCTCGGGATTGTCTCTGAGATGGTCCGGGTACACGGCGGGATAAATGAACGCCTGAGATCTGCTGTCTTGTGTCAGGCCACGGACTTTGTCAGGAATTTTTCAAAGGCTAAGAAGAAAGAGCTTTCTGCCATGACCTATGACGACATGCTGGTAATCCTGCGGGATGCACTCCATGATGAAGGCCGGGGAGCCCTTCTTTCCAGCAGGATCAGGAAGCGCTTTCCCGTGGCCCTCATAGACGAATTCCAGGATACCGACAGCGTCCAGTGGCAGATCTTCAGGAAGATTTATTCTCCATCCGGAAGATCCGGGCTTTTTCTCATAGGGGATCCCAAGCAGGCCATTTACGGCTTCCGGGGAGCAGATATATTTACGTATCTAAATGCCAGGGAGCAGGTGCAGGAAGACCGACGCTACAACCTGGCCAGAAACTGGCGTTCAAGCCCGGGTCTTGTCCAGGCGGTGAACTGGATTTTCCGGGAAAGATCCAGTGGATCAAACACCTTTGTCCTAAGGGGTATAGAGTTCACCCCGGCAGAAGCTCGAGTTGATATTGATGAGATCCTGCAGGTTGAAGATGGAAATGAGGCCAGGGCAATGGAAATATGGCTTTTCCCCGGCGAGGAAGGAAAGGATTCCCGGGCCAGGTCCGGGGATGGGGATGCTTCTGCCCCCCGTGATCCTGCAGGTCTTACTGCCCTTGAGATAAAAAGGCTCATCAGCCTGGGACGAGACGGCAGGGCATTTTTCTTGAACAAAGACGGTGAAAAAAGGCCTGTTGTCTCCGGCGATATCACGGTGCTTGTCAGAAATTTCATGGAGGCCGCATCCATCCGGAAGGCACTTTACAAGGCAGGGGTGCCGTCTGTATACCAGGGCCCTGGAAGCGTTTTTCGCTCAGCAGAGGCACGGGATATCCTCTACATGCTGAATGCAGTAGAAAATCCTGCCGATACCACGTCTCTGTGCACAGCTCTTGGCACAGTCTGCCTGGGGTTTTCCGCACCAGCCATACATGAACTTCGCCAGAACCGCGAGGCCTGGGAGGCCATGGTTGAAAAATTCAGTGATTTTAAGGCAGTGTGGCTGAAAAGGGGAGTTTTTCCAATGCTGCGTTTGCTTTTTCATGAGTTTGGCGTGCCGGAAAGGCTCCTCTGCCTGAAAGACGGAGAAAGGCGCCTGACCAACATGAGGCAGATAGCGGAGATGCTGGCTGAAGCGGAAAGGGAACACGAGGGCCCGGAGCGCCTAGTGCTTTGGCTGAGTGAAAACATCCGGGAGC
Organism: Deltaproteobacteria bacterium; assembly: GCA_027028245.1. Classification (GTDB taxonomy): domain Bacteria; phylum Desulfobacterota; class Dissulfuribacteria; order Dissulfuribacterales; family QOAL01; genus QOAL01. Next base: position 5,843 of record JALVJO010000167.1, read on the forward strand.
CGGATGACCGCGCAGATGAACAGAGACTTCGCCTGGAAACCGATGAGAACCTTGTGAAGGTAATGAGCTATCACAGGAGCAAGGGGCTGGAATTTCCCATACTATTTCTGCCCTTTATCGATAGAGTCGGTCTTGATGAAAAGATGGACCAAATCCCAAGACTCTACAGCAGGGAACACGGATGCTACATATGCCCCATGGCCGAAAAGATGCCTTCCGGTACGGATGAACTGCAAAATGAAAACAAAGGCGGAAATGGGCGCTCCTGCGCACTTCCACGAGGCTGGAGGCAGGAGCTGGAAAGACAGAAAGAGGCCGAGCGCGTACGCCTTGTTTACGTGGCCCTTACCAGGGCTAAACACAAGCTGTTCATTGCCTTTTCATCAAGCCGTGCCCTTGGCGGTTCCACCCTTGGAAGGATACTCCTTGGCGGTGCGAAAAGCCGTATCCCTGAAAACGATTCTCCTCAACGCCTTCTTGAAAGGGAATTCGAAGGCTGCAGTCATGCAGCAGTGCTGAATAATGAAGAAAAGTTTTCCATGATGCATAAAATATCCGCGGTTTGGGAAGGACGGGCAGAAAGACCCCGGGTACGTCCTCCCCTTATGGTCAAAAGACATCCCCTTGCCCCAAGGGTATGGATGCAGACGAGTTTTTCTGCACTTTCAAGAAGGCAGGCGCATTCCGGGGCCTTTTTCCCGGATGCCCATGGGTCAGAAGGTCTTTCCCGTGAGGACTCTGCCCTTGATATCTTTAACTTTCCAAGGGGGCCGGCTGCAGGAAACTGCGTTCATCATCTCTTTGAAACAATAGATTTCAGGGAAAGGGCAGCTGATTTTGCCGCACCTGCCAGGCAGGCCCTGGAAAGATTCAGGCTAGACGGCAAATGGGCCCAGGTGCTTGCAGATACCGCTGAACAGGTCTGTACTGTAGAGCTGGCAGACGGAATAAGCCTCAGCAGGCTGGATCCTGCCTCTATGTCCAGGGAGATGGCTTTCGTCCAGCCCTTTGCCCAAGGGCAGATCCGCCACTTTCCTCCTCACCGGGAATACTGCATGCAGGGCGCAGTAAAGGGTTTCGTGGACCTCGTCTTCCAGCAGGGAGATGCCTTTTACATACTGGATTACAAGACCAACTGGCTGGGAGACAAGCTGGAGGATTATGACCAGGCTGCCCTTGAAAGGGCCATGGAAGAACATGACTACTGGCTGCAGGCCGGTATCTACGCGGCAGCCCTTCACAGGCACCTGTCGGTAAATCTCAGGGGATATCTCCCGGACAGGCACATGGGCGGTATCTTCTACGTCTTCATAAGGGGAGTAAGGCCGGAACACGGCAGCAGGTACGGAGTGAAATTCATATCCAAAGGGGAGATCCTGGAGAGATATCCGGGGTTTTTCAGCCTGTAAACATGGCTTCTGCAGTTATAAAAAGGCTGTCAGATGCAGCATTAAGGGGAGAGGCAAGCAGGACAGGCGCGGAATTTGCCAGGTTCATAAGCCGAATTTCACCCCATGAGGCGGAGGGCGCAATTATAGGGGCATACCTGGCCTGTGCAGTTATAGATGACTCTCATACATGCCTTGTCCTCAAAGATGACAACGTGGCAATGGCGGCAGAGGCCACAGGGGTTGCCGGCCTGGATACGGCCTCTGTGATTGAAGGCGTTCATTCATCCCGGGTTGTAGGTCGGCCGGGAGAGACCAGGCCCCTGATACTGGAGGATGAAAGGCTCTACCTGCACCGTTACTGGAGCTATGAGAGATCTGCTGCCAGAAGGCTCCTGGAGCTTTCAAACTCGCTCCTTGAGCCTTGTGACATGCAGGCTGCAATTCGGGCGGTCCAGAGGCTTTTCCCTCCAGGCCCTGCAGTGCCTGACTGGCAGAAGATAGCAGCATTCAATGTGCTTTTCAGGAGGCTTGTTGTGATTACCGGAGGTCCGGGCACTGGAAAGACCAGGACGGCAGCCGCCCTCATGGCCCTTCTTCTTGCGTCTGAGCCGGAAAGGGAACTGTCCTTTGCAATGTGCGCCCCAACCGGCAAGGCGGCTGCAAGGCTTACCGAGTCGGCAGCCACGGCAGGCCGCTGCCTGGCCCTGGATGAAACCATAAGGCAGAGGATGCCGGAAAGGGCCCAAACCGTCCACAGGCTTCTTGGTGCAGGAAGAGAACCCGGGCGTTTTCAGTTCAACAGGGAAAATCCCCTTCCCCATGACGTGGTCATCCTGGATGAGGCCTCCATGATAGATCTGCCCATGATGGTGCATCTGACCGATGCCCTGCGCCGGGATGCAAGGCTTGTTCTTATGGGCGATAAGGACCAGCTGGCTTCTGTGGAGGCGGGAAGCGTCATGAGGGATCTCTGTTCAGGGGCGAAGCTTTTCCCCTATTCAGAAGAATTTTCCCGCCGGGCAGCTTTGATCGGGGAAGATGTTCGCTCAGGGCACGGGGGCGCTGTCAACGGCCTCAGGGACTGCATTATTGCACTGGATCACAGCTACAGGTTCAGGCCGGGAAGCGGTATTGACGAACTGGCTTCAGCGGTCAATTGCGGAGATTTCAGCCAGGTCAAAAATATCCTGAACGATCCTGGCCTGAAGCGTGCAAGATTTATATCTGCCCGCCGGGAGGATCTGTTTTCCTTTCTGGAAAGGGAAGCCCTTCCCTGGGCAAGGTCTCTTGCCGTGTCTTCTTCACTCGGGGAGGCCATGGAAGGCATGGATGGTCTGAGGATCCTCTGCGGCACAAAAAGGGGGCCTGGAGGCGTGGAGTCCGTGAACCGCTTTATGCGTGATGCTGTTGAACATTACGAAAAGGCGCCTGGCCGTACTATCTTCAAGGGAGTTCCCGTGATCATAAACAGAAACAATTACATGATGGAGCTTTTTAACGGCGATACAGGGATAGCGTGGCCCGATGAGTCCGGACGGCTCAAAATCTGGTTTTCTTTCGGGAAAACAGAAATGAGATCTTTTTCTCCCCTGGGGCTACCGTCTTTTGACCATGCCTGGGCCATAACTGTACACAGGAGCCAGGGATCTGAATTCAAGAAGGTGGTTTTCATCCTGCCTTCCGGGAAGACGGCCATGCCCGGGCGGGAACTTTTATATACGGCTGTAACCAGGGCCAGGGAGGAGATAACAATCTGGGGCACCTGGGAGGATCTAAGGGCATGCGTTGAAAACAGGACCAGGAGGGATTCGGGGCTTTCCATGCGTCTTTGGGGAAATTCATAGCCTTGGAATTATTCCCAGTTCGTCCCTGGATGAGGAATGGCAAGGAAGGTGCATTTCTTTCAAGGTTCACCAAGCCGCTGTGCGAGTTTCAAATTCTTCTCGAATAAAGACATCGCCAATCTCAGCGGCTTGGCTGCGACTGAAGTTGGCTTCCTTGTGGTGAAACCTTTCAAGAAACACCCACTTCCCTGCCAGTAGCACAAATGGGGGACAAACTGGCCCTGTTAAGCAGAGGCACGGCATATTGGGCAGCAGCTCCTTGCCTTGGAAATATTCATTTGCTATCTTCATAAATACCGGCTTGTTGTCCATGGAGTTTTAATGGGCTGCCGAATATGTTCCGGCTGCCCGACCGCCAGGTGGCAAGAGGCCGTTTTCCTGGACGGAGAGGTACCGAAGCGGTCATAACGGGGGCGACTCGAAATCGTCTGTACGCTCAATAGGCGTACCGTGGGTTCGAATCCCACCCTCTCCGCCATTGTTGAATATTGCTGAATTTTAATTATTGTTGACTGCAGGAAGGAATTAAGGGTATAAGATTAGCCCTGTTTGATTATGCAGGAGAGGTGCCCGAGCGGCCGAAGGGGCACGATTGGAAATCGTGTGTACGTTGAAAGCGTACCGTGGGTTCGAATCCCACCCTCTCCGCCAACAGCCAACGACCTTTTTGATAGCCGGGTCCTGCGCAACGAAATCCCGCGAACCCCGCCAGGTCCGGAAGGAAGCAACGGTAGTGGGACCCTTCGTGTGCCGCAGGGGTGCCTGGCTATCATCTTTTCTTGTTTAAAGCCCGACAGGTGTAATGTCTTATCTCGTACTGGCCAGAAAATGGAGACCCCAAACATTTGAGGACGTAATAGGCCAGGGCCACGTAACCCGGACACTTCAAAATGCACTGAAGAGCGATCGTGTTGCACATGCCCTCCTGTTCAGCGGGCCCCGCGGGGTCGGAAAGACCTCGGTGGCCCGCATTCTTTCAAAGGCCCTTAACTGTGAAAAGGGTCCAGCTCCCGTACCCTGCAACCAGTGCTCCATATGCAGGCAGATTACGTCCGGTCACAATGTTGACGTAAACGAGATAGACGGTGCCTCCAACCGGGGCATCGATGAAATCCGGCAGCTCAGGGAGGATATCCGTTTTCAGCCTGCCCAGTGCCGTTTCAGGATCTACATAATTGACGAGGTCCACATGCTTACCAAGGAGGCCTTCAATGCCCTCCTTAAGACCCTGGAAGAGCCTCCTCCCCACGCCTATCTGTTCTTTGCCACCACCGAGCCCAGGAAGATACCGGCGACCATACATTCCAGGTGCCAGCATTTCGAGTTCAGGCGCCTGCCAGAGGAAAGGCTGGCTGACCACCTGGATCACATCGTTGAAAAAGAGGGCCTGGGTATCCCCAGGAAGGCAACCCTCCTGCTGGCAAGGGAGGCGGAAGGAAGCGTCAGGGACAGCCTGAGCCTGCTGGATCAGGTGGCAGCATTCGGTGCCGCCAGTTACGAAGAGGTATGCGAGGCCCTGGGTCTCATAGGCGCGGATACCATGGAGGCCCTGGCTCTTTCCATCCTCAATGGGGATGTTTTTGCAGTGTTGTCTACCCTGGACCGCATATACCGGATGGGTTCTGATCTTCCCAGGCTGGCCGGGGATCTCCTTAAATTTTTCAGGGACCTTGCCGTGTTGAAAAAGATAAGACCCGGCGATGCCGAGGCCCTGGTGGACATGGACCCAAAAAGGCTGGCTGACCTGAGGGACAGATTCCGGGACTCTTCGTTTCACCAGGTGCTCCAGGCCATGCAGATCCTGTCTTCTGCCATGGAAGAAATTTACAGGAGCATGGACCCAAGGATGACGCTGGAAGTCGTTCTTATGAGGCTTTGTACCCTGAAGGAGTTTTCTGGTCTGGATGAACTTCTTCAGAAGGTGGAAGCCTTGCTTAAGGTGTACCAGGAGAGCGGACAGGCTGAAAATATCCCGTCTTCCAGGGTGTTGTCCCAGAAGGCTGAAAAGATTTCTCATGACAAGCCCGATGCCGTGGCTCCTGTCCGGCTGGAAACCCTGAAGCCTGCTCCTGCAAAGGAAGTCAGCATAAAAGATTCATGGAAGGAATTCGTTGAAAAGGTAAAGAGGCAAAGGCCCAGCGTGGGCAGCGCACTTGAGACCTGTTCTGAGTTTAAGGTTTTAGATGAATCCTCGGTGGAGGTGTTCTGTCGGCCGGACCTGCCGGGAGAGATGCTTCGGGACAGGGAAAATGCCGGCCTTATAAACCGTCTGGCCCGGGATTTTTTCGGCCGCCGTGTGGAGATCAAGTTCAAATCAGAGCTGCAAGACAGGAAAGCGCCCGGTGCATCGCCGTCCAGGGGGGCGGCAGCAGCACCAAAGGGGAAGAGCCGCCATGACCAGCTTGTAAACAACCCCCTGGTGCAGGAGACCCTAAACCTCTTTCAAGCCAGAATAAGTGGTGTTACTCTTTATAACAACAGAAGATACAAAAACAAGAAGCAAGGAGCATGACAACATGAATCCCAATATGAAGGAAATGATGAGGCAGGCCCAGATCCTCCAGAACAAGATCACAAAGACCCAGGAGGAACTGGCAAAGCGGACTGTGGAGGTGAGCGTTGGAGGAGGCATGGTAAAGGCTGTGGCCAGCGGCAAGCCGGAGATAGTTTCCCTTTCCATAGAAAAGGAAGTGGTGGACCCCGAGGACGTGGAGATGCTTCAGGACCTGGTGGTAGCCGCAGTAAACGAGGCCCTTGTCCGTTCCAAGGAAATGGTTGACTCAGAGATGGCCAAGATTACAGGTGGCCTCAAGATGCCGGGCTTGATGTAGCCGAAATGCCGGGTTCAATGCCTCCAGCCCTGGAAAGGCTGGTAAAAAATCTGCAGCGCCTGCCCGGAGTGGGGGAAAAGAGTGCTACCCGCCATGCATTGCAAATACTCAGATGGCCATCTGCCCAGGCCCGGGAACTGGCAGAGTCCATAGCCCTGCTGCACGAAAGAATCGGTCTTTGCTCACGCTGCTATACCTTTTCAGAGCAGGATCCGTGCAGTATATGCAGCAATCCCAAGAGGGAAGATTCGATAATCTGCGTGGTTGAGGAGCCTGGAGACGTTCTGGCCATTGAAAAGGCAGGCTGCTTTCAAGGGCTGTATCATGTGCTCCAGGGAGTCCTTGCTCCCATGGAAGGCATCGGGCCTGAACAGCTTAAGATCCGGGAACTTCTGGCACGTGTTCAGAATGAAGCCGTTAAAGAGGTTATCATCGCCACGAGCAGCACTGCTGCCGGAGAAGCAACTGCCAGTTATCTTTCCGGCCTCCTGTCGGAAAAGGGCATCAGGACATCCAGGATTGCATGCGGAATCCCCATGGGCGCCGACCTGAAATATGCAGATCATGTAACCCTCAAAAGGGCCATGGAATGCAGGACAGATCTTTCCAGGTAACGAATAACCGCTTTTTCTGGTTTAAAAGGGAAGAGAATGCTGGGGAATTGATGCAATGACCTTTGCCACGAACCAGCTTATCATGATGCCGCATAAGAGAAGGCGCACGAACGTGGCCACCAGAAAGCCCACGAAGGTCCCGAAGCCAGAAGTCAGGGCCTGCTGCATCTCCCCTCCTGCCACCAGTTCTCCTGTTACTGCCCCGATAAAAGGCCCTATGATAAGGCCAAAGGGGCCCATTATGAAGACAAAGGTCATGCCCAGAACGGCACCTATTGCCCCGGCCTTGGTTCCCTTGAATTTTGCAACCCCCCATATTGTGGCAAGGTAATCCACCACATAGGTCATAAGTGCCAGCAGCCCTTCCATGAGAAAGAAGGTGATGGACCAGTGGACATTCGGGTTTAAAAAGCCATAGGCCACTATGCCGAGCCATATGAGCAGTGCACCTGGAAGCCCGGGCAGTATCATGCCTGCAATACCGGTGACCAGGAGAATAAACGAAATTATGGTGGCCAAGGCTGCTGATTCCATCATCCTGTCCTCAAAACGCCCACAAGGGTAATACCAGCATAGGCAAAAGTCCACAGAAGAAGAACGAGATAGGCACCGTCCCTTTTTTTCAACCAGGGCAGAACTGCTACTGTTAGAACAGGGATCAGTGGAAAGATTATGCCGGCTGAAACAGGATCAAAGTGTCTCAGAAGCTCCTGTACGCCAAGGAAGAACCAGGGGCCCCGGATCAGATGCAGATGCCCCTGGGGAAGGTCTATGGGTGCATGAATAAAGAGGCAGAAGAGCAAAAAAAACACTGTTGAGATACTGAATGCTGCAAAATTGATGCGCACGGTCCTGGTGTGATACCAGGTGCCCAGCAGCCAGCATAAACAGCCTGCCAGGATATGAACGGCATAAAGCCGGTTGAGCCCTTCGGTGCTTACTGCCATGAACAACCTGTTCAGGCCGTTGCCTATCCAGGGCACATCCAGGAGCAGGTGTTCGGCAATTGCACCTGCCGCCTGCCCGGTTCCGTCAAATCTCAGCACGTATCCTGAAAAAAGGGCCAGGACAGCCAGGGGAAGGACAAAGGATATTATGGTCCAGTGTATCCTCATTGGTCTTTTTTTGCCCAGGGTGTCCATGCCCTTACAGGTGTCAAAGGCATGAAGGCAGAGCATAAGAAGGAAGCCCTGGCTAGTCCAGAAGTGAAGGGAACGCCAGAACCAGCCGAAGGGGAGGACCGCCTCCATGGCAGTGGTGGAAATAAACGGGGCGGCCGCCTCGTACTGGTAGGCCACGATAAAACCTGTTGCAAGAGAAAGCAGCAGGCAAGCACCTGCAATCTGTCCGTAGCTTGGGGAATTCATGCAGGCAGATATACTGTTACTCCATGGCCGTCCTCCATGGGGGTCACCTTGTAGACGGCCAGGTCCTTTTTGGCGGGGCCGGAAATATACCTGCCGCCAGGGGAAAATCTGCTCTGATGGCAGGGACACAGAAATATCTTTTTTTCTGGAAGATAATTGACTCTGCAGCCCAGGTGAGTACAGGTTCTCGAGACTGCCAGGGGGCCTTTCTCCGATTGGAAGAGGACAAATTCCGGCTCCACGATGAATTCATCTGCCTTTAAGTCCCTGGATATCCTGACCTCCCTGGGCGGGCGGTATCGTTTTTTCTGGACGAAGGCAAAAAGGGGCCAAGACAGCACTGCTCCCAAGCCCCAGAAAAAGGCGTTTTTTAGAAGGTTCCGTCGCTTCATTTCCGGAATATGGAAAAGATTATCGTAAGTATAATGCTCAAAATTATGGATGTGGCAAGGGGAAAGTAAAAGGTGAAATTGCCTCTTTTTATTACAAAATCACCGGGCAGCCGGCCGATAAACGGCAGTTTTGGAAGAAATATTAGCACAAGGCCGGCTATTACCATGAAAATTCCAATGAGAAGGAGAAGTCTGCCCATATCATTCAGGGGATTCATTCCCGCCTCCTTTCCGGATTTGCCCGCCTTCAAGATTTTCTGCCTCAAGCCTGTTCATCAGCCTGTCTATCCTTTTTGAATAGCGTTCTGCCTCACTGAATACGCAGCCGCAATAGGGCTGCCTGTAGATGCCGAGTTCCAGGCTTTCATCTATGCCTTTCTGCCAGCCCTTCCTGAAATCCTGGTAGTAGAATTTTAACCCGTGCCTCTGGGCTGTCCTGGCGCCCATATCCATGATAACCTCGTGCCTCTGGTACCTGCTGTAAAGAAGGGTAGTGGAGATGACTTCCATCCCCAGCCGCTTTGCCTGCCTGGCTGTTTCCTCCAGCCTCACGGCATAGCACACCGGGCACCTGTCATTGAAATCAAGTCTGCCCTCAAGTGCCTGGAGCCAGTTTTTCAGCCCGTAACCGCTGGAGTCCCACAGCACTGGAAAATTCAGTTCAGCTGACACGGTCTCCAATGCATGTATTCTCCGTTCAAGCTCCCTGAAGGGATGTATGTTGGGGTTGAAGAAGAACCCCGTGGGTTTGATTCCCTTTTCCCGAAGCGCCCTGACAGGATAGAGTGAACAGGGACCGCAGCAGACATGAAGAAGTATTTCCATGGGACAAGATTTTAACCTGTATCATGCAGCTTGCAAGTTTGCAGAACAATCCTTTAACAGGCAAAAAGAGTTCAGGCCTTACGAGCCGCTGTGGTCAGGGCCTCAGCAGATACCCTGAGATACCTGGGGATTGCATTTAACAGCAGCCCGGTCCTGGGGCACATGATGCACTTTGCATTGCAGTGGGAGGTGATTTCCACCTCAAGGGCTTCAAGGGTTTTGCCCCGGGATGTTATTTTTTTCTTTATAAAGTCCAGTGCAATGCTTATCATTTTCTTTGGCGGTGAATGCAGAGGGTATTCCGCTGAAATAGTCCTTGGGCTCGAATGCCGCCATGTCTTGCCTGCGGCACCAGTCGTCCCCCGGGCAGTTTGATCTGCCTGCTTGCCAGTTTACGATAATAAAGAGGAAAAAGACATGCATCTGAATAGATATCTTCCAAGAAAACTTCCCCCCGGGCTGGAAGGCCTTGCAGAACTTGCAATGGACATGCGGTGGAGCTGGAGTCATGGTTCCGATCAGATCTGGAGGACCATTGATTCCCAGATGTGGGATTCTACAGGGAATCCCTGGTTTATCCTGGAAAGCGTCAGCCAGGAAAGACTTGAGGAACTTGCTTCAGACAAGGATTTTACAGCAGAACTCGGCCGGCTGATCCAGGACCGTGAGAGGACTCTCAGGGAGCCTGCGTGGTTTCAGAACCTGCATGGCAGCGGCCCCCTTGCGGGAGTAGCATATTTTAGCATGGAGTTTGGCCTTGGTGAGGCCCTTCCCATCTACTCGGGAGGCCTTGGTATACTGGCCGGAGATCATTTGAAGACGGCCAGTGACCTGGGAGTGCCCCTGTACGGAATAGGCCTTTTGTACCAGCAGGGTTATTTCCGCCAGGCCATAGATGCCTATGGAAACCAGTTGGAATTTTATCCCTACAACGACCCGGTTATGCTGCCCGTGGTGCCCCTTCTAAACGAAAAGGGGGACTGGCTGCTGATACAGGTGGATCTGCCGGGCAGAAACCTCGTACTCAAGACCTGGCAGGTCCATGTAGGCAGGGTAAAACTGTTTCTCCTGGACAGCAATGATCCCCGCAATTCTCCAAGGGACAGGGGTATTACCAGCAAACTGTACGGCGGCGGTGAGGAAATGAGGCTCCAGCAGGAGATCGCACTGGGTATCGGCGGCTGGAAACTCCTGGAAGCCATGGGCCTGAACTGCAATGTCTGCCATCTCAATGAAGGCCATGCTGCATTTGCAGCCCTTGAGCGGGCCAGAAACTTCATGCGTCTGGCAGATTGTTCCTTCCAGGTGGCCCTGAACTGCGTGAGGGCCGGCAATATCTTCACGACCCACACCCCTGTGGATGCTGCCTTTGACAGGTATCCTGCCTCCATGTTCGACAATTATGCCAGAAGCTACTGCCGTTCCCTGGGACTCGGCCTGGAGGAGTTTATGGGCCTGGGCCGTTCTGACCCGGGCAATACTTCCGAGCCCTTCAACATGGCATACCTGGCAATGAGGAGTTCGCTTTTTATAAACGGGGTGAGCAGGCTTCACGGCAAGGTCAGCAGGCACATTTTCTCGGGCCTGTTCCCAAGGTGGCCGGAAGGAGAAGTGCCCATAGGCCACGTAACCAATGCAGTCCACGTTCCTTCCTGGGAGTCTTCCGAGGCGGACAACCTCTGGACAAGGGCCTGTGGCAGCGACAGGTGGCTGGGTACCCTGGAGACAATCGAGCAGGGGCTTGGAAAGCTTTCAGACGAGGAGTTCTGGGAGTTCAGGGTCAGGGGCAGGATGAAGCTGCTTAATTTTGTCTCAAGCAGGGTAAAGTGGCAGCATGCAGCTTCGGGTATTGATACAGAGACCAGCAGAAAGTACGAAAATGCCCTGGATGCAAATGCCCTTACACTCGGCTTCGCCAGGCGCTTTACTGCCTACAAGCGTCCAAACCTGCTGCTGACAGATCCTGACAGGTTTGCACGCCTGCTGAACCTGCCCCAGCGGCCTGTACAGCTCATTATATCCGGAAAGGCCCATCCAAGGGACAATATCGGCAAGGAAATGATCAGGAAGTGGCATCATTTCATGCAGCGTCCCGATGTTGTGGGCAAGGTCATTTTCATACAGGACTACGATATGATAGTGGCAAAGAAGCTTGTCCAGGGAGTGGACGTATGGATCAACATGCCGAGGCGGCCCTGGGAAGCCAGCGGCACCAGCGGGATGAAGGTGCTGGTAAACGGCGGCATAAACTTTTCTGAGCTGGACGGCTGGTGGGCTGAGGCCTACTCAGGGGATGTGGGCTGGCCCCTGGGTGACGGCAGGGAACATGATGAGGACCCGTCCTGGGATGCACACGAGGCAGACGAGCTCTACAGGAAACTCGAGGACGAGATCATCCCGGCCTTTTATGACCGGGATGAACACGGCATACCCAGAAAATGGGTCAGCATGATGAAGGCCAGCATGATAAAGCTTACGCCGGAATTTTCCAGCAATCGCATGATGAGGCAGTATGTGGAAGAATACTACATCCCATGTGCAAGTGCCTTCGGCCGCAGGGCAGCAGCCAACGGCCAGATAGGCAGGGATATTTCCCAGTGGCAGGCCGAGATAGACGCCCACTGGAAGAATATCTATTTTGGCAATTTCCAGGTCAAAACCGCTGATGATAAATACATCTTTGAGGTTCAGGCCTATCTTGACGGGCTGAAGATAGACATGGTTTCAGTGGAGCTTTATGCCGAGCCACTGGAAGGGGGATCTGAGCCTGAGATATGGCAAATGACCCTTCGCGAAGAGCTCAAGGGTGCAGTAAATGGCTTCCTTTTCAGAGCGGAGATACCTGTTAAGCGGGATGCTTCCCATTACACCCCGAGAATCGTACCAAGGCACCCAGAGGCCCTGGTACCTCTTGAAAATCCAAGGATCCTGTGGTTTAAATGAGCAAGGGCCAATAAGTTCAGGCCTTTCAGGCTCGGGCTTTATCAAGACGGTTCTTTGAAATCTTGGTTTCAGGGTGATTTTTTTCTTCTTTTCCAAAAGGGGAGAAAGGAGGCGGAAATGCGCGGGATTTCTATTTGTGCTGGAGCTCTGCTGTCTGCTTTATTGCTGGTTTCTGTATGGGTTGGTAATGTTTGCGCCATGGATTTGATGAAGTCCAGCAGGAGCTGGACAGGTTCCCTGGAACTTGGAACCACGGTGGACGGCTCGTTCAGCAGCCGGCTGGTAGGTGCCTGGTGGCTTCCAAAGGAGATGGCAATGGGAGAAAATGGGTCTGGTTCTGTCAGGTTGGAACTGGATCTCGGAGTGCTGGACAGCAGAGATACCACCGTAGATGCGGGCGTTCAGCCGGTATTCAGGTATTCTTACGGCAAATACGGGATAAAGCCTTACCTCGATCTTGGAGCTGGAATCCATTTTCTAAGCAGGTCAAACATAAGGGGCCGCCAGATGGGGGCTGCTTTCCAGTTTTCGGTCCTTGCCGGCACAGGCCTGTGTTTCCATGACAGGTGGGAACTGGGTTATCGCTACCTGCACATATCCAATGCAGACATCCATGACAATAATGACGGGAGGGATGAACACCTTGGAGTATTAACACTGGTCTTCTGATCATCCCAATATCGGGAGCATTCCCGGTTTGTCCCTTATTTGTGCCACAGGCAAGGAAGAAGTGTTTCTTTCACCACAAGGAAGCCAACTTCAGCCGCAGTCAAACTACTGAGATTGTTGATATCTGTATCCGGGCAGAATTTCAAATCTGCATAGCGGCTTGGTGAACCTTGAAAGAAATACGCCATCTTTGCCCTTCCTCGTCCAGGAACAAACCGGGAATGCTCCCCCCAATATCTGGATTTCCTTTTTCAGGCTGATTGCCTCTTTGGCATCAAATGTTTATTTTTTAGTCCGGGTTCGGCCTGAAAAACGCATGTCTTTCTTGTGAGCAGGGAGTTATGAACATGTCCGCACAACCATTTCATGTAAAGGACTGTGCCCTCATTGCACTATCCACAGGGATAGCGGTTCAGACTCTCAGGGAGTTCAGGGAAGGACTTTCCCTGGCACCGGCTTCCAGTATTTATCACCATTTTTGGGGCAGGTTTCTTCAGCCCCGCTTTGACGAGCCGGAGTACAACAATGATTTTGCCGCCTGGGTTTATCACAGTCTTCACGAAAAGGCCCTTGCTGAACGGCTGAGTGTGATAGACCCAACGGAATTCCATGATATAGAAGGCCTGAGGGGAGAACTCATAGACAGGGTAGAGGAACACCTGGATCTTTCTGAATGGGTGCCGTGGTCACAGGCGGATGAACAGTTTCATTTCATGTATTCCAAGATACTGGTCATGGATACGGGCAGATGCCTGGAAGATCCCAGGTTGCTGGCAGACAGCGTAAGCCGCATGTCGCTTGGAAGCATATTTTACCATTTTATCGATGCCAGAAGACGCACCCCTGAAAAGGTAGATGACTTTTCCGCCTGGCTCTTGAGCCTTGGGGAAGATTACCAGGATCTTGCCGCAGCAGTTATGGCCGTGGACCCTTATTTTTCATCTCTCAAGGAGATAAGAAGGGTGTTGAGTCTATGCTTCAGCAGGTATTTCAAGGAGGACTGATACCATGTCCAGCCTTCTGAATGCGTATACATCCGTGGCAGGTGAAGATGTAATCAATCACCTTTTACAGCTTTCAAAACCCCTGGCAGGAAAGAAGGTGCTGCACGTGAATTCTACCAGGGAAGGCGGCGGCGTGGCCGAGATCCTCCACAAGCTGGTTCCACTCATGGCTGATCTCGGCCTCGATGTCTCCTGGGAGGTAATCACTGGCCAGCCAGATTTTTACAAGTGCACAAAGAGTTTTCACAACGCGCTTCAGGGACATAGAATAACCGTGGGGACCGGTCTGCTTGAGGTCTATGAAAAAACGAACCGGGAAAATGCCGAAAGATTCGAGGATGTCCTCAGGGAAGCGGATTTTGTATTCATTCATGACCCGCAGCCGGCAGCCCTTATAGACTCGATACCGAATAGGAAGGGCAAATGGATCTGGAGGTGCCATATAGACTGCAGCCGTCCCTATAGGCCCATATGGAAATACCTCAGGGACTATTGCGCCAGATATGACGCCAGCATCTTTTCCCTGCCTGATTTTGCGCAGAGGCTTTCCCATCCTCAGTATATAATTGCTCCGAGCATTGATCCCCTGAGTGAGAAAAATATAAGCCTTCCAGCCGGAGAGGTGAATGAGGTATTTTCCGAATTCGGCCTGGATCCCGACCTGCCCCTGCTTGTTCAAGTATCCAGATTTGACAGGTTCAAGGATCCGCTTGGTGTCATAGAGGCCTTCATGCAGGTCCGCAGACATGTGCCGTGCCAGCTTGTTCTGGCAGGGGGAGGTGCCAGTGACGACCCGGAGGGCCAGGCGGTCCTGGAAGAGGTGTTGACAGCTGCTTCCGGCGAACCGGACGTTCACGTACTGGTACTTCCGCCTGATGCACACAGGAAGATAAACGCCCTTCAGCGTGCTGCAGACATAGTCATCCAGAAATCCACCCGGGAGGGCTTCGGACTCACGGTTTCTGAGGCCATGTGGAAGGCAAGGCCGGTTGTCGGAGGTGACACAGGCGGTATCCGTATACAGGTCATAGATCATTATACCGGGTTCAGGGTCAGAACCCCCGAAGGGGCGGCACTCAGGATAAGGTATCTCCTTCATCACAAGGATAAGAGGCTGGAAATGGGGAAGCGGGCAAGACGGCTCGTGCGGGAAAATTTTCTTCTTACCAGGCATCTCAGGGAATACATGGCCCTTATGATTTCCTTGATGAACGGCTCGCAGGACAGGATAGATATTTCCACAAGTTGATCTGGAGATTATGTGAAGATACTTAGAAAAGACGTGGATCTTGAAGGATTCTGGAACCGTGTGTCTGAATCCGAAAAGTCAGTCCTCTTTCTCGATTATGACGGCACCATTGCTCCCTTCCGGATAGAACGTGATGAAGCAGTGCCCTATCCATGGGTGCCGGGGATACTTAACGGGATACTGGAAACCGGAAAGACCCGCCTTGTGATTATATCCGGCAGGGATGTTTCATCTATTCAAAAACTTTTGAGACTCAGTCAGCAGGTGGAAATCTGGGGGTGTCACGGTCGTCAGCATCTCTTGCTGAACGGGGAGCTTAAGAGTGACCGCATTTCAAGGGCTGCCCGAAGGGCCCTTTCGGATGCACAAGAATGGGTCGAGGATCACGGTCTTTCAGAAAATATGGAGGAAAAAAGCGGCTGCCTTGCCCTGCATTTCAGGGGCATGAAAAGCTCGCAGGCTGACAGGCTTGAAAGAAAGGCTGCAACGGCATTTGAGGCCATGCTGCCTGGTACGGGCATGGAGATTGACAGGTTCGACGGCGGAATAGAGCTTCGTTCAGCCGAGGCCAACAAGGGCATGGCTGTGGAAAAGGTTCTTTCAGAATACAGGACGATACCGCCGGCTGCATATCTGGGGGATGATCTGACGGACGAAGACGCATTTTCTGCCATCAGGGGACGCGGCCTGGGGGTCCTTGTAAGGGACGAGTTCAGGACCACCATGGCGGATATCTGGATACGGCCGCCAGATGAGCTGAAGGCCTTTCTGGAAAGATGGCAAAAGGAAACCGGGGGACCATAAAATGAGTGAAAAGGCTTCCAGGCTGGTGGCAGTCTCAAACAGGCTGCCCATCAAGCTGGTAAAGGAAGACGGGAACTGGCAGATAAGGCCCGGGGCAGGAGGCCTTGTCACAGCCATGGCGCCGGTGCTGAAAAACAGGGGAGGGGTGTGGATAGGCTGGTCAGGCGGGACCGAGGAGGCAGCGCTTTCAAGCCTTCTGGCCAAGGCTTCCCGGATGAGCGGTTATGATCTTCACCCGGTTTCTCTCACCAGGGAGGAGGTCCATGGTTATTATTATGGTTTTTCCAACGAGATAATCTGGCCCCTCTTTCATGATCTTCAGACAAGGTGCAATTTTCGTCCTGCATACTGGTATGAATACCTCAAGGTCAACAGGAAATTTGCACAGGAAATTTCCAGGACGGTAAGGCCGGACGATTTTATATGGGTCCACGATTATCACCTGTTCAGTTGCGCCCTTTTCCTGAGGGAGCTTGGAATAAGAAACAAGACGGGTTTCTTCCTGCACATCCCGTTCCCGCCTCTTGATATCTTCCTGAAGCTTCCGTGGAGGAGGCAGGTGATAAGCGCACTCCTGCAGTATGACCTTATTGGATTCCAGACTGCCAGGGACAGGAGGCATTTTCTGGACTGCGTTCAGAAGTTCTTCCCTGAAACATCAGTTATCGGAAGGGGTTCCCTGGTTCGTCTTGAAGCAGGAGGCAGGGAAATAAGGGTGGGGATTTTCCCCATAAGCATAGATTTTGAATCCTTCGAAAGGGATGCGGCTTCCCGCCAGGTTGCAGACTGCGCCTGGTTTCTCCATGAAAAACTGCCTGACCGCCAGGTGATCCTTGGTATAGACAGGCTGGATTATACCAAGGGCATACC
>JALVJO010000168.1 GCA_027028245.1 Deltaproteobacteria bacterium
CAGGAGGCAGCCGGGACATGGCAAGGCAGGACCTCGGACCCCGGGATGTGACAAGATTTATGGCCGGCCTAAGGGTCTGGTTTTAGCCTGGGGCAGCCTTTCAGGCCTTATCCTCACCTGGAGCTTTTTTCCGCCATTTCCGCATTCACCCTGAACGCAAAAAGGCTGTCGATTACTTGAGATGTTCTTCAATCCTGCGGTTAAGCTCCACCAGTTTCTGGTAGGTCTGGTCGCAGGGGTCGATATTTTCGAGAAATTCCGCATCCTGTATCACCTTCAGGATCTCTTCATTTTTCCCTGCCTGGCGGATAATGGCATCAAGGTCCTGCTTGTCCTGCTCTGATGCCTTTTTCTGAAGTCTTTTGGCATGGCCGCTTATAACCATGGAGCTGTTGAGAATATGGTGGGAAATCACGCCCAAAAGCTGCTGAAGGGAGCTCATGAGATCACGGTGCAGGCGTGCCTGGTACCTGTAGCGCAGCATACGCAGATTTCGCTGAAACAGGAGGCCTATCAGAAACCCGCAAAACCCGCCGAAGATTCCAAAGGCTGCTGTCATAGGGAGCATGGCAGGACTGAATACTGCAAAGATTCCCGGCGCTGACTCTGAGCCAGCAGCAGCCATGCTGTGGCCCGGGCCAGTCAGCTGATCTATAAGCATCACGTAGGGATGGACAATAAGCACCCCGACTGTGATCCCCGCAAATGTGAAACAGGTTTTCAGATATTTCACAACGATCGTCCTTTATGAAAGCGCTCTGCAGCCTGGAGATAAATCCCGCAGATCACAGGCAGCACCAGCAGGCACAGAAGGGTTGTGGTAATCATGCCTCCTACCATCGGGGCTGCAATCCGCTGCATGACCTGTGATCCCGTGCCCCTGCCGAACAGTATGGGCAACAAACCCGCAATGATGGCAGTTGCAGTCATTACTATGGGGCGCAGGAGAGAGGGCCAAAACAACCGGTGTCGTCATTAATTACCGACACCGGCGGTGGCTTCAGCGGGAATTAGGGGGGAACCGGAAAGTTTCAGTGGGTGATGGCCCGGGGCATGGTCTTGGCAAGCTTGACCCATTCACTGACCTGGGTGACGCTGGGAAGCTGGCGGACCAGTTTCTTGGCTTCGTTGACAGCCGCCATCTTGGCGGCCAGGTTTTCCGGATTGCGCTGGGCCAGTTCGGGCACCGTGTCCACGCCCGCTGCTTCCAGGAGGTCGGCATACTGGGTGCTGATGCCCTTGACCCGCATCAGGTCAGCCCGGTTGACCCAGTTAAGGATGAGCTTTTCGCTGATGCCGGTCTTGGCGGCCAGCTCGCCGCGTCCCTTCCTGGTGCCTCCGGTTTCCAGCAGGTTTTCCAGGGAGGTGATCCCAGCTGACGTTAGTTTGGCGGCGTAACTTTCGCCAATACCCTCAATTTTGGTCAGTTTTGCCATTTTCTCTCTCCTTTACCTCGAGGTTTCAACCAATGGTTGACAATTGCCGTTGTTTTCGCCGGCAAAATCGCTTTTCCTGACCACTACTCGGAAACATCCAGGTTTGTCAACTGAAAATAAAGAAATCACTTAAATCGGACTATCCAAGCCATAGGCCTCGGCATTACGCACAATTTATGGCTGCGCCACTGCAATTTCAAAAGCATTCAAGCGGCAGTAACGGCCTAGACCCTCATGACATGGGATTTGTCACCCCCTGACCATGAAAGGCTCAGGGACAAAAAAGTGATCAAAAAGACCACCTACACAGCAAGAATCTAAATGCTACAAAGGGTTTTGCTTATCAAACATTCTATTGACTAAAGAACAATTTTCAGTTTAGCTTTTTATGTCTTTTCAGGTTCCTCAAGACAGGGGATGAAAAGGGAACCCGGTGAAAATCCGGGACGGGCCCGCCGCTGTAACCGGGGACGAACGCCGCATAATTTGCCACTCTTTGCCGTAACGGGAAGGGGAAGGCGCGGTAAGTAGGCTGATCCGGGAGTCAGAAGACCTGCCTGAAAGGAGAAAAGGCCGGATCCCGTGGCAGGATCAGGGCCTTTTTCAATGGTCACCGGGAAAAAACGGGAATTCCGGGCCGAATATTCCAAATAATGGCCTGGAGCCCAGGCCGTAAAAAAGAGGAGGTTTTATCATGATCAGACGGCTTTCCCCCCTTTATGTGACCGCACTGTTCCTGTCTTTGGTTTTCTCACTGGTCACCCTGTCACGGACCGTTTCCGCCATGGAACACGGCCCCAAACACCAGCACCGCCCTGCACTGGTACTTGCCATGTTCGGAACCACTGTGGAACCTGCCCTTAAAGGGCTTTTGAACATCAAGGACAAGCTTGAAAAACGTTTTCCCAATACCCCGGTAAAGATTGCATTTACCTCCAACATTATAAGAAGGATCTGGCAGAAAAGGGCAAAGGATACAACTTATTTAAAACAGCATCCCGGTATCCCGGCGGAAATACTTCATGTAAAAGGTCCGCTGGCAACTGTGGCAGATCTCCAGGACGAAGGATTTGATACCATAGTGGTTCAACCCACCCACATCGCCCCTGCTGAGGAATACCTGGATCTGTGCTCCTACATGGAAGCACTTTCTTCCATCAATACCATCAAGAAAAGGTTCAAGCCCTTTAACAAGCTTGTTGTGGGCCGCCCTGCCCTTGGGACCTATGGCACAAAACATCCTTACACGGAAGACATAAAGACGGCGGTAAAGGCAGTGAAAATGGATGTGGAAAGGGCCGCAAAGCAAAAGGCCGCCCTGGTCTACATGGGACACGGCAATGAATTCTTTCCTTCAGGCGGAACGTACCTGGAATTTGAATACCTTATGAACAAGACCTACCCCGATGTTCTGACCATAGTGGGCACTGTGGAAGGATATCCCGGCTTTGAAAGGACCCTGGATATACTCAGACATGCAAAAATCAAAAGGGTGTTTCTTAAACCCTTTATGATAGTTGCCGGAGACCATGCAAGAAATGACATGGCAGGACCGGAGCCGGATTCATGGAAATCAGTATTGGAAAAGGCCGGCATCGAGGTCGTAACAGACATCCACGGGCTTGGCGAACTGGATGATTTTGCTCAGATTTATGTAAGTCACGCAATAGATGCGGCAAATGATGCCGGCATAAAACTGAAATAATACCAGGCACAAGTTATACAGCCGGCAGAGGACCAAGCGGCAGGTGGAGGACTGGCATCTGCCGCATTTATAAGACTGATAAGAAACAGGAAGGGACCCTATTGAGACAGTTCGGCCTTGCAGTCTTTCTCTATGCACTCCTTGCAGGTTTCGTGGTGTTTTCTGCCGGTCTCGGCTATGTGCATATCCCCTTCCAGGAGATGTGGCAAATATTCTTCTCTGTATTATCCGGCACATCCGATACGGCCCATAATGCCAGCGCAGCCATAATTATGGATATCCGCATCCCCAGGATAATCGGGGCAGCCCTTGTGGGAGGCGCTCTTGCGGTGAGCGGAACAGTGTTCCAGGCGCTTCTTCTGAATCCACTGGCTGATCCGTACACCCTGGGTATTTCCTCAGGTGCAGCATTTGGCGCATCCCTTGCCATTGTGATCGCGGTCTTGGGGATTGCCCTGCCCAAA
The DNA here is from genome assembly GCA_027028245.1 of Deltaproteobacteria bacterium. Lineage (GTDB taxonomy): Bacteria > Desulfobacterota > Dissulfuribacteria > Dissulfuribacterales > QOAL01 > QOAL01. The sequence goes on from JALVJO010000168.1 coordinate 3,606, forward strand.
TTCCTCTCTATCCCGGTACTGGCATTCCTGGGTGCCGTGGGCAGCCTTTTTACAGTCATGGCCCTTGCCTCCGGGGGGCAGAGACTTTCTTCCACCAGCCTGATACTTTCGGGCGTCATTGTTTCTGCAATACTTTCTGCGGCAATCGGCTTTATGAAATTCCTGGCAGATGAACAGGTTGGGGCCATAATATTCTGGCTTATGGGAAGCTTTTCGGCCATTTCCTGGGACCAGGTCCTGCTGGTTGCTGCAGCATCGGCGCCGTGCCTGGTGGTAATACAGCTGTACGCCAGGGAGCTCAACGTGGTGGCAACGGGAGAAAAGACAGCCCGAAGCCTTGGCATAGACACGGCCAGGCTCAGGCTTCTGCTCCTTACAATCTGCTCTTTCTGGACTGCCATAGCTGTTTCGGTATCGGGCATAATAGGCTTTGTGGGCCTTATCGTGCCCCACCTTCTCAGGCACTGGGCCGGGCCGGACAACAGCTGGCTGATAATTCTTTCCTTTCCGGCAGGCGCCCTCCTGCTTCTGGCCGCAGACACCCTTACCAGGGCCGTGCTGCCGTCCGAGGTGCCCATAGGTGTTATCACCGCCCTGATCGGGGGCCCCTTCTTCTGCTTCATATTCAAAAGACGCCAGGCGCAAATGCAAGGGGGCTTTTGATATGTGGCAGATCGAACGCCTCTGGTTCCGCTACAGGGAGGACATGCCGTGGACCGTGAAGGAGCTGGAGCTTTCCATAAAGGAGGGGAGCTTTACGGGAATCCTCGGGCCTAACGGGTGTGGAAAGACCACCCTGCTGGATCTCCTTGCCGGCGTCCTGAAACCTGACAGGGGGCAGATACGATTCAAGAACCGGTTGTTAACTGCCTGGCATACGAGGGAACTTTCCCGCCATGTTGCAATGGTGCCCCAGGATTTTGCCATCAGGTTCGCCTTTACCGTGCAACAGGTGGTGGAAATGGGAAGATTTCCCTTTTTAAAACGTCTGGGCGGCATGAATCCAGAGGATCAGGAAATCGTCACTAGTGTGATGGAGGAACTGGACATCATTTCCATGGCTGACCGGCCTGTGACCACGCTTTCAGGCGGGGAGCTTCAGCGGGTGGCCGTGGCCCGGGCCCTTGCCCAGACCCCTGAGACACTGCTTCTGGACGAGGCCACGTCCAATCTAGACATCTTTCACAGCCTTTCCATAATGTCTGTCATAAAAAGGAAGGTCGAGGAAGAAGGCCTCACGGTGATTGCTGCCATCCATGACATAAATCTTGCCGCCATGTTTTGCTCAGATGCCGTCTTCCTGAACAATGGCAGGATAAAGGCCTGCGGCTCCAAAGACGATATCCTGCAGAAGGAACTCATCTCGGAGGTCTACGGTGTCAGGGCCGCGGTAGGCCGGGACGGATTTGGACAAGGCGTGCAGGTCTCCTTCAGGCTTCCCTGACCAGGAGTAGAGGCCATGACTATCAGATATCAAAGAATATTTATCCTGTTCATCTTTTTCCTTGCCCTCCAAGCAGTTATTGAGTCCTCATGCAGGGCCTCGGCCTACCCAGCTGTGATAACAGACAGCGACGGCAAGGGGCTTGTGATAAAAAGACCCTTTTCAAGGATCATATCGCTGTACCCGGCCCATACGGAAAACATCGTCGCCATGGGAGCAGGCCGGAAACTCGTTGGCGTATCCAGGAGTGGTGCGGCAGTAAAAGGACTGCCTGAAGGATGCAGGACAGTCGGCTACAGGGATGACCTGGAAAGGCTGCTGGTTCTTAAGCCAGATCTCGTCCTGATCAGGCCCATGATAAGCAGGTCCCATCCGAACCTGGCAAAAGGCCTGGAAAAGGGAGGCGTCACAGTGGTCTCCCTCCAGCCCATTACTCCAGAGGACCTGTACCAGTACTGGAAGAGCCTCGGCATACTTACAGGCAGACAGGAAGCGGCTGAAAAGATGGCCGCAGCCTTCCGCCAGGGACTCCTGCGTCTTGGCCGAAAAACAGAAAATATTGCCTGGGATAAGCGGAAACACGTCTATTTCGAGGCCATCCACCGACGCATGAAGACCTTTGCCCCGGGCTCACTGCAGATATTCTGCCTCGAATCTGCCGGGGGAATAAATGTCGCCTCAGATGCATTGCGGGTAAGGAACACAAATATCGCACAGTACGGCAAGGAAAGAATACTGGCAAAGGCCCATGAGATTGATGTATTTCTTGCCCAAAAGGGCAGGATGAACCCTGTTACCAGGGCGGATATAATAAATGAACCGGGCTTCCAGGTCATAAAGGCCGTAAGAAAGGGGCAGGTATACCTGGTGGATGAAACAGTTGTCAGTAGGCCGACTCCCAGGCTTCTAGAGGGCATGGAAAGGATATTTCACATCCTGTATCCAGATATTTCAGACGGGGAATGAAATTGGCAGGAAACCTCCCTTCCATACTGGTTGCCGGGGTCTCCAGCAATTGCGGCAAAACCACTGTGACCCTGGGCCTCATGGCAGCATTCAAGAGCACTGGTATTTGCGTACAGCCATTTAAATGCGGGCCTGACTTCATCGACCCGACCCTTCACACCATGGTCACAGGAAATACCTCCTGGAACCTGGACATCCGAATGTGCGGCCCGGACTACGTCAAGGCCCTTTTTACCCGGGAAGCTGCTGAAAATGGCATCAATATCGTAGAAGGTGTAATGGGCCTTTTCGACGGGGCAGAGGCGAGTTCTGCCAGTGTTTCCGAGCTTCTTTCAATCCCGGTAATCCTGGTAGTGGATGCTTCGGCAGCGGCAGAAAGTATTGCAGCAGTAATAAAGGGTTTTGAATCCATTTATCCGCGGGAAGGCGGGATTTCAGGCATTATCCTGAACAAGGTGGCAAGTTCCAGGCATCTCCGGCTGATAAAGGGGGCAGTTGAGAAACACTGCAGCTCCAGGCTCATGGGTGCACTACCAAGAAATGAAAAGATCAAGATCCCGTCCAGGCACCTTGGTCTTTTCATGGGAGAAGAAGCCCCCCTTGGGAGGGACTTTTCCGAGCTGGCCGCCCTTGTCCGCAGCCACGTGGACCTGGAGGCCGTTATGGCTGTCAGCAGGAAATGCCGGATGAGGGGAGCAAGAACCCGGCTGTTTGCCATGACAGAAGAAGGGGAACCAAAGAGAGGGCCTGTGAAAATAGCTGTTGCAAAGGACAGGGCCTTCTGCTTCTACTATCCTGACAATCTGAAGGTCTTGGAATGCGCCGGGGCAAAGCTTGTCCCATTCAGCCCCCTGGAGGATGAAAGGCTGCCCGGCGGGATATCCGGTATCTACCTGGGCGGTGGATACCCGGAGCTTTTTGCCCAGATGCTTTCGCAAAACAGAAAGATGAAGGAAGATATAGCAAGTTTTTCCCGCCAGAACGGGCCCTTATTTGCAGAATGCGGCGGATTCATGTACCTGTGCAGGTCCATTACCACCCCTGAGGGAAAAAGATTTAAGATGACAGGGATATTCCAGGCAGAGGCGGTTATGCAGAGACGTCTGGCCTCCCTGGGGTACAGAAAGGTGGTCCTTACAAGGAGCTGTCCCCTGGGACAGCCCGGAGATGAACTCCTGGGCCACGAATTCCATTATTCCAGGACGCACATTTCTGCCCCTGTGGAACATGCCTTCTGCCTGGAAGACGGCAGGAAGGAGGGCTTCATGAGGAACAATACCCTGGCAGGCTACATTCATTTGCACCTTGGGCGTACCAGAAAGGCGGCCTGGAGTTTTGTGGAAATGTGCAGAATGACAAAGCCGTGGAGTGGCCAAAATGCCGGTTAAACTCAGAAACATAGCCCCTGGAGAAATAGAAAGGGAGAGTTTTAGAATCATAGAAAGGGAGCTTGGCCCAACTGATTTTTCTCCGGAAGAATTCGCAGTGGTCCGCCGCATGATACATGCCAGCGGAGATTTCGATTTTGCACGTATAGTGCATTTTTCTCCAGAAGCGGTTGAAAGGGGAATCCAGGCCCTGCTCTCTGGCAGAAACATCCTTGTGGACGTGAACATGGCTTTCCAGGGCATTTCAAGGAAGATCCTCAGCACATTCGGCGGGAAGGTCATCTGCCACATCGGAGATGATGAGGCAGCAGAACTTTCCCGAAGGGAAAAGATCACCAGGGCCGAGGCGGGAATTGAGCTTGCCGCTGGCGAAAATGTGGGAATCGTGGCCATCGGCAATGCCCCGACCGCCCTGGTCCGCACCAT
>JALVJO010000169.1 GCA_027028245.1 Deltaproteobacteria bacterium
CAACGGTTTGTCTCTTCTTTCTGGGGTACGCGGCTGCAGTCTTTGAGTCCAGTGCAGGCGCCTTTTTGCAGGTGGGACTTGTACGTCTGGACGCCCTTGCTGCCCTGCTGTGCTGGTACAGTCTCAGACAGGACACCCTTTACGGGTCTATTTTCATCCTGCTGTTCAGCCTTCTGCTGTCCACCTTTTCTGTGCTTCCTGTCTATGTATTTCCTCTTTCCTATTTGTTGGGTTTTTTCACAGTGCGTTATATTGCAGCAAACGTCCTGGAACTTGCTCCCTGGCAGATATATCTTATTACCGGGTTTGTGAGCATGGAAATTTCGGTTATTCAGCTGGTGGGAAGCGGCAACGCGGAGCTTGTGTGGCCCTGGGGACTTTTTCAGGCCATGGTCAATGTTTTTACTGCACCTGTCTTCATGTTTATATTCAACAGGGCTGAGGCCCTTTTGAGGAAGCTCAGGAAGGAAAAAGGTGAACTTGCAGCCGGATAAGAAATCACAAAAGCCCCCTGATACCAGGATAAGGCTCAAAAGATTTGACCAGCAGGGCGAGGAGTACAGAGTCAGGCTGGGTGTTTATGCTTCGTGGTTTCTGTTCTGCTGTTTCTGTCTCCTCAGTGCCAGGTTGTGGTATCTTCAGGTGATGCAGGGCCCCTATTTCAGGGCCCAGTCAGAAAGAAACCGCATAAAATCAATCAGGCTTCAGCCCTACAGGGGGAACATTCTGGACCGATCCGGAAGGCTTCTTGCCGGTGTGGAGCCGAGTTTCAATATCGGAATAGTGCTGAAAGACGCGGGAGATATCGAAAGCCTTCTTCCAAGGCTCGAGCCACTCCTGGATGAATCCCCCATGAATGTGAGGATGAGGCTTGTGGCAGCCAAGGGCCAGCCTGCATATCTTCCTGTGATCATCAAGCGCAATGCAGACTGGGCGACTGTTGCCAGGATAGAGGCCAGGCTGTACGAGCTTCCAGGCGTGGTTGTGGAGGTGGCCCCTTCCCGCCAGTATCCCTATGGCAAGATTGCCCCGCATCTTTTGGGTTACCTTGCAGAGGTGAGTCTGGACCAGCTCAAAAGCGGGAAGTTCTCCCATGCAGTACCGGGAGATCTCGTGGGTAAATACGGGGTTGAAGCAAGGTTTGAGCCCCTTCTTGCCGGTAAAAGCGGCTTTAAGAGGGTGGAAGTAGATGCAAAGGGAAGGATGGTGAGGGTGGTAGACGTGAAGTTGCCCAGAACCGGACAGGATCTTTCCCTTACCATTGATCTGGATCTACAGCTGGCTGCCGAGGAGGCACTGGCAGGCCGGCCCGGGGCAGTGGTGGCCCTGGATCCTCGAAACGGGCAGCTTCTGGTAATGGCAAGCAGTCCAAAGTTTGATCCTGCAATATTTGCCAATGGTCTGAGCAGCGAGGAATGGAAGGCCTTAAATGATCCGCTTCTTACCCCCCTGGTAAACAAGACCATTCAAGGGCAGTATGCCCCTGGTTCCACCTTCAAGACCGTTATGGCAGCAGCCGGCCTCAACGAGCATGTTATCAGCCAGTATTCCACGTTTTTCTGCAGCGGATCCATGAAGCTTGGCAAGAGGAGGTTCAGGTGCTGGAAAAGGGGAGGGCACGGCAAGACCGACCTCTATAAGGCCCTGGTCCAGTCATGTGACGTCTATTTCTACAATACCGGTCTGAAACTGGGGGTAGACCGCATTTCAAGGTATGCCTTCGGATTTGGCCTGGGCAAGAAGACCGGGATAGACCTGCCGGGAGAAAAAAGCGGAAGGGTGCCCACAAGGAAATGGAAATACAGGCGTTTCAGGGAACCGTGGCAGAAGGGAGAGACACTGAACTATTCCATAGGCCAGGGATTTTTGGTTGTCACTCCCCTGCAGCTTGCCAGGATGATATCGGCAGTGGCCAACGGCGGGACCCTATACAAGCCTGAATATGTCCTTGGCAGGCCGGCTCAACGCCAGGGCCGGGTTCCCGTTGAGCCACAGGTTCTGGCCATTATCAGGCATGCCCTGGAAGGCGTTGTGGCAGACAGGCACGGGACGGCTCGAAAATGCAGGATCCCTGGTCTCAGGGTTGCAGGCAAAACCGGAACCGCCCAGGTTGTCAGGCAGTCCAAGAGGAAGCAGGATGAAAAGATGGCATGGAAATTCAAGGATCATGCCCTGTTCGTGGCATTTGCACCTGTGGAAGATCCCCAGATAGCAGTAGCGGTAATAATCGAGCACGGCGGACATGGCGGCTCGGCTGCAGCACCTGTTGCAAGGGCTGTGATAGAAAGGTGGCTTCAGCTTAGAAGTCCCAAGCCTGCAACTTTTCTCGAGCGTACTGCTTCTGCAGACAGGGGTAAGCCCCGTGTTTGACAAGAGTCTTTTACAGGATATGGACTGGTGGCTCTTGCTCAGTCTTTTCATTATCATGTTCCTGGGGTTTGTGAATCTCTGGAGCGCCAGTACTGCAGCCGGGTACCCCTTCCAGTGGAAACAGCTCCAGTGGTACCTGATAGGCTCCGTGCTGATGTTCGGGATGTTGGCATTCGATTATAGAAAGCTTGCTTCTTACTGGGTCCAGATCTATGTGCTCACCTTGATCATGCTGCTCCTGGTGATGTTCATTGGTAAGAGCGTGTCAGGATCCCAGAGGTGGATTTCCCTGGGAGTCATAAATCTTCAGCCCTCAGAGTTTGCCAAACTCCTGATGGTCATAGTTATCAGCAGCGTTTTCGCCCAGGAAGACAAGGAACAGTACGGCCTTTCCGACCTGTGGAAGCCGCTTCTTCTTGTCCTGGTACCAGTGCTTCTTATTGTGAAGCAGCCTGATCTTGGAACAGGGCTTCTGGTACTGGGGATCTTTGCTTCCCTGGTTTACTATGCCAGGCTGAAATGGACTTCATTCATAATAATACTCGGGATGGCGCTTGCGGCCTTTCCGCTCTTGTGGAAATTCATGAAGCCTTATCAGAGACGAAGGGTGGAGATATTTCTCAATCCCGAATCCGATCCCTTCGGTGCAGGCTGGCATGTGCTTCAATCCAAGATTGCGGTGGGCTCCGGACAGTTAATCGGAAAGGGCTTCATGAAAGGGACCCAGGCCCAGTTGAATTTTCTGCCTGAAGTCCATACGGATTTTGCATTCTCTATTTGGTCTGAAGAATGGGGATTCGTGGGGGCTGTAGCTCTCATCGGTGTCTATTTTTTCTTCCTGGTCCGCTGTCTCTCCATTGCCCAGAATGCAAGGGACCGTTTTGGTTCCTTCCTGGTATTCGGCATTACTGCCATGATCTTCTGGCAGCTTCTCATAAATGTCTGCATGGTGCTGGGGCTCATGCCCGTGGTCGGCATTCCCCTGCCCCTGATCAGTTACGGGGGCTCGTCAGTCTTGACAACCATGGCGGGTGTGGGTCTAATTATGAACGTCAGGCTCAGAAGATCGCTGTTCCAGAGGAAAGAGGCAGGGAAGCCGAGACTGGGCTACCAAAAGGCTGCAGCAGGTCTCGGAAGCTCCTGACTTGTCCTCATGCCTGATCAGGCTTCAGCACTAACTGCAGTACTAAGTGGGGGTGTAGCTCAGCTGGGAGAGCGCCACGTTCGCAACGTGGAGGCCGCCGGTTCGATCCCGGCCATCTCCACCATCCTTTTGATTATCCAGATCTGCACAATAAAAAACATATGCTGCCGCAGGTTGATAAACCGTTGTCTTTTCAGAAACTGCCTCAAAAGGCCCTTTTAAAATACCATGCCCGGTTTGGCAGGTACGTAAGATCCTTTTTAAAAAGATCCCCACAGGATGCACCTGCCGTATCCCTGAAAATTGTGCACAGCCAGAAGGTCAGGCGCGAAATAGCTGATATAGCCAGGGCATCAGGGCTTTGCCGCAGGGATGTTATCCTTGCCGAGATAACAGGGCTGTTTCACGACATAGGAAGATTCGAGCAGTTTTTGCAATTTCATACCTTTAACGATGCTCAGTCCGTGGACCATGCCCTTTTGGGAAGACAGGTTTTGGAAAAAGAGGAGCTTTTGAAGGATTTTTCTGCAAAAGACCGAGATATCATACTGGATGCGGTATTTTTCCATAATAAACTTGTGTTGCCGGCGTATTTTAAGGGTCGAAAACTGACAATCTGCAGGCTGATACGAGATGCTGACAAGCTGGACATACTGCGGGTTTTTGATGAAATCTATAAAAAAGGCTCAGGCTGCAAGGCGGCGGACTTGGGCCTGCCAGAATCCCATGAGGTCTCGGAAAGTGTTTATAAAAGCATAATGCAGGAAAGGGTGGTGCAGTTTAAACATGTGCAAAGCGACCTGGATTTTCTTGTCATGAGGCTGAGCTGGCTCTATGATATCACTTTTCCCCGCACCCTGGAAAAGATCAGGGAAAGGGGCTACGTCGAAAACATGGCCCAACGGATACCAGAGGGCAGATGCAAAAAGGAGATATTAGACAAGATCCGGGGATACCTGGAAGAAAGGCTCTGCGGATAAATTTCATTTTTCCTCATATTTCACCTGGCTTGACGCGAAGCCACGATTTTGCAGGGGTAAATCTTAAGACATGGAAAAGAAAAAGGCAGCCTTTTACAACGTGATGTTTTTGATTATCGGGGCAGGGATCCTCATATTTCTTCTTATGGCCCCTCCGGAATCCACGGTAAAACTTCCCAGGGACAAGGATCATATTGCCTTTTATGATATGCCCAGGAAGGAAGCAGAGAAGCACTGTTCCAAGTGTCATGGCAAGGAGGCGGGAAACCCCCTTCCGGAAAAACATCCTCCCAAATTCCGATGCCTTTTCTGTCATAAGCTGACCAAGGCATCCTGATTTCGTTATTTCATCGTGGAACTCTGGTACACTGAAAAGCATACTCCTGATGCCGGCATTACAATCAAGTGCCGGAAAACCCTCTTCAGCCGGCACTCGGACATTCAGCGGATCGACGTTTTAGAGACCAAGGAATTCGGCAGAATGCTGCTGCTTGACGGCCTGGTGATGACCACGGAGCGGGATGAATTCTTTTATCACGAGATGCTGGTTCATCCTGCCGTGAATCTATCCCTGAGGCCCCCCGGCGAGGTATTGGTAATAGGAGGCGGGGACGGGGGGGCAGTCCGGGAACTCATGAAATATCCCTCTATCCGCAGAATAGTGCTCTGTGAAATTGATCCAATGGTGGTGGAAGTCAGCAGGGAGTTTCTCCCGGGTATTTCCTGCGCCCTTTCGGAAAACGACAGGCTGGAGATGGTATTCATGGACGGGGAAGAGTACGTGGGAGAAAATGAAGGCAGGTTTGACCTGATCATCGTGGATTCATCCGATCCAATCGGAGCTGCCGAGATCCTTTTTACAGAAGGTTTTTACAAGAAGTGTTTGGAAGGGCTTTCTCTTGAGGGAATCATGGTAGTCCAGAGTGAATCACCAATCTATCACCTGCAGGTCATGAAACAGGTCAAGTATTCGCTGATTTCAGCAGGTTTTTCTCATGTCAGGTTTTACACTGCACCGGTTCCCACATATCCAGGTGGTTTCTGGTCCTGGGCTGCTGCCTTTAAAAATGACTTCAAAAACAGTGGGAACCGTTTTTTCCTGCCCCATGAGGAGGTCGAGAGGCTTAAATTTTTTACTCCCGATATGCTTCGGTCCTGCTTTGTTCTGCCGGCTTTTCTAAAGAGGGAACTGGGCTGACCAGCCATGTCAGTCGTGTGGTGGGGCAGTTAAAGTTTTACCGTCCTGTTTCTTCCCTCCTTCTTGGCCTGGTAAAGTGCTTTATCTACCCGGTTTACCAGCTCTTCAATCCCCTCCGTGCGTTCTGCCTCTGTGAGACCGGCTGAAACCGTAATGGTCAGGCTTGTTTCAGGTTGTTTTACCAGGAATCTCAGTGCTGAAATCTTGTTTCTGATCCTTTCTGCTATCCCGTACGCCTCTTCGGCAGATGTGTGGGGCAGGATAAGCATGAACTCTTCCCCGCCATAGCGATATGCTGCGTCTGTTTCCCTGATTCCCTTTTTCAGGACGTCAGCCACCTTTTTCAGAACCTTGTCGCCCACCCTGTGGCCGCAGGTGTCATTAATGTTTTTAAAATGATCCAGGTCGAACATGATAAGGGAAAGCGGGTATTTATATCTCTTTACTCCTGCAAGCTCCTTTTTGAGGTCAGACTCGAAGGCCCTCCTGTTCAAAAGACCGGTCGGGGCATCAATTCGAAGTTTAGATCGAAGCTCTGCAATGATTTCGGTCTGTTTTTTCAGGCGTTCTTCCGTCTGTTTCGCCTTTGCCTCAAGGGTCTTGTTCTTGAGCATCAGGGAGGCTATTTCCTCCCTGAAAAGATTGTCCATGTCCTTTTCTTCCATGGACAAAATGGAGCTTTCCATTTCGCCTACGTGCTGTTTAGCAGAGGCCAGGAAATTGTTGACGGTGTCTTTGACCCCGCCGAGAACCTTGTCTGTTGCGTCCATAAAGGCTTGTATTGTTTCTGGTGAAAATGATTCAGAACCTTCTTTTTTGAGGATGGACGAAAACTCCAGGGTTTTGGCCACTGCCCAGAATTCTTCAGTATAGGCCTCGGGCCAGGGCAGTTCTCCCCTGCTAACAAGCCGTTTCAAGGCAGTGCGTGCAGTCTGCGCCACCTGTTCAGCCAATACTGTAGCGGTTGTTTTCGTCTTCATCAGGCAGGTTGTGTTTTTCTGTTTTTCAATTTTATCGAAAAAACACCCAAAATGCTAAAGCGCAATCTTGAAATTATGCATATCAGTCGGCCTGCGGGAGTCTTCCTGGATGCATGAACTATCTCTTCTCGGACAGCTGTCCTTTTGAAGCAGCCTTGGTACATGGGCTGGGCGGGGATAGCGGATTCCAGTTTTTCATTACCTTGTCCTTAAAGGAGCTGTGGCAAAATATGCAACGGCCGGCATTCAGTATGGCCTCAAGCTCAGCCCTGTCAAAGGGCCTGAGGTCTGGTCTTGATACGTTGACCAGTCTTTTTCCCTCCATGTTCACAAACCCGTCAAGTCTCGGCATGGTGTTGTCTCCTATTTTTCTTGAAGACGTTGCCGGGATGAAATGCCATCTGCCGTCCTTTCTTTGCAAAGAGCCGCTTCCCAGGCCGAGGACCCTGCTGTCTGCGTGGCATTCCATGCAGCTTCTGGACCTGGCATTTGTCGTATGGGGATCCATCCACGAGATGGTCATTCTTTGGTAATCGCCCTTCCAGTTCTTCCTTTCATCCAGAAAGGAAATGAAATCCTGTCAGCCAGGCACGAGGATCACTACCTCATCCCTACCTGTATGGGCCTGCCTTTTCACGCCCAGGGCAGGTGCCTCGTATCTCATGTATGATCTGAACTCCTGCCATAGGCCCGGAGTTTTCTTCAGGGAAAGCTTGTCCAGCTGCTCCCTGGACTTGTCATTTATAACGTGACACCCGTAACACTGGGGCACCCAGCGGCTGTGACACGACTGGCATGAAAGTCTCTGATGGGTCTTGTGTCTGCATTCATCCTGGAGGAAGGGATCAAGGGGATGAAGTTTTCCGTCATTTTTGCCCTTTAGGAAAAACACATCCTCCTTCTTTACAAGGTTGGTGAGAACAGGAAATTTTGGTTTTTTCTGGTTTTCCTGGAAGATTTTTTGGAGCTTAGTTCTGCCTCCGTGGCAGGTAGAACAGGTTATTTCCAGCTGTTGTTCAAAGTGCGCCCTTTCCTTGCCATCACCCATGACCTCTTTCTGACTGTGGCAGTCTATGCATATCAGGCCCTTTTGGAAATGGACATCAGGGGAAAGCCTTTTGACAAATCTTCCATCGTGAAGCTGGTCTTCCGAAAAGTCCCCGTCCTGAAAGGGGGTGCCGTAGCCTTCGGCTTCATACATGCCCTGGTAGGCAAGGCCGATCCTGCCGCTTCTGTTGTGACAGCGCACGCAGTTTTCCATGGGAATATGCCTTGTGATGAAGGGATGATCAGGTTTTCTGCCGTTTTTTTGTCTTGGTGGCTTGTAATAGTGGCAGGCCGTGCATCCTCCTCCCCTTTCTACCAGGAAGCTCGGCAGCCTGTGCCTTTCCAGCCACAGGTGGCAGGTTCCGCACAGTTTTCGGAAGTAATCCGTTGCCGGGCTGTCCAGGCCGGATTTTATCAGCTTTTCCACTGTGAGGTCTTCATTGTGGTCTTTGGTCTCTTTCCAATAGAAGCGAAGGGTGGTTATAATGCCCCTGTTTGTAGCCATGAGGGATTTTTTGGCCCTTTGTACCTGGTCCACGTGGCATCCTTCCTGGCCGCAGGTCCTGGAAGCTACGGCAAGCTCTCCGGGATTGTATATCATGCCCTTGTGTGCAAGTTCCGGCGTGCCTGCCAGGGGATCTCCAAGATGACATGAAAAACAGCCCAGGACTTTCCTGCCATGGGCCTTGTCAGGTCTTTCATCATGGCAGGAAAGGCACATATCGATCTGGCCGCCTGCGGTTCTTGTCACCCTGGATGGGCTTTCAAGGGGTTTGGCCAAGCACTTGGAACAGCTCCAAAAGAAGGGAGCAAAACCTGTCAGGAGGATGATTAAAATGAAGGCAAAGAGAGTATGAAGGCCTTTAATGGAACCGGATGCCTCAGGGAATGCCGAGCTGAACTTTTGAACGAAAAAGGGCAGCGTCCGCTGCCCGTACCTTTCAAAAAGAATGGAGCGGGAAACGGGATTTGAACCCGCGACTTCAACCTTGGCAAGGTTGCACTCTACCACTGAGTTATTCCCGCCCTTCTGCTTTTTGGGCCTAAATAATAAGGAGCAGTTATTCAGGTGTCAAGAGGTATCTGAAGGCTATGCACCGGAGTCCAGCGGACTTGCCGTTAAAAGGTAAGGGTTGTAAAAAATTTGTTGAATTGATACCTTATTTGCCCTATGAAACGCGGCAGGTGGGAAGCAATTGACAGGGCGAGAAGGCTGCTGGGGCTCATGGAAAAGGCATCCAGGAATGAGATCAGGGATGCATATACCAGGGCATGTCAGCTGTGCCATCCGGACCGCTCCAAGTGTGAGGACAGCCAGGAAAAGATGGCGGAATTAAACGCAGCTTACAGGCTGCTTATGGAATATTCTGATGGATACCGAATCAGCTTCCTGCCAAATGAGGACGGCATGAACGAAAGCGAATGGTGGTTTTTCCATTTCGGTCAGGACCCGATATGGGGTGGAAAAAAAGAGGATTGATATATGGCTTTAGTGGTTCAAAAATACGGTGGCACCTCAGTGGCCAATTGCAACAGGATCAAGAGGGTTGCTGAAAGGGTGATCGCACGCAAGGAGGAAGGGGACGATGTGGTAGTGGTGCTGTCTGCCATGGCAGGCCAGACCAACTATCTTATAGACCTTGCCCTGGAAATGCAGGCACATCCTGATCCCAGGGAACTGGACGTGCTTTTATCCACCGGAGAGCAGGTGACGATTGCCCTTTTTTCCATGGCAGTCAAGGAAATGGGACAGGATGCCAGGTCATTTCTGGGATATCAGGTTCCTGTGGAGACAGATTCTGCCCACAGCAAGGCAAGGATTCAGAACATCCCCACAAGCAAGCTTCAAGAGGCCATAAGCAAGGGGATAATCCCGGTGGTGGCAGGGTTCCAGGGGGTATCCTCAACCGGCGATATCACCACCTTGGGCAGGGGCGGTTCGGACACAACGGCTGTTGCTGTTGCCGTTTCCCTGGACGCAGATGTATGCGAGATATACACGGATGTGGACGGGGTCTATACCACAGATCCAAATATCTGTCCCAGTGCCAGAAAGATAGAAAGGATCTCCTACGAGGAGATGCTTGAGATGGCCAGCCTCGGGGCAAAGGTCCTTGAGATACGCTCGGTGGAGTTTGCAATGCGTTACGGTATGCCCATCCACGTAAGATCCAGCTTTACAGGCACCCCGGGAACCATGGTTGTTAAGGAGGATGAATTAATGGAAGATGTTCTGGTCTCAAGTGTTACATACAGCAGGGATGAAGCCCGGATTACCATAAAGAAGGTTCCTGACAGGCCGGGTATAGCTGCGATGATATTCAACCCCATCTCGGACGCCAATATTATCGTGGACATGATAATTCAGAATACCAGGGCAGGAGACCTCACGGATATGACCTTTACCGTGCCCAAGGGGGACTTCGACCAGGCCATGTCGATTGTTGAGAAAACGGCCGAGAAAATAGGTGCGGAAAGTGTTGCAGGCGACAAGAATATTGCAAAGGTTTCCATCATAGGTGTAGGCATGAGAAATCATGCGGGTATTGCCAGCAGGATGTTCGATATACTTGCCAGGCACAACGTCAACATCCTGATGATAAGCACCTCCGAGATCAAGGTCTCATGTATCATCGATGAAAAGTACACTGAACTTGCAGTAAGGGCGCTTCATGAAGGATTTGGTCTGGATAAAAAGTAAAACAGTTAATGGATCGGGCCGAAATGGCCTGGAGATATTTCAAGGCTGGTTTTAAATGAACAAAAACATAGAAATCTATGATACCACCCTCAGGGATGGCACCCAGGCGGAAAATTTCAATCTCTCCCTGGAAGACAAGATCCGGATTGCCCTCAAGCTGGACGAACTCGGTTTGGATTACATAGAAGGCGGCTGGCCCGGCTCTAATCCCAAGGACCAGCAGTTTTTTTCTGAGATAAAAAACTACAGGTTTTCCAACAGCCGCATAGCAGCCTTCGGAAGCACCCACATGGCCAGGAACAAGGCTGAGGATGACCCTAACCTCAAGGCATTGGTGGCATCAGGTGCCCCGGCAGTGACCATTTTTGGAAAGAGCTGGGACATACATGTTCGAGATGCCCTGAGAATAAGCCTTGAGAGAAACCTGGAAATCATCGAAGATTCCCTGAAGTACCTGAAACCCAGGGTGGAATGCCTTTTTTACGATGCAGAGCATTTTTTCGACGGCTTCAAGGCAGACCGGGATTATGCAGTAACCACCCTCAAGAAGGCAAGGGATGCCGGGGCGGAGTGCCTCATCCTTTGCGACACCAACGGCGGCACCATGCCTACGGAGATCGTGGAGATAATAAAACAGGTGCAAAGGGAGCTGGGCCAGGATGCAAGGCTGGGCATCCATTGTCACAATGACTCGGAGATGGCTGTAGCAAATTCGGTTCTTGCGGTAACTGCCGGGGTAAGCCAGGTGCAGGGCACCATGAACGGCTTTGGCGAAAGATGCGGAAACGCCAACCTTTGTTCCATAATTCCGGCCCTTGTTCTGAAGATGGGCTTTGAATGCCGTGCAGGAAAAAACCTCAAAAAGCTCACCAGTACTGCAAGATACGTTTACGAGATAGCAAACCTTGCACCCAACAAGTACCAGCCGTACGTGGGTGCCAGTGCCTTTGCACACAAAGGGGGAATCCACGTCAGTGCCGTTCAGAGAAACCCGGAGACCTATGAGCACATAAGACCGGAACTGGTGGGGAACGTTCAGCGCATCCTGGTTTCAGATCTTGCAGGCAAGAGCAACATCCTGGCCAAGGCCAGGCAGTTCGGCCTGGATCTTGACAGCAATGATCCCCTGGTCATGGAAATTGTATCCAGGCTCAAGGAGCTGGAGGCCCAGGGCTTCCAGTTTGAGGGAGCCGAAGCCTCCTTCGAGCTTCTCATGAGAAGGGCAAGCGGAACACAGAGAAGATATTTCGAGCTCCTGGGATTCAGGGTCTTTGACCAGAAGATGAAGGAAGACGAACCGCCCCAGGCCGAGGCCACCGTAATGGTCAGGGTAGGGGGCAGGATCGAGCACACAGCGGCCGTGGGCAACGGGCCGGTAAATGCCCTGGATAATGCCATCAGGAAGGCCCTGGAGACGTTTTATCCCCAGCTGAGGGACATGAGCCTTGTGGATTACAAGGTACGGGTCCTGCCTGAAACCCCTGGTACTGGTGCAAAGGTCAGGGTGCTCATAGAATCAAAGGATGAAAAGGACAAGTGGGGCACCGTGGGCGTATCTCACGATATCATTGAGGCCAGCTGGCAGGCACTGGTAGATGGAATCTGCTACAAACTCCTCAAAAGCGAGGGAAAATCCCAGGAGTAAAGTGAGGGTTCTTCTGGATCCCCTGGTGATGCTATTTTTTGTGGTTTTGTTCATCTGCCTGGCTGCTATGAGCGACCTGTTAAGATGGCCCTTTCGTCAATCTCCAGGTTCCACCATGAGGCAGGTGGTTCAGGTCCCGGAAGACGCCCGGGCCTTTCTCTTTTTCAAAAGGGTAGATATCAACCAGCTTGGCATGGAAGGACTTGTCCTGATTCCGGGCATAGGCCAGGACACAGCACAAAAGATAATGGATTACAGGGACGTATTCGGCTTTATCCTGGATATTGATGAACTCCAGGTGCCCCAGGGGCCGCTTCGACAAAGCAGGGTGCGGATTTTAAAACACTACTGCATGGCTGGAGAAAGCCGGGACAGCCTTTAGATTGGTGATGGAGTATAAAACATGACATCGAATCACGGTGCGGAAATAATAGCAATGGCAGGAAAGGGGGGGACAGGGAAGACCACCCTTACGGCACTTCTCATTAAATATCTCGTGGAGTCTGATCTTACCCCGGTGCTAACAGTGGATGCAGATGCCAATGCCAACCTCAATGAACTCCTGGGCCTGAAGGTGGATATGACACTTGGGGAAATAAGGGAGAGGATGAAGACAGAAACCCCCCAGGGCATGACCAAAAACGAGTTCATGGAGCTTCATATAAACCAGGCAGTTATCGAGGCCAGGGGATTCGATCTGCTGGTCATGGGTCAGCCCGAAGGCCCAGGCTGCTACTGCATGGCAAATTCCATCCTTGCTCAGGTGATGGAAAAACTTTCCAGGAATTACCGCTATCTCCTGGTCGACAACGAAGCGGGAATGGAGCATCTGAGCAGGCTGAATCTGAGAAAGATCCATACCCTCTTTGTGGTCTCGGATCCTTCAGCAAGGGGTGTTCTGACAGCAGCCCGTATAGCGGATCTCACCAAGTCCCTCCAGGTTGAGGTGAAGCAGAAGGTCCTGGTGGTGAACAGGGTTCCTGAAGATATCCCGGAAGCACTGGACAAGCATGTGAAACAAGCCGTTGCCAAGACCGACCTGGAGTTCGGCGGCTACCTTCCGGCAAGCCAGGAGATCTTCCAGAAGGAGATGGCCCAGGAATCCCTGCTGGAACTTCCACCAGATATCCCTGTGGTAAAGGAAGCATTCGGAATCTTTGAAAGGTTTCTGGGAAGTGCTTCATAGAATGCTGCCGAACCAGCGGGTTCATCTGTAATGGATTATACCCCTTCTCAGGAGCAGCTTTTCCACTTCAACTGCTGCAAATACCATTAGTCCTGCAAGAATACACATGCCCATTTCTTGGAAAGAAAGGGCAGCTGTATGCATTATGGCCGAGATGCCAGGCAGGTAGATTACAGCAGCCTGTACGGCAGCAGTGATTGCAACTGTCAGGGTAAGGGGCAGATTGGAATAGAGTCCCTGTTTGAAAAGAGACATCTTTTCCGATCTTATGGCCATGACATGGGCCAGCTGGCAGAAGGCAAGGGCCGTAAATATCATGGTCTGCCAGTGGCCCCCGGTCTCAAGGCCTATTTTCTGGATGCCGAGGCAAAGTGCAGTCACGAAGGGTGCCATCCATAAAAGATGCTGCCAGATGCCCCTGGCAAAGAGGCTTTCCTCAGGCGGCCGCGGGGGCCTTTTCATGATGTCATCTTCCGCAGGTTCTGCCACCAGGGCCAGGCACGGGGCCCCGTCGGAGATGAGATTGATCCAGAGTATCTGGATGGGCATAAGTGGCATTGGAAGCCCCAGGAAAGGGGCCAGAAGGATTATCATTATCTCCGCCGTGTTGCTGGCAAGAAGATACTTGATAAATTTTCTTATGTTGTCGTAGATCCTGCGCCCGATTTCCACAGAGCGGACAATGGTTGCAAAATTATCATCCAGGAGTACAAGATCTGCTGCCTGCTTGGCAACGTCTGTTCCATTGATGCCCATGGCAACCCCGATGTCTGCCTGCTTGAGGGCGGGTGCATCATTTACCCCGTCGCCGGTCATGGCTACTGACTGGCCAGCCTGCTGGAGTGCGGAAACAAGGAGCAGTTTCTGCTCAGGGCTGATCCTTGCATAAACCCTGGCCCTGGTGACAATATCTTTTAGTTCCTGCCTTTCCATGGCCGAAAGCATACTGCCGGTAACGGCCTGTCCCTCCTGGCCGCCTCCCAGGATTCCTATCCTTCTGGCTATGTTTACGGCTGTGCCGGGATGGTCTCCTGTGATCATGACCGGCGTAATACCTGCAGACTTACAGGTGGCAATTGCCCGGGGTACTTCTGGTCTTGGCGGATCCATCAGTCCTGCAAGTCCCAGGAAGGTCATATCCCTTTCTATCTCTTGGAGGGATTCAGGCAACCGGTGGACCTGCCTGAAGGAAAAGGCCAGTACCCGGAGTCCTTTTTCCGTAAGGAGCCTGTTTATCTCCTCTGTTTTTTCCGTGTTGATATCACGGCATATTTCAGACACTGATTCCGTGCTGCCCTTGGTAAGTGCCAGGAAAGAGCCGGATGGCATGCGGTGAACAGTGGTCATCCGCATCCTTTGAGAATTGAAGGGGATCTCTGCCACTTTTGGATAGGCCTTTTCCAGGTCTTCCAAATCAAGGCCGAGTTCCTGAACCTTTGCCGTCAGCGCGGTTTCCGTCGGGTCTCCCAGGGGCCTTCCCTTTGAATCCCTTGAGACATGGTTGCAGAGGGCCAGGGCCAGTATGAATTCTTCCGGCAGCTTGCGGGCTTTTATTTTATTCCCGTTAGTATCTACCAGGATTTCCACCCTCATGCGGTTCTGGGTGATTGTCCCCGTCTTGTCCGAGCAGATATACGTGACAGAGCCGAGGGTTTCCACTGCGGGAAGATTCCTGGCAAGGGCGTTTTTACGGGCAAGCTGCCTTGCTCCAAGGGCCAGGGAGATGGTAACAACTGCAGGAAGTGCCTCTGGAACTGCCGCAACGGCCAGACTTACCGATGTAAGAAAAAGCTCCAGGATGTCCCGGCTGTTAACCAGGCCGGCAAGAAAGACCACAATGCTTATGGCCAGAACCCAAACGGTGAGCCTCCTGCCAAGATGATCAAGACGTCTCTGCAGGGGTGTCTTCTCGTCTCCGGCCTGTTCCAGGAGGTTTGCAATACCTGCAAAACGGGTACGGGTGCCGGTTGCCTTGACTATACCCACACCCCTTCCGTTAACTGCCACCGTACCCATAAAGAGCAGATTTTCTTCATTATGGGATTCCAGGATTGAAGCAGGCACCTTGTGTGCCGGGATGGATTCTCCCGTAAGGACAGACTCGTCTATGCGAACATCACTTCCCTCAAGGAGCAGTATGTCTGCCGGAACGATGTCTCCGGCCTCGATTACCACCACGTCCCCTGGTACCAGGGCAGCTGCCGGAATCCTTCTGGAACTGCCGTCTCGTATGACAAGGGCAGTGGGGGCGGCCATTTTCTGAAGGGCCTCCATGGCCCTTTCTGCCCTGTATTCCTGGATGAAACCTATTATTCCGTTAATTAACAGGATCAGGATGATGGCCAGCCCGTCATGAATCTGGCCAAGCGCCATGGACACAGCAGCACCTGCCATGAGAAGAAGGATCAGGGGGCTTTTAAACTGCGACAAAAGGGAGGACAGGGGAGATCTTTTTCCAGGTTCCGGCAGTTCATTTGGCCCGAATTGCCCGAGAAGCTTCAGGGCTTCTTTTTCGGAAAGACCCTGTTTCAGGTAAATATCGGTTGCATAAGCTGCCTTTTCAGCATTCATGGTGACCTAAAATGGGCAAAATCCAGGCCGGAAAGCTGATTCAGATATTTATGGATGTACGGGCATCTTTCCA
The DNA here is from genome assembly GCA_027028245.1 of Deltaproteobacteria bacterium. Taxonomy (GTDB): domain Bacteria; phylum Desulfobacterota; class Dissulfuribacteria; order Dissulfuribacterales; family QOAL01; genus QOAL01. The sequence continues at coordinate 15,896 of JALVJO010000169.1, forward strand.
TGAGCCGGTTCCTGAAATGTCCCTTGCCTGAAATGTTTTTAATAAGGGCCTTTTCGCCAGGCTGCATATCGGAAATGGTCATGTTCCTTGTCCAGGTTGAAAGCAGGGAAAGATCATCAAAAAATCCACAACAAGGGCCTCCTGTTTATAATGTCGTCAGGAAGATTCTAACCGCCTGGTGAGGCCCTGCAAACCGTTCTTGAAAAAAATGAATTCGTGCATGCTGCCAGGTGTCAGCTAATGAAGACATGTTTTTTCTCCCTTGCTGCCGGGAGCATTCCCAGTTTGTTCCTGGACGAAAAAAGCAAGGATCGGTGCATTTCTTTCAAGGTTCACCAAGCCGCTGTGCAGATTTCAAATTCTTCTCGAATACAGACATTGTCAATCTCAGCGACTTGGCTACGGTTGAAGTTGGCTTCCTTGTGGTGAAACCTTTCAAGAAACACTCCTTCCTTGCCAATGGTGCAAATGAGGAACAAACGGGGAATGCTCCCTTGCGGGCAAGGGAGGAAAGTCCGGGCAGAAATTAATGAGATTACATTAGGGGAGTAGATGCATTTTGAATTATCAATGGACAATCCCGCTTACCAGACGCATATTATATTCTGAAAGGTCTTAAAAACTGATAATCCGGGAAGGCGGGAGAATTTAAACATGAAGCCGGAAAATCATACGGCCAGGATAATAGCAATAATGGAAAGATTTGCAGAAGAGACGGGGCTTTATCCCCCTGCCTCTTCTCCGAAGCGGTATCTTTGGACCGATTCCTTTGCAGTATGCAACTTCCTTGAGCTCTTCAGGCGGACCGGAGACAGGAAATACAGGGATCTTGCCCTTCGTCTTGTTGACCAGGTGCATTTTGTCCTGGGCAGGTTCAGCAGGGAAGATCCGAGAAACGGCTGGATCAGCGGCCTTGAAGATGAAGAGGCCAGGGAGCATCCCACCATGGGCGGCCTGAGGATAGGAAAGCCGCTTCTTGAGCGCGGGCCGGATGAGCCCTTTGATGAACGTATCGAGTGGGACAGGGATGGCCAGTATTACCATTATCTCACCAAATGGATGCACGCACTGAACAGGGTCAGCAGGGTGACCGGGGACATCAGCTACAACCGCTGGGCAATCGACCTGGCAAAGACAGCCCACGCCGCTTTCACCTATACCTCTCCCATTGACGGCAGAAAACGCATGTACTGGAAGATGAGTGTGGATCTTTCCAGGCCCCAGGTGTCGTCCATGGGGCAGCACGATCCGCTGGATGGATATGTTACTTACTGCGAGCTGGAGATGTGCGGCCCCATGGAACTTATGAAGGCCGGTCAGTATCCGGACCTTTCGGCAGAAATACGGGATATGGCCGGCATCTGTCAGGGCATGGATCTTGTTACTGATGATCCCCTGGGAATCGGCGGGCTGCTTTTTGATTCCTGCCGCCTGGCACAGATGATCCAAAGCGGCTATTTGAAGGACGTGGCACTTCTTGTGAGCCTTCTCAGTGCTGCTGCAGAAGGACTTAGATATTTTTCCGGGACCAATCTTTTGAATATGCCGGCGGAACTGAGGCTGGCCTTCAGGGAAGAGGGACTTTCCATCGGGCTCCACGGCGCAGAAAAGGTGGATGCCCTGGCGCGCGAGGAAGGGTCCCCGCTTGTTCAGGATCCGAATTTTTCCTCAGTCCTCGGCAGATTAAGGGAATATTTGGGCCTGGCAGAAGGCATAGAAAGGTTCTGGCTCAGGCAGGAGAACCAGACGGTGCAGACCTGGCTTGAGCATGAGGAAATAAATGCAGTCATGCTGGCCACAAGTCTCGGGCCGGAAGGTTTCCTGTTGATTTAACCCTGGGGATGTATAACTGGCTTGTGTTTCAGCCTCAATGGTGTAATATGCTGCCACCAGTAAATGAAAGTCCAGGTTTAACTCCAAGAAATCCGTTTCAAATACCTTAGACCAAGAGATTTGATCAGAACCGGGGTTGGCTTTAAAGGCCTCGTATCCTGCACCAAATGCCGGGGGGAGGGCAATAACCTTTTTGTCGTCTATTCCCGGCTTGCTTATTGAAGCAGGCGGCCGGGCTTTGTTCAGGAGGATGAATGAAACAGGAATATATCAGGAACGTGGCCATCATTGCCCACGTGGATCATGGCAAGACCACGCTGGTAGACCAGCTTTTCCGCCAGAGCGGGATGTTCCGGGAGAATCAGGAGGTGGCTGAACGCCTCATGGATTCCATGGATCTTGAAAGGGAAAGAGGGATCACCATTGCATCCAAGAACGGTGCTTACTCCTACGGTGATTACAGGATAAACATCATAGACACCCCGGGACATGCAGATTTCGGAGGCCAGGTGGAAAGGGTGCTGCGCATGGCAGACGGTGCACTGCTGCTGGTGGATGCCCAGGAAGGCCCAATGCCCCAGACGTTTTTCGTGGTCAAAAAGGCCCTGGCGGCAAACCTGCCCATCCTGGTGGTGGTGAACAAGATAGACAAGGATGCGGCACGCTGCGACTGGTGTGTGGACCAGGTGTTTGACCTGCTTGCCAGGCTTGATGCTCCCGATGAGACCCTTGATTTTCCAGTGGTATACGGTTCTGCAAAGCTTGGCTGTATGGTCTCTGACCCGGAGGAAACACCTGTTCCCGGAAGGGGCATGGAGCTTGTCTCAGAGATGATATTAAAACATGTCCCTCCTCCCACGGGAGACCCTGAAAACCCCCTTCAGCTGCAGATCAATACCATAGATTATTCGCCTTATCTGGGCAGGCTCGGTATCGGGAAGCTTGTCAACGGCACACTCAGCATCAACGATTCAGTGGTGGTGGCAAGAAGGGACGGAAGCATAGGGCCTGTAAGGATTACCAAGATCTTTGGTTTCCAAGGCAACAGGCAGGTTCCCCTGGAAAGGGCATTTACAGGCGATATTATAGCAGTGGCAGGCATGGAAGACGTTACCGTGGGGGTGACCTTCACAGACCCGGAGGACCCTAGGCCACTTCCCCTTATAGAGATTGATCCCCCTACGATTTCCATGAATTTCATTCCCAATGATGCACCCTTTGCCGGGCAGGACGGCCGGTTCGTGACATCCCGGCACCTGGAGGAGCGGCTTGCCCGGGAGACACTGGCAGACGTGGCCCTTCGTGTTGAGCCCCTGGCGGAAGGAGTGGGTTTTAGGGTTTCGGGCAGGGGAGAGCTTCATCTTTCCATTCTCATAGAAAAGATGAGAAGAGAAGGGTATGAATTCCAGGTTTCCAGGCCCAGGGTGATAATGAAGGAAGAGGACGGCCGCACACTGGAACCCTACGAGGAACTTACAGTGGACGTGGATGAGAATTACCAGGGAGCAGTCATTGAAAAACTAGGCAGGCTTAAGGGCGTGCTCGAGGACATGCAGGTGGAAAACGGCATGGTACGCATGGTATTCAAGATCCCCACCCGGGGCCTATTGGGCTATCGCTCCCAGTTTCTTACAGATACCAGGGGCATGGGAACAATGAATTACGTGTTTTCACACTGGGGACCTTATGCCGGGGAGATACAGAACCGAACAAGCGGGGTCATGATAGTAAAGGAAAACTGCACCAGCGTGGCCTATGCCCTTTTCAACCTCCAGGACCGCGGCAAACTCTTCATAAGACCGGGTCAGGAGCTTTACAAGGGGCAGATAATAGGTGAGCACTGTAGGGCATCAGACCTTGTGGTGAATCCGGCCAAGGGAAAGAAGCTGACAAACATGAGGGCCTCGGGCTCCGACGAGGCAGTGGTGCTTTCGCCTCATCTTGAGATGACCCTTGAAGACTGCATTTCCTACGTGAACGACGATGAGCTGGTGGAGGTAACCCCCAAGGCTGTAAGGCTAAGAAAGCCCCTTGGGTGCCATTAGCATGGTTTTAGCCCGGGAAAAAGAAGGGGCCTGTAACAAAGTATATTCGGCTTTTCAGCAGGTCAGCTTCTCCAGGGCCATGGCGGCGGCATCTGCCACGGAGATTTCCCTTAGTTCCATATCAAGGTAGAGCTTGAACATCCTCCTGTCAGAAAGCATGTTCGCTATTTCATCGCAGAATTCCTTTTTGCCTGCAAAGCCCAGGGCAAGGGCTGCAAGGGCGCGTGATTCTGCATCATTGTCTTTGAGATAATCCTTTACCAGCCTGGCACAGTCTATTTCATTGAATATGTCCGGGCGGCTCTGGGCAAGGCGCATCAGGCCCCATAGGGCGCCGCGTCTCAGGGGCAGGTATTCAAGGTAATTTCCCTCTTCCCAGATGTAGGAAAGGAGTATGCGGCTGTATTCTTCTGCCAGGACGGCGTTATTGGCCATTGCCTCTGCCATTGCCTCTGGAGCGCCCCAGCCAATGCCTCCGGATTCATCATTGAGGCTCCACATAAGCCTTCTCATGATGATCCTGGCATCTTCCATCTCGGCGCCTGCGATCCTGTTCATCACCCTGCCAAAGGCAGTAAGGGCATGCCAGCGCTGAAGGGAGTCTGTCTTGTAGAAGGTCTGTATGAGGGGCTGAACCACCTTTTTAGGCGGTACTGTCTCGACGAATTCAAGAAGGTGCAGGAGATCGCCATCTTTCAGGATGGCCTTGACCTCCTGCCTTATTTTTCTGCTCATATCAATCCATTGGTTCCATTTCCTTGCCGCAGCAAAGGGGGACCGGCTGGCCTGCTTGGCAGTTCATGTACTTGTTGCATACTGAACAATAATAAGTGCATTCCCTTTCCACTGTCTTTTCCTGGGAATAGGTGGTGGCACCGCCCTTTACCCCCTCTATGTGGAACCTGGCTACCTTGTCGTGACCGGGCACGAAATTGCCCATGGGCACTATCTTTTTGTTGTCGCCGTAACAGTCAACAACCACCTTCCACAATACTTCCAGGGATGCCTCTTCCTGGGGAGATTCAGGCGTGAACTCCACCACATTTCTGTCAACTTCTATCTTCATAACTACTGCAGCTCCGTTGTTTACTGGTTGTCTACCGCTTCCTTGACCTTTTCACCCATGAGTTTTCCAAGCTCCCAGCATTTCTTCAGATCATCATGGGTTGGCACATACTTGACCTTTATTCCTTCATGGATGAGTTCGAATTTCATCTCTTCCATGGCCTTGTTCATGTGTTTCACAGATTCACCGCTCCAGCCGAATGAGCCGAATGCTGCGCCGAGCTTCCGGGCTGGTCTCAGGCCCTTCATGTACATGAGGTATCCGGCCATGCGCGGGAGCAGCCCGTTATTCAGGGTGGGACACCCAAGGCATATTCCCTTGGCATCCAGGAGTTCGGCCATTACATCGCTTCTATGGTTGACGCTGAGATCCAGCAGCTGCATGCTCGTTCCCGTGGATTCAATGCCATCGGCAACAGCCTTTGCCATCATCTCGGTGGAATGCCACATGGTGTCATAGACCACCAGGGCCTTCTTGGCTGCCTTGTGGCTGGACCAATCCCTGTATGCCTGGAGTATCTTGTCGATGTGGGTGCGCCAGATTACCCCGTGGTCCGGGGCTATCATGTCTACTTCAAGGCCGATTTCTGCCACGTGATCCAAGAGCTTTCTCACCTGGGGCGAATAAAGGTAGAGGATGTTGGCGTAGTATTTCTTGGCCTGATACATGAGCTCGGAAAGATCCACCTCGTCATCGAATCGTTCACTGGTGCCCAGGTGCTGGCCGAATCCGTCCTGGGAGATCAGGAGTTTTTCTTCCGGGATGTACGAAAACATGCTGTCAGGCCAGTGGAGCATCCTGGTTTCCATGAACTGGATGGTCCTGTTGCCCACTGGGATGGACTCATTGTTTTCAATGATATGGTAGGGCCAGTCCGGCTTGTGAAAATGCGAAAGCAGGTTCTTGTGCCCCATCTTGGAGCAGATGATCTTTTCAGGCTTTACCATCTCCACGATCTTGGGCAGGGAGCCGGTATGATCCATTTCCACATGGTTTACCACGATGTAGTCTATCTTTTCAGGGTCGATAACCGTCCTGATCCTGTGCACCAGGTCTGAACAGAGGTTGTGCTTTACTGTGTCAAAGAGCACGTTCTTTTCGCCGAGCATAAGATAGGCATTATAGGTGGAGCCGCGGTAGGTGGAATATCCGTGAAAATCCCTGACCAGCCAGTCCACTGCGCCGACCCAGAAGATGTCTTTTTTAATCTCATAAACTTGCATAGCTGTTTCTCCTTGTAGCAAACATCAGTCTGCAGGTTCAAACTGGTCCTTGGAGGCTCCGCAGATAGGGCATGTCCAGTCGTCCGGAACCTTTTCAAAGTCCGTCCCGGGCTCAACTCCGTTGTCCGGATCGCCGTTTTCAGGGTCGTATATATATCCACATACTGAACATCTGTATTTTTTCATGGTGTTGTCCTCTCTTTTTTTAAGTTTTTTATTTCAAGGGGCAGAGGGCAGGCCCATCCGGGCCGCCCCCTGCAGCTGGGTTATGCATTCGCCTTGGCTTCGGCATTTTCCTCTGCCACGGAACCCGGGCCTGCCAAGGGCTTGAACATGGCCTTGGAGGCCCCGCAAATCGGGCACTTCCAGTCATCAGGAAGGTCCTCGAACTTGGTTCCCTTGGGAATTTTACCCTTTCTGTCCCCCTTGTCAGGGTTGTAGATATAACCGCAGTTAAGGGTCTGGCACTGATACATTTCTTCAGGTGTTGCCATCTTCTTTCTCCTTGCTCTGTTTACGGGTTCTTCTGGATATTCATGTCTCTTTTAGGCAGCAGGCATGGGGATTGGAAGGGCCCTCTGGCCAAGTTCCCTATCCACCATGAAAAGGCCGCCGCCTTCTTTTGCACCGGCGAGCTTCAGTTTCTGGACAACTCCGCTGGCCGAGGCCTCCTCTTCCACCTGTTCGCTTACAAACCACTGCAGGAAGATCTGGGTGGCGTGATCCTTTTCCTCAATGGCCAGGTTCATGAGGTCATTTATGAGGCTTGTGACCAGCTGCTCGTGTTCATAGGCATGTTCAAAGACGGCCAGTGCAGAGTCCCACTCCTTTTGGGGGGCCTTTATGGTATCAAGCAGTACCCTGCCGCCCCTTTCTATGACAAAGTCATAGATCTTCATGGCATGTATCATCTCTTCCTGGGTCTGAGCCTTCATCCAGTTGGCACAGCCTTCCAGGTCGACGCTTTCAAAATAAGATGCCATGGAAAGATAGAGATAGGCGGAATACATCTCTGCGTTGATCTGTTTGTTCAGGGCCTTTTCCATTTTTTCACTCAACATGGCCTTTAGCTCCTCCAGAGTCCGTGGAGATTGCAGTAGGCCCTGGCAGTCACCTCTGTGGCATCTGTGCAGAAGGAGGCTTCAGGAGCATCTCCGGGTTTCAGGAATAGGCGCTGTGAAACGTCACCTGCAACCAGCTCTATCCATTCTATATAATGCTTGTCTTCCATGGGATGGGCCGCGCTTCCAACCTTGACCTTGTAGCCTTTGTCCGTCTTTTCCACCACAGGAACGTGTTTTTCCTGGGCTGCATCAGTGGAATTTTCGCTCATAAGAGTCATGTCCTGTCCGCAGCAGACCAGGGTTCCGCCGCCTTCGTGAACCATTTCCACCATGTTTCCACAGATCTCGCACTTGTATACTTCCATCTTTTTAGTCATTGTCTTTCTCCTTTTTTCGCGGTTTTTTAGACCGAAACACCACGGCCCCGTAAATCTCCGGGCCTGCGATGCGTGATATTTTTGGGGGATAAGGGGTGCCTGCCTGACACCCCTGTGTCTTCTTAAATAACGTTTACCTTGACAGACTCTCCTGTCCAGGTGCCGTGCAGGTTGCACCGGATGACGGCTCTCAGTTCAGAAGGAGCCTGCAGCCTTATCCTGAAACATCCGTCAGGAGAGGTGATTCCACCTGCCTGGTTGTCGATTTCACTAACCTCTTTTCCATTGACAAGGAGCTTGATCTCGTCAATCCAGTGACCAGGGGTTGAGGGATGTGGAATCATGAAACCCACCTTGACCCTTACATCGAACCATTCGTCTTTTTTTGCCTGTGCAGGCGCTTCGACCAGCGGAACGTGTTTCTTCTCAAGGGTCGAGGGATTCTTGGGATCCTTAAGGGTCTGGGGAGGCTGATCCGTATCTGCACGCCCTGTGGCCGGCAGAACTGCCAAAGACATGGCAGCCCCGCCGATTATTGCCGTGTTTTTTAGGAATTCGCGTCTTTTCATTTTTGTTTTATCCCTGTCATCTTACGTTCAGGTTAATTTCAGTGCTGTTTACAAGTATTGGTGCGTACTCGCTTTCCGGCAGCTTGAAAAATTCGCCTACCGAGCTTGGTATCTGGCTGTAATACAGGTTCGCCTTGATGGTCAGTTTCCCCTTCAAATCCGCCGGAATGGTCCAGCTGTAGTCTTCAGTCACGGTCTCCTTGGGTTTGATCCTGTAGTCAACAAGGGTGTTGTCCTTGGTATACCACTGGCAGATCGTCATGCGGCCCTTGGGGTCGAAGAAGGGGTGCCTGAAGATCCTGGCCCCGTCAGGTACGTTTCCGTCCCTTTTCAGGCCCTTGAAATCCTTGATTTCCATGATCTCTCCAATGGCCTGGTATGCCATGGCCGAGGAGTCAGCGATGGTGTATTCTTCACCCTTGAATCCCTTCTTGGAAACAGGTACAGGGTATTTCTTGCCGTTTGCATCCACTGCCCATACTTCTAACCACAGCATGCGTTCCTCAGTAGAGCCCGAAGGTATGGGATGGCCGGCCTTGCCGTTAAAGAGCTTTGCCTGGAACTTGACGGCTTCTCCAGCCTTGGCTTCCCCTGGTGCCCCTTCGATCTTGAGGTCAACCGCTCCTGCAAGCTGTGTTGCAGAGTGGGAACCCAGGAATGTGTGGTGTGCCACATCCTTTCTTTCCTTGCCGCCTCCGGCAGACTTACCAGGGGCCTTGGGCATGTGGCAGTCCTGGCAAACCCTACCTTCCTTGGCGTAGGGCCCTTCTTTCCATTCCCTGTAGGTGGCCTTTACCCATGCACCGTATGGGCTCTGCTCGTCATGGCAGGTAGCACACATCTCAGCACTCTTGTGAAATTCACTGTATGCCGTCTTGTGCATGGGGGATACAGCATCCTTTCTCGGGCCTCGTTTTAGGTTTCCAGGCTCTATGTTGAAGCTGAAATTAAAGGGAACCTTTTCAGAGGTGCCGGTTATGTTGTGGCAGACCTCGCAGGATACCCCTTCATTGGCCCTTGTGTCCTGATGAGCCGGTTTTGGCGGAATGTCCCCTGACAGAAAGGCAAGTGGGCTGTGACATGCTATGCAGCCGGCCTTTACGCCTGCCACCTTTTCGAGTTTCTGGGAATGGGGCAGGGCAAGCTTGAAATACTCCACCTGGTCCCACTCATGGGTATAGCTTTTTGACATGAGGGTGTCCTTCCATTCCTTGTAGATCTGCCTGTGGCACATGCCGCACTTCTTGGGTTCTTTGAAATCGGCATATTTGCAGCAGCCCATCTTGGCTGCAAATGCCGCGCAGGGCAGAGCCAATAATAAAGCTGTCAGAATCGCAAGTTTTCTTAGCATCTTTCCTTCCTCCATTTTTTCCTGGTGTTGTTGAACTTCCCGGTTCTTCAAACGATGAAAAGAACCGGGTTTAACCTTCTATTTGGCGTGCTTGGCCAGGTATTCTGCAACACCTTCTGCAGTGGGCTTCATGGCCTCTTCACCGGGCTTCCAGTTTGCAGGGCAGACCTCGCCTACGGATTCGTGGTGCTGAAGTGCTTCGAGGATCCTGAGGGCCTCGTCAAAGTTCCTGCCCAGGGGAAGGTCGTTTACAAGGTTGTGCCTGATGATGCCTTCCTTGTCTATGAGAAACAGGCCGCGCAGGGCAATTCCGGCATCCTCCAGGAGCACGCCGTAAGACAGGGATATCTTCTTGTTAAGATCTGAAACCAGCGGGTATTTTATGCGGCCTATGCCGCCCTTTTCCACGGGGGTCTGCCTCCATGCAAAGTGGCTGTAAGGTGAGTCCACTGATATTCCCAGCACTTCGCAGTTTTTCTCCTTGAATTTGTCGATTGCCTTGTCCAAGGCAATTATTTCTGTGGGTCAGACAAAGGTAAAGTCCAGGGGGTAAAAGAAGAGCAAGACGTATTTCCCCCTGTAAGATGAAAGGGTGACATCCTGTATGGAGTCATCAGGCATGACTGCTTGAGCTGTAAAATCCGGGGCCTCTTTGGTAACCATGGTACACATGTTTTTCTCCTCCTTTTTTCCTTGTGCGTATTTTTCAAAACGATTTTTTTATTTTTATAAACATGGTTCAAAAGGTTTCAACCAGTGTCTCGAAGTATCCCTTGGGGTGTGCACAGGCAGGGCATTTTTCCGGGGGCTCGTTGCCTTCGTGCACATAACCGCAGTTTCTGCAGCGCCATTTCACAGGTGCATCCTTTTTGAAGACCTTGCCCTCTTCGATATTCCGGGCAAGTGCATTGTAGCGTTCTTCATGGTACTTCTCCGCCACTGCAATGGCCTCCATGACGCAGGCGATTTCATTGAAACCTTCTTCCCTGGCGATCTTTGCAAATTCCGGATACATGGATGTATGTTCATAGTTTTCTCCTTCTGCCGATGCCTTCAGGTTTTCCAGGGTGGTCCCGATGGTGCCTGCGGGAAAAGCACCAACAATCTCCACTTCTCCTCCTTCCAGGAACTTGAACAGGCGCTTGGCATGTTCCTTTTCCTGGTTTGCCGTTTCTTCAAACACTGCGGCTATCTGCACGTAGCCTTCCTTCTTGGCCTGGCTGGCGAAATATGTGTATCTGTTCCTGGCCTGTGATTCCCCGGCAAATGCCGTAAGTATATTTTTTTCCGTCCTGGTACCCTTGAGTGAAGCCATATCTTGTCTCCTTTAACGTCTTGGTGTTTTCTCTTTATAAATGCTTTTTTACTGGGCTGCTATTGACTTGCCCTTGTCCGTAACTTCGTATTTGCACCTGGCAGGGCTTTCTATCAGGCCCTTTTTCTTCAGGCTCTGAATCCTGCAGCTTACTGACTTTGAGGCAAGGCCTGTTGCTTCTGAAATTTCCTTGGTTGACACCGGCGAGTCCTTGGCTGCAACAGCCTTCAAGACCAGCTCCTGCTCCTCAGTGAGCTTGACAGCACCGTTGTCACCCTTGGATTTTCTTTTGCATGCCATTTTCACTCCTCCTGTTTTCAATTTTATAACATAAAAAAATATTTTAACTAAAAGTATTTTGGTTAATATTTTTCCTGTTGCGGCATTCTGGGCATATACCGCTGAATTCCACTTGGTCATCAATCACTTCATATCCGGAAGCATCTGAGATCATGGAATTTAGACGACGGCCCGGAATTGTTTTTACATCGGCAATTCTTCCGCACCTGATGCAGTGGATATGGTAATGGGGATGGGTGGCTGCATCGAATCGTTTCTGCCGGCCGCTGTATTCCAGTTTCTTGATTATTCCGGCCTCCGACATCTTTTCAAGATTCCTGTAGACCGTTGCAATACTGATCCTCGGCAGTCTCTGCTTGACCACCAGGTAAAGCTCATCGGCAGTGGGATGGCTTTTGAGTTTTCGGAGCTCTTCTAGTATTATTTCTCTCTGGCTGGTCATTCTCATTTGAATTGATTTCCTATTTGATAATGATTACTACTTTTAAATGAGAGTCAGAAATTTGTCAATAAAAAAGATTAATTTTATCCAAAAATTTTTAAAAGGGTGAGCCATGGATTTTATCGTTAAGACCTTTCAGCTGGAAAAGGCCATGGAAACCGGGCCTGATATCCAGGACATTACGGATGATATTGCAGTTTCAGTTGAAAAAAGCCGAATCAGAGACGGAGTTGTGCATTTGAACGTAGTGGGATCCACCGGTTCCCTGACCACCATAGAGTTTGAACCGGGCGTGATAGAGGATCTCAAGGATGCTGTAGAACGCATGGCGCCCAGGGGTATGGACTACAAACACGAGCTTGCATGGCATGACGGAAACGGTCATAGTCATGTTCAGTCAGCGCTTCTGGGTCCGAGTATCAGCATATGCGTGCACGGCGGCAGGCTTCAGCTTGGAACCTGGCAGCAGGTGGTAGTCATCAACCATGACAACAGGCCCAGAAAGAGAAAGATCGCAGTTACTGTTGTGGGAGCAGCCGGTTAAAAAGGCATAAGGAATTTAGGAAGAAAGACACCGTAATGACCACTGAACATGAAGATATCTCCAGGGTCTTCCTGGATGGAAAAGAGATCATCCTGCTTGGAACAGCTCATATTTCAAGGGAATCCGTGGATCTTGTGACAGAAACAATACAGCGGGAAAAACCGGACTGTGTATGCGTTGAGCTGGACAAGAGGCGCTATGACGCCATATCCCGGAAGGATCATTTTGAACAGCTTGATATAAAAAAGATCATAAAGAAAAAACAGCTTGCAACCCTCATGGCAAACATGATCCTGTCTTCCTACCAGAAAAAGCTTGGTGAGAAGATGGGGGTGCTGCCGGGAACCGAGCTTATCGAGGCGGCAAGGGTTGCCGAGGACCAGGGAATCCCTCTTGAGCTGTGTGACAGGGATGTCAGGGTCACTTTGCTCAGGGCCTGGAGGATGACACCGCTTTGGAAAAAGGGAAAACTCATGGCCAGCCTTCTCATGAGCCTCTTTGATGATACCGACATCACCGAGGAGAAGCTGAGGCAGCTGAAGAAGTCTGATGTCATATCTGAGCTCATGGCAGAGCTTGGAAGCGCCATGCCTGAACTCAAGAAGGTTCTTATTGACGAGCGCGATACCTACCTGTCCGAGAAGATCAAGCAGGCACCAGGCAGGAAGATTGTCGCAGTCATAGGCAAGGGACACCTTGAAGGCATTAAAAAGGCCATCATGGAAGACAGAACCGGGCTTCTGGAGGAAATATCAACCTTACCTCCCCTGTCTCCGGCATGGAAGGCTGCCGGCTGGTCCGTCCCCGCTGTCATCATCGGGTCTGTTGCGGTTATTGCCTTCAACAGGGGAGCAGAAGTTGCCGGAGACAATGTTCTCTACTGGATACTGGCCAACGGCATTGCCTGCGCCCTTGGAGCAGTGGCGGCCCTGGCACACCCGGCAACTGTGGCCGCAGCCTTTGCCGCAGCTCCAGTGACCAGTCTCACGCCTGTGATAGGGGCAGGATATGTCACGGCCTTCGTGCAGGCGCTCATGCAGCCGCCCCTTGTAAAGGAAATCCAGAACGCCTCTGCCGACATGGGAACTTTAAGTGGCTGGTGGAAGAACAACCTGCTCAAGGTGTTTCTTGCCTTCCTGCTACCAGGTGTGGGCAGCATGGTGGGCACATGGCTGGGAGGCTACAGGATTATTTCAAATCTTTTCCCCGGTTAGTCTTCCATCTTCACGCCGTGACACATGTTCTTTTCCTGGCCCTCAGGCTCGTGGCAGTGACAACCAGCTGGCGGATTATCGAGGTCTTTTGGATTTCGTCGGGCTGGAACCTGCTGCCCATACTTTTATCAAGGATCAGACAGCCGATATTGGTTCCCTCTATGACAAGGGGAGCCAGCAATATGGGTCTTGCCAGTACGTTTTCAGGCACACTGCCTTCCATGCCTGGCAGGTCCTTCCAGCAGAGGATGGTTTCTCTCTGATGAATAAATGCATCCCTGAGTTCCCTGGCACAGCCTTCCAGGTGAAAGAAGAGTGTACGCTTCAACAGCCCGGCATGATCCCCCATGCCGAAGCCTGCGGAAAATCCGCGCCTGTCAGAAGAGACTTTGCAGAATATGATGTTTCCTGTGTTGATTACACGTCTCAGAATTTCTATGGCCAGAAGATATATCTGGTCAAGGCCTGTATCCATGCTGTTTATTGAACTCATCAAGTTCTGGACAAGTTCGGTAAAAAGTCTTTCTTTTTCAAGGCTGGACTGGAGCAGTGCATCTGCTTCCTTTTTTGCCTCCTGGCCGGTTTTTTCTGATATCTGAATTCCTGCCGGGGAAATTGCCGTAAACTCGGCGTGCAGCACGTCTTTGATGCCCGGGACGGTCTCTTTTGTCTCCTTCAATGCACGGCTCAGCACTCTATCAAGTGATTCTGTCTCGAGATGGTAATTCTTGGTTAATTCTTCCTCCAGTGAAATCAGTTCGTCCTCCGGGCCTCCGTTGTACCGTAAATTCACGAAAAGGGACACGTCCCTTGCAAGAGTGCGATATGCAGGAGTCGAACTGCCGGAGATGGAACCACACCCTTCCAGGTATCCTGCAAGGGTCTTCGGAAGTTTCCAGTGCCGGCACAGCTTGTAGCCGAGATCTCTTACCATCCGCTTTGCCTTCAGCCTGTCTTCGCTTTTTTTACTGGTCTCCAGCCCTTGTATCTCTGCCAGAAGCCCGGGGTTGCCTATGGCCATGGCGATCCTTGGAAGGTGCCTGAAAAGCGTGCAGATGAATATCTCCTCGGGCTCGTAAGACCCGTATTCTTTGCCCATGGTCTGAGCAAGCCGGGCTGCCAGGAATGCCTTTCCGATCTCGGTTATGGCATCTTTACTTGCATCTTCTCCCATGAGTTCCAGCACGGCCATGGAAAGTGCTATCTTTTTAACCGTGTTGAACCCAAGTAGTACCACGGCCTGAGTGACCGTTTTTATTTCCTTTCCAAGCCTGTTGTAATAAAAGGCGTTGACGGTTTGCAGCACCTTGTTTATAAGGCCGCAGTCATCTAAAATGATTACTGAAAGTTCGTGTGTCGAAAGCTCGTTGTCTTCTTCCAGCTGTATGAGTCTTCTTAAGGAAGCGGAAAGAAGGGGGATGCTGTCCAGTTTGTGTAGCTTTTTCAGCAGCGGCTTTTTCAATTTTTAAGGGTCCTGTAAAACCTCAACGTATGGGCATGCTAATTAAGTATACCAGTCCCGGCCGTATACATGCGCAGTAAGCACTCACAGGATACCGCATCTGTCCCGCAGAATAGAGTCTCCGTTTCCCGGCCGCTTACTATTATAATTATCGAAAGAAATCTGTTAGACTGTAACCATGATACTGCAAGAGATGAAAATAGCAGACAGCCTCCTGGAGAGCTGGAAGGAGATACAGCAGCCATCTGTTATTCATACGGCTGACAGGTGTCTGAAGGTAAACGAGGCGTTTCTTGACTTGTTCGGCCTGCTGCGGGCAGACAAGGCCGAAGACAGGTTCATGGCGGAGTTTATTTCCCCCTGGTCATCCTACCGTCCGCGAGTAGGGGTAAGACAGGCCCTCGGCAGGAGATTTGATGGTTCCAGCTTTGATGCCGAACTTGTCACCTGCCCCTTCTGCATTGTTGACCATGACCTGATCTACCAGAGCATTGTAAAGGACATATCCAGGATGAAATCCTGGGAAGACAGGATGCTGCAGTCGGAAAGACTCACTGCAATGGGTAAACTTTCCGGAGAGATTGCACACGAGATAAACAACCCCCTGGGAGGGATACTTCTTTATGCAAATCTGATAAAGGAAGATATGCCCCCTGGGCATGAAGCAGAGAAAAATCTTCAGAAAATCATCAAGCTTGCTGCAAAGTGCAGGATTATCGCCAAGGGGCTCCTGGATTTCGGACGTTCTTCATCCAGGGGTTATGCCCCTGTGGACCTGAATCACGTAATACACGAGATGTTTTCACTAATTGGTGATCAGCATATATTTTCAGAGGTAGATACGAAGCTCCACCTCGAGGACAGCCTGCCTCATCTTGTAGGTGACCGCGGACAGCTTGAACAGGTGGTGCTGAATCTCATGATGAATGCCGCAGAGGCTATGGAAGGCAGGGGAGAACTCCTTGTAACCACCAGAAGCCTGAGAAAGCCTTCCAGGATACAGCTTTTGGTGGAAGATACCGGGCCGGGGATTCCAGAGGAAAGCAGGGTGAAGATATTTGAGCCCTTTTACACCACCAAGCAGTCAGGCGAAGGCACAGGACTTGGTCTTTCCATAACCCACGGTATAGTTCAGCGTCACGGCGGCAGGATTTCCGTAGAAACCGGACGTCACGGCGGCGCCCTTTTTACCGTGACACTGCCCCTTGACAACACGGGGATGGATTCATGAAGGACAGGATCCTCATAATAGATGACGACATGGCCATAAGGGATGGATGCTGCCAGGTCCTTTCCAGGAGCGGCAGCGAGGTAACCGAAAGTTCCACCGGTGCAGAGGGCCTGGAAAAGATGGATAGGTACGAATTTGACCTGGTGCTCCTGGATCTCAAGCTTCCTGACTATCATGGCCTGGATCTCATAAGAAAGATTCGGGATCGAGACCCTGGTGTCCCCATAGTTGTCATAACCGGCTACGGGACCATCCAAAATGCCGTGGAGGCCATGAGGCTCGGCGCCAATGATTTCCTGCCCAAGCCCTTTGAACCAGATGAACTCAGGCTGATAGTGGGAAGAAATATTGCTGCCCACAGGCTCGCCCTTGAAAACCTCTACTTGAAGGAGGAGTTGAAACGGAAAGAAGGTGAGAAGCGAATAGTCGGCGGCAGCACAGAGATGGAGGCCCTTTTTGAACAGGTGGAAAGGGTGGCCCCCACGGACAGCACCATCCTCATTACCGGTGAAAGCGGTACAGGCAAGGGGCTGCTTGCCAAGTTTATCCACGAGCACAGCAGCCGGCGGGATTATCCCTTTGTCTCTGTTGACTGCTCGACCCTGGTTTCGACCCTCTTTGAAAGCGAGCTTTTCGGCCATGTCAAGGGAGCATTTACCGGCGCAGAGACAAACAAGATCGGAAAATTCGAGCTTGCAAGTGGCGGCACCCTGTTTCTGGATGAAATCGGGAATGTAAGCCTTGAGCTCCAGGCAAAACTTCTAAAGGCCGTGGAGGAAAAGGAGATCAGCAGGGTGGGCAGCCACAGGATCACCAAGGTGGATGTGAGGATCATTGCGGCCACAAATAAGAACTTAAGGAGGGCGGTGGAAAGGGGCACTTTCAGGCAGGATCTCTTTTTCCGGCTGAACGTCGTGGCCTTGAGGACCCCGCCTCTCAGGGCAAGAAGGGGAGATATCCCTGAACTCGTGAGATATTTCCTGGAGGTCTTCGGCAAAAAATACAACCGACCGAGACTTGCCGTCACCCCGGCGGTCCTGGCGCTTTTTGAAGAGTACCGGTGGCCCGGAAACGTCAGGGAACTTGAAAATATCATGGAAAGACTGGTCATATTTGCCGGGGGAAATATAATCGACGTGGATGATCTTCCCCTGGCAGGGATAAGGATAGGTGAAAGACTCAAGAGGCAGTCTCGTGGCACCTCCGCTGGGGCAGCAGTGGATTCTCCCCCCGAGGATTTGAGCCTCGGGCTGGCAGAAAAAAGGCATATCCTGGCGGTTCTTGAAAAGACCAGCTGGAACAGGAGCGAGGCATCGAGACTCCTGGGTATAGACAGGAAGACCTTGAGGCACAAGCTTAGAAAATGGGGAATGGAATAACCTGCGATGTGGGCATAGTTGGATTCAACTGCTATCCTGAACTTGAATTATGTCTGGACAGTATTTACCAGGCAGAAAAGGATGCCCTCGGGCGGATTCACGTAGTTGAAAACAGCAGCATCGAAATCCCATCCCGCCTGAGGGAGAGCTTTCCGGATGTAGTCTGGAAAGAGAACAGGGAGAATATCGGGTTTGCAAGGGCATGCAACCAGATAATTTCTGAAACCGCTTCACCCTATATAATGCTTCTGAATCCCGACTGTCTGGTAATAAAGGGTTTTCTCCAAAGGGCCATGGAATGGCTTGAAGAACACTGCGACACCGCAGTCCTGGGGCCGAGGATTCTGGATTCCGACGGACAGGTTCAGGCATCTGCAAGGGCCTTTCCAGGGCTGCATACTGCCTTTTTTGGAAGGACCTCGCTTCTTACCAGGATTTTTCCAGCCAATGCCGTCTCCAGCAGGAATCTTACCGCGCGGTCCTGCCAGGATGGGCCCAAGGAGGTGGACTGGGTTTCAGGGGCCTGCATGGTGGTAAGACGTTCGGCCATAAGGAAAGCCGGCCTCCTGGACGAGGGGTTTTTCATGTACTGGGAGGACTGTGACTGGTGTACCCGTTTTCGAAAATGCGGCTGGAAGATCATATACCACCCGGGCATGGGGCCTGTCAGGCATGCTGCAGGAAGCTCCAGCACCAAGGTGCCCTTTTTGACGCATTTTCACTTTCACAAGAGTGCGGCAAGGCTTTATCTTAAATATGATACTACCCCCTTCAGGGTCGGCAGCCTGGTTGCAATTTCAGGGGCATTGTTGAGGTTTCTGATGTTGTTTCCCGGGGTTTTTCTCAAGCAGTACCGATAACAAATAAAAAAGCCCATGAAAAAACATGCCTTACTTATCGTTTCCCTTCTGTTGATAACGCACCTGGTCCTGCCAGGCAGGTGTCCGGGTGCCCAGGCCAGGTGGACAGTCATGGTTTACATGGCCGGAGAAAACAACCTTGCCCAGAGCCTTGAGGCAGACCTGGAAGAGATGAAGAGCGCAGGCTCTACAGATGATGTCAATGTTGTGGTGCAGGCCGATGTCGGCTTTTCCGGTCAATTCAGCTTTGCCGACGGATATACTCACAGGTTCATGGTCAGGCAGGGATGGCTGGAGGATTATCCCCTTGGATACAATGCCGACATGGCCTCTCCCAATGAGCTGGCCGCCTTTATCTCCTGGGCGGTTTCAGCCTTTCCTGCAGAGCATTACATGCTTGTGCTGTGGGATCACGGTCTTGGATGGATCGGCGGGCAGGAAAACGGGACAGGGGCTGAAAACGGGATGAGCGCGCCTGTCAGGGGCATACTGGAAGATGCCGGCTCCCATTCCTTTATGTCCCTTTCCGAGCTCAACCAGGCTCTGGCTGCTGCGGGAACCAGGTTTGACGTGATTGAATTCGATGCCTGTCTCATGGGCATGTGGGAGGTGGCCCATGCAGTAAAGGACTGGTCGTCCTTTCTCACCTTTTCCCAGGCCACGGAACCTGCCAGCGGAGATCCCTACGGGCTGATACTTTCTGATATCATTTCACACCCATGGATGGACGGAAGAGCTGTGGCAGAAAAGATAGTGGATGATTATCTGGGCTTTTACCAGAATTCCGGCGTCATGGATCTAAGTGTCACCAAGTCTGCCGTTGACACCGCGTCACTTCAGGAACTAACTGAAAGGATCAACAGGCTTGCCGGTCTTATGAATGGTTCCTTTGAGGATATGAAGGACAAGCTTGTCGATATCAGGCAGGCTGTTCAGGCCTTTCCGGAGCTTCCGGGAAGTATAGATCTGGGTGATTTTCTTGCACGCCTTATTGAGGCAGGTGCAGGAGGTGAAATCCTGGCAGAGGCTTCGGCCCTGGAGGAGTTTCTTTACGACAGTGTGGTCATAAAGCATGGTTTTCATAATGCAGAATACGTCTCCGTGCTGGCCGGCTCTTCAGATCTTTCCGGCTCACATGGGTTGAGCATCTTCATGCCCCTTGGCAGGGAGCTTGTGCAAGGAGAGCTTGACCAGTATGCACAGGTTCAGGCAGTTCAGGAAGCGCCGGATTGGCTGGAGTTTGTGCAGAAATTTTCCGGAGAGACAGGGTTGATACCTGATGAGGAGGCCGCAGAAGGTGGTTTCCTGCTGGGGGTTTACTGGAGCAGCATCCCTCCGGGAAGCTTCGTGGCCGACCTGGACCTCTACGTTATAGAGCCTAGTGGGGTTTACTCCCCTTGGACAGGACATTCCACGCCAAACGGCTACTTTTCTCTGGATTCAGTCGTATCCGGCTTAGGCCTTGAGTATTATGCGGCAAGGCCTGTTGTCCGCAAGGGCATATATATTCCCGTGATAAACTACCGCCTGTCGGGTACATTCAATTCGTGGTGGCATGACCAGGTTATGGCTTATTTCTACTATGTGCCCCAATACGGCAGCCAGGAGGTCTACCAGGAAGGCCCGAGATTCATGAGCCTTTTGAATCCCGCCCCGGATGATTGGGATGACCAGGTCTTGGAGCGCCTCAGCCGGAATTACTATTCGGACTGGTGGATCCCTGCCAGCATTCAAAAAGCCCTGTCCAGGGCCTCCATTGAGGCCAGGCGCTGCTTCTGGGAAAGGATAAAAAGTATAAAGGGCAGACAGTCAGCAGGACAGGCCTTTAAATCCTACGGCATGATACCCTGAACCGAGGTGCCCGCAGTTC
This sequence comes from Deltaproteobacteria bacterium, assembly GCA_027028245.1. Classification (GTDB taxonomy): domain Bacteria; phylum Desulfobacterota; class Dissulfuribacteria; order Dissulfuribacterales; family QOAL01; genus QOAL01. The sequence continues at coordinate 36,041 of JALVJO010000169.1, forward strand.
TGTACATGGAGGAATCCCTGAAGAGAAAACTGGCTGTTTATCAGCCTCTTATCGATGCTGCACCGGACATTATTCACATATTGTCTCCGGATATGCGCATAATACTGCGCAACAAGCGCAGCCGACAGTGGTTTCCGCGGCTGCGGATAGGTGAGCATTGCTACCGCGGGCTGCACGGTCTTGAGCACAGGTGTCCTCACTGCTCGGTGAGGAGGGTCTTTGAAGACGGCTGCAGGCATGAGCACGAATCCTCTATTGGAGAACAGCAGCACGGCAAGAAGATCATACTTCATTCCACGGCATCTCCGATTTTCAGCGAAGATGGAAAGATACTTGCTGCCCTTGAAATCCTGCGTGACATTACCAAAAGGAAGCAGATGGAGCAGGAGCTCAGGGAAACTGCTGAAAGACTTGAGCGGGTAAACCGCATCAGGGAACTGCTTCTCCGCATGGTCCGCCATGACCTCGGCACACCAGTGGGGGCCATCTTGAATACGGCTGAATATCTTCTGGAAGAACCTGAGCAGCTGGGCAGATTCAGGGAAGACATAGAAGACATATATCAATGTTCTACCCATATCCTCCAGCTCATCCAGGATGCTGACTTGCTCTCCAAGGTGATGACTGCCTCCCGCCTGGTTTTCCAGGACATGGACATTTCCATGCTGCTTACGAGCATAATTCAGAAGCTGGAACCTGTATTGAAGCAGTCAGGGGTCAGTTTGGAAACACATATTCCACCCAGGTTGATGGTCAAGGGACTGCCCATCCTGAAGACAGCATTCGAGAATATCCTGGTAAACGGGATCAAATATGGGGGCACCGGTGGCCGCTTGGTGCTTTCTGTCTGGGCGAACAGTAGGAAACTTTCCGTGGAAATAAAGGATTTCGGCCCGGGGATACCGGATGAATATAAGGAAAAGATCTTTGAGCAGTTTGAAAGACTTGCCACCGACACCCCGGGCACAGGGCTGGGACTGGTCATCGCCAGGCAGTCCGTGGGGCTTCATGGCGGTACCATAGAGGTCAGGGACAACCCTGAAGGCGGTGCTGTTTTCCTGGTCACTCTTCCCAGGGTGCCGGACGCAGTCTCTTGTTCGATAAACGTATAGATTTTTACAATAGGATGAATAGGGCACACCTGTTGGTTTTATTTGATATTTTGTTGTTGACATGGAAAATATGCTGGTCTAACTTCAATTTTCGGCTGATACTGGGAGACGAGGGTTGATTCTCCTGGCCGATTTCTAAAAGTAAAGGCATTTTTATCAGGTATTTTAATTTTTCTGGACCGAAGGAGGGAAAATGGCAGTTATTATTGCACTTGTAGCCATAGGGCTGAGCATTTTCGGTATCATGGCGTATCGTCAGATCACATCTCTTCGTAAAGAGATACAGGAGATCAGGGATGCCATAGCGTCTGGCGAACTTAGGGGCCCAAGGGGTGAACCAGGGCCTCCTGGCAGACAGGGACCTCCTGGTCCCAGGGGTGAAAAGGGTGAACCAGGTCCCCAGGGACCTCCTGGTGAACCAGGACCCAAGGGTGAAAAGGGAGATAAGGGTGAGCCTGGTCCGGAAGGGCCGCAGGGACCTCCGGGCGAACCCGGACCTCCAGGTCCTCAGGGCGAGCCTGGACCGCAGGGACCTCCGGGTCCGGAAGGACCACAAGGACCACAGGGCGAACCCGGACCTCAAGGACCTCCGGGACCACAGGGACCTCCAGGCCCAGAAGGACCTCCGGGACCCAAGGGTGAAAAGGGAGATAAGGGTGAGCCTGGTCCGGAAGGGCCGCAGGGACCTCCGGGCGAACCCGGACCTCCAGGTCCTCAGGGCGAGCCTGGACCGCAGGGACCTCCGGGTCCGGAAGGACCTCCGGGGCCCAAGGGCGAAAAGGGAGAACGTGGTCCGAGAGGACCCAGGGGCGCAAAGGGCGCTGCCGGCGGTAAGACTACGAAGACCAAGAAGAAGAAGGCGGAATAGTCCCTTAAGCCAACGCAGCTGACAGAAGGTGCCTGCTTCCTTAAGCCTTCTTCTGGAAGTCAGGCACCGCAGCTCAAAGATTCAAAGCCGTGTCAAGAGATTGATGCGGCTCTTTTTTATTGGAGTTTTCCCTTCAGATTGAAGCTTCTGCCCCTGAACTTGGATGAAAGTGTTTTGAGATTAGGGGGAAGCCTTGGAGGAATCCGGCTGTTCCCGGGAAGACGGCTGAAATCCAGTATCCATTTTTCTGCCCCTGCTTCCAGGAGTTCTTCCTGAAGGTCCAGTGCACTAAAAGGCGCCTTGGCAAACAGCCGGCCGGTATCTCCACATCCTTTCCAGAGGTATTTTTCGCCCCTTGTACTTGTTACAGGAACCTTTGAGTCATAGATCCTGTGTCTGAGGCGTGATGTGAAAAGAGGAATGAAACCAAACACGGAGAATAAAGCCCTTTCTCCGCAGGCCGAAAGCGCTTCATGCATGTTTGAAATGTCTGTTTCAATGGAGAAATGGCATATTGAGACACCAAGGGATTTTGCAGCCTTGATTGCCTGGGAATTTAGAATATTCATCTCATAGGAGCCGTAGAGGCTGGCCCGCCTGCCTTGCCGGTTTTGCCAAAAAAGAGTCAGGTGAGAAAGGTTTGAGACCTGAAAATTCCTGAAACCCTGCCTCATGAGCATGTCTACCTGTTTTGCAGTCTCGCCGAGGCCCTTTTGAAACAACACTTGAGAAAGGGACCAGATGATTTTTTCCCTGGAAAGGGACTTGGGCAGTCTTCGTGCAATGGATCGAATGTTTTTAGGTGAAAGCTCAAGGATAACCGCCTTGACATCCAGTTTCCCCAGAATCCGAAGGTCATCAGCAGAGGAAAGCTTAAGGTAGATTTCCGGCCTTCCGGTCTTTTTCTTATGACGCCTGCCAGCCTTCCTGCCCCCGGAGACTTTCCTTGTTATTTCATCTGCTTTTTTCTGTGCCCTGGCAGGCATCTTCCATTTTTGGCCCATGCTGTCCCCGGCTGGCCTGCGCTGGGATTTGTTATCCACTTTTTCAGCAGATGAAGTCTTAAATACCAATGCTCCCGAAAGTCTTCGGCCTGCTTCCAAGGGTATGCGTTCAAGCTTGAAGGAGCTTTGTTTCCGTCTTCTTTTTACCTCAAGGCATCTTGAGGAAAACTGGAGATCTTTTTCTGCTTTTACAACCCTGAGCATGTCACCGGGATCTATGGAGCCCGGGCCTGCAAGATGCAGCCATCCATTTTGGCCTCCGGAGATCCGGCCCATGTATTGCCCGGTATTGGCGGTCCTGGTTGGAGAGATGGCTGAACGGGGATTTTCTGAAAGGAAATACCCGGTGGATGCAGGCCGTCCCATTGCCTTTTGGAGTATCTGCTGCGCCTTTTCCAACACGTGCTGGTAGGAATTTAGATCCGCATCAATGATCATCCTGTATGCCCGGGTGACTGCGGCCACGTAGTCCGCCGGTTTCAGGCGGCCTTCAATCTTGAGAGAGGTTATGCCCAGTCTTGCCAGTTCCGGCACAGTCTCCAGGCCGCACAGGTCATCCATGGAAAAAAAGGTGCCGGGTCTCCCCTTCCACGTATAGCGTCTCCTGCATGGCTGGACGCATCTTCCCCTGGTGCTCGAGCGTCCGCCAAAGTAACTGCTGAACAGGCACATTCCAGACATGGTAAAACACATTGCCCCGTGTATGAATACCTCCAGTTCAGCTTGGCAGGTCCTGGTTATGGATGCGATCTCCTTCAATGTCAGTTCCCTGGCAAGGACTACCCTGGAAAAGCCCATGCGTTCTGCCGCCTGAACACCGGCACTGTTGTGAATGGTCATGAGGGTGCTGGCATGCAGCCTGAGCCCGGGAAAGTACTTGCGGCAGATGCGCCATACACCAAGATCCTGGATGATCAGCGCATCCACCCCCATTTCCTCCATTGCGGCAAGAAGCCTGACGGCCTGTGGGATTTCCGCCTCCTTCATGAGGGAATTCAGGGCAATGAATATCTTTCTGCCCCTGGAATGTGCGGTTTCGGTTAATTGCCCGATTTCACCAATGGAAAAATTTTTGCCGTAGGCCCTGGCATTTAAAATGGCCGGGCTGCAATAGACTGCATCAGCCCCGTTTTCCATGGCAGCATAAAAAGAGTCATGGTTTCCGGCTGGTGCCAGGAGCTCGGGTTTGACAGGCAGACGCTTAAAGGGCCTTTTGCGTTTTTTATTTCTGCGATGCTTTATGGTTTTCCTCTTGAATACAGACAATTGGGAAGGGCGAGGTTTTTAAGTAAAGGGTATCAGTCCAACAGTTTCCTGACAACATCCTCGAGTTTTCTGAAGTCTGTGGACATTTCTTCGGCCCTGTTCCTTTTTTCGCCTTCCAGGTACCTTGGCCCGAAATACAGATTGATTCGTATCCCCCTCTGCCGACAGTAGCTTTCCAGGGACCACTTGGTCATGCTTCCTGTCAGGAACGCCCCGACCTTGGCTCCCCATTGGAAATGAGGGCCGTCTCCTCCGCTGTCTCCGATAATCATTATCCTGTTGAAGGAAACTCCGTGGATTGCGGCTGCACGCTTTGTATTAATTGATTTATCAGTGATCTCGTGTAGTTCGTAGATTTCTTCAGGGTCAGTTCTTGATGGGTCAAAACGGATTCCAGGATGGGCAGAAAGGGCAGGGATGCTCGGCAGCAGGCCCTTGGCAAAAACACGTTGGAAAAAACCTATGGAAGCCGTGGTATTTATCATGAAGAGCACAGAGTTTTCACCGCACCAATTCATAAGCTCCGGGACCCCTTTGTAGGTTTCAAAATGGCTGTCAAGGTAGGCATCCATCTCGCCGATGGTCAGGGGGGCGGGCATGAGTTCCCTGAGTCTTGAAACGGCTTTATTCAGCGTGATTCTGTTGGATGTATACTCCCGGAAGATATCTCCAAGTCTGGGCCCAAGCTCGGGATAAGCAAATATAATCGGGTCGAAGGGCCCCATGGGTGAGAGGCATTCGTTCCAATCAGTGGAAATAAGGGCTGAATACCCGACCTTTTCACTTTCTGGTTTTATGTTTTTCATTTTCCTGCGGGTATATTAGCAATTATCAGAAGCTTTTGCCATTTAAAAGCCCTGGCAACATCTTTGGGTTCAACCAGGTCCCAGGCACCTGTGACCTTTCAGCCGCCTTTCCTCCATTGTGCGAAATTTAAGTTATTCTCAGGTTAAGGCCGATTCTGGAAATAACAAGGATGATGAGCAGAAACAGGCAGGAAGGCCTGTATCATCTTTATTCAAAAAAACATGCCAGGGAAGGCTCAATATGAAGATTACAAGTTCATCCATTAAGCTTGGTTCTGAAACCTCTGCACTCGAACACCACGAACGACGCGAATCCCTCACCCTCTGGACAGCAGGCAGGCGGCAGTTGCCCCATGGAGGAATAAATCCTGAACAGGCGGCCCATGCTGGTTTGGGGCAGGATGGCGGAAACGATCCGCCAGTCACTGTTTCCCTATCCAGTAAGGCAGCACGGGCAAGGCCTGTTCCAAAATGTGCAAAAGTTCAGTCTGCCAGACCTTCTTCCATTGATCAGCTGAAGCTGGATATCCTCAAGGCCCTTATTGAAAAGCTTACGGGAAAAAAGATCAAGGTTACCACGCCTGATGAAATCATGTCGCCGGCCGATGCTGCCGGAGAATCCCAAGACCAGGAGGTTTCCTCTGGATTTGCCATGATATACGATTCCTATGAATCACATTATGAATACCAGGAAATGACCTTTTCGGCCTCTGGTTCCATAACTACCGAGGACGGCAGACAGATAGAATTCCAGGTTGACCTCAACATGACCAGGGAGTTTTACAGTGAACAGCATGTTCAGATCAGGGCCGGAGATGCCCTCAAGGATCCCCTTTCAGTAAATTTTTCTGGCAATGCAGCTGAACTTACCTCCACCAGGTTTTCCTTTGATATAGATGCCGACGGCAGAAGTGAACAGATAGCCTTTGTGAGGCCGGGTTCCGGATTCCTGGTGCTGGACAGGAACATGGACGGCAAGATCAATGACGGAAGGGAACTTTTCGGAGCCATGACAGGCAACGGCTTTACCGAACTGGCAGAATTTGACGCAGACGGCAACAATTTCATAGATGACAATGACCCCATCTACCACAGGCTCCGCATCTGGGAAAAAGACAGGGAAGGAAACGACCACCTTCTTGCCCTGGGGCAGGTGGGTATCGGTGCACTTTATCTTGGAAGTGCAGATTCTGCCTTTGACTTGAAGGACCAGGAGAACAACCTTCTGGGAAGGATCGGCTCCACGGGCCTTTTCATTCGAGAAGACGGCACAGCCGGGACAATCCAGCAGCTCGACCTGGTGGCCTGATCCTAAAAGGGTGATTTACGTCACCTGGAATGCCCTTCAATGTTCAAGGCCTGACATGCGCATATAAGATGAAAGCGCCTCTTGACAATCCCGGTTTGTCCCAGCCATTTATGCCACTGGCAAGGAAGGTGTGTTTTAAAGGTTTCACCACAAGGAAGCCAACTTCAGCCGCACTCAAGCCGCTGAGATTGGCGATGTCTGTACTCGCGAAGAATTTGAAATCTGCAAAGCGGCCTGGTGAACATTGAAAGAAATGCGCCGATCCCTGCCCTTCCGTGTCCAGAGGGAAACAGGGAATGCTCCCAATCAAATTCTGGTTGACAAGGGAAAAATCCCGGCGGAAAGGCGCTTTTCCGGTATTGAGAAAGCGTTTTTTTATGTTGCGCCTTCTCTTCGGGAAAGGCGGGGTGCAGTGTCTTTTTCAATGCGGTAAATGATGGCAGCGCCGCAGGAATCGCTGAAGACATTTACGCTTGTCCTGCACATATCCAGGACCCTGTCCACCACCAGCAGGGGTGCGATGGCCTCGGCGGGCAGGCCTATGGTCCCAAGTATAACGGCAATGGCTACCAGGCTTGCTGCAGGTATCCCTGCCACTCCTACAGAAGTAAGAAGCGCAGTGAGAACCACGGTGAACTGCTGAGCAAAGGAAAGATGAAGCCCGTAGGCCTGGGCCAGGAACATGGCTGCAACGCATTCATACAGTGCCGTACCATCCATATTGACTGTGGCCCCAAGGGGAAGAACAAACGAGGTGATCCGGTTTGGGATCCTTGCTGTCTTTTCCAGGCATTCCATTGTCACAGGCAGTGTTGCCGAGGAAGATGCCGTTGAAAATGCAGTTACCAGGGCAGGAAGCACGGCCTTTGAATGTTTCAATGGATTTATACCCCAGGATATCAGTAGGGCAGGCAGTGTGATCAGGCTGTGCAGGGCAAGGGCAGCGATGACCGTGGTGAAAAACCAGGCAAGGGAAGAAAATGCCGACACTCCTGTGGAGGCTGTCACTCCTGCCACCAGGCCGAATATGCCTATGGGGGAAAATTTCATGATCCATTCGGTCATCAGCATCATCACCTTGAAAAGTCCGTCCCAGAACCGGGTAACTGTTTGAATGGCCCGTTCTGTTCGAAGCCTCAGAAGAGCGAGCCCGGAAATGACCCCGAAAAATATGATTCCAAGCATCTGTCCTTCTGCCGCTGCCTTGAAGATATTGGTGGGGATCATCCTCAGGAAGACGTTGGCCAGCTCTGAACTGTGGTGACTGCTGATTTTTTCCACTACTTCCTGTGACAGGCTGTCAAGTCCCAGGTCATGACCAACCGGCAGGCCGTCTATGAGGCCGGGTTTAATCAGCTGAACCAGGAAGAGACCGGCAAGAATGGCTGCAAGGCTGGTAACCATGTAATAGACAATGGTGAAGGCCCCCATGCGGCCCAGTTCCTCCCCGCTTTTCATCCCTGTAACACCGGTGATAATGGATGAAAGTATCAGGGGGACGATGATCATCTTAAGGGCATTGATAAAGGCCGTTCCCAGGAAATGGTATACAGATTTAAGAGGAATTCCTGCCAGGGCTGCATCCGGGCCCAGAAAGATTCCGCATGCGGCCCCAAGCAGCATGGCTGCGGCTATCTGTATGTGAAGCGGCGGAAGTCTTTTGAGAAAGGAACCACGTGTTTTCATGTATATTTTACCTGTCAGAAGTGCTCATCTGATAGCATGGCTGCTCCGGCTCCGCCCAGGAACAGCTGGTTCCGGCCCCGGTTTATATGACGCCATGAAGGGATCTGCCCCTGGCTGACAGCTCATCCACCCGCCTTGATACAGCCGGGTCTTCAACCAGAGGAGGGGCATGGTGGGGCTTCATGCGTGCATCTATCACAAGGGTCCTGCCGCATCCCCAATGCTTATATTGGCAGAAACTGCCTGTACCGTAAATGTCATGGGATGGATTGGACCTGGTAAAGGTGACCCATAGGAAGTTTGCCAGGTTTCGTGCCGTGAACCTGGAGTCGTCTGCTATCACCACCAGGGGTATGGAGTCGGATTTCAGCGAACCCTCAAGGTGTTCTGTTAAAATGCCAAGTTTGACCTTTTCTTCCCTGTAGGATGAAAATGGTGGCCCCTTCATTACCAAGACACCAGGCATTGCCGGCATGGCGTCGGAAAAGCCCCGGGGCAGAGACAGGTCATCTGGAACAGCAGATGCAAGGATTCTTTTTTTCTCACCTGCTGCTGCAACCACCAGCTTTGATCCCCGGTTGAGACCAGTACCCGTGTAATCAAGGGTGTCTATGGTGGTTCTCGTCTGGAAGTGGAGATCCCTGGACCAGTCAACCCTTTCCAGTATGTGGACAAAAAAATCATCCACCCTTTTTATATCAAGCTCCGGGTTATCCTCTTTTGCTGCAATAAAGAGATACTTTGCCAGGGAGCACTGGCCGAAACCAAGTAATGCATTTGCAATTGTAAGAAGTTCCATGGGTTCGCGCTGCCTGTAGGGAACGTATCTTTCGCTTCCAATGGCCAGGAGCAGCGGGTGTACTCCTGCCTCGTCCACTGCATGGATTGAATGGAGGCCGGGTATCTCTGCAGGTACAACAGGTGCGGTTATTTCATGTATGAATTTTCCGAACACGGTGTCTTCCTGGGGCGGTCTGCCCACGGCGGTAAAAGGCCAGATGGCATCCTTCCTGTGAAAGACCTTATGGATTTTCAGGTATGGAAATTCATGGACCAGGCTGTAATAGCCCAGATGGTCTCCAAAGGGGCCTTCCGGCAGGGTCCTTTTGGTATCAACCGTGCCGGTTATGCAGAAATCTGCTTCTGTTGATATGCAGAAGCCGTCCCTGTAGCTGTATCGAAATCTCCTTCCTCCCAGCATGCCGGCAAACATCAGCTCTGAAATGCCCTCGGGAAGCGGCATCACTGCGGCCACCGTGTGGGCCGGCGGCCCTCCCACGAATATGCTGACCTTCAGTGGAAGGCCCTTTTCCAGGGCCTTTGCATGATGAACTCCTATGCCTCTGTGGATCTGGTAATGAAGACCTGCTTCCTGGTCCGGCATGTACCTGTTTCCCGAGATCTGTATCCTGTACATGCCGAGGTTTGAGTGCATCACCCCTGGTTTTTCCGGGTCTTCAGAATAGACCTGCGGCAGGGTGATGAATGCCCCGCCGTCGTCCGGCCAGCCCGTGATCTGAGGAAGGGATGAGAGCCTGCCTGCACGTTCCAGAACCGGGCCGGTGCCTACTTGAAGGGGCAGACAGGTCAGGGCAGTACGGGGAAGGGCGGCCAGCCTGAGCAAACCGTCCAGGCCCCTGATTTCTGAAAGGGCGTCTGCCTTGAACCTCATGAAGGATTTTACCCGCTCGAGGGAGTGCCTGAACAGGAATTCGCACCGCTCCATGGTGCCGAAGAGGTTGCAGACCGCCTTGAAAGTACACCCCCTGACCCTTTCAAAATAGATGGCCGGGGCCCCTGCAGCATAGGCCCTGCGCTGGATTTCCGCCATCTCAAGATGGGGTGAAACCTCCTCTCTGACCCGCACAAGATGGCCATGTTTTTCAAGGTCCAGAAGGCAGTCCCTGAGGCTTTTGTATACCATTTAAATCTCCTTTTAACCTGGATGATTCACTTTTAAAGTCCTGGCAGCCGTTTGACTGAAGGTCTGGATGCGGCTATCATGCCCTTTGCCCGTGTGGGAAACATAATAACAGATTTAAAGGGGATTTTTATGAATTCACAAAGGATGATGGTCCTGATCTCCGTGATCCTGTTCACTGTATCCATGGCGGCATTCTACGCCGATTCTGTGGTAGATGCACGTGCCAGGGGAGGCGGGCGGTCCTTTGGAAGCTCCAGGAGTTTCAGCGGTTCAAGGTCTGCTATACGTCCCTATACTGCAAATCCTTCGAGGCGTGTCGGTGCGCGGGGTGGCAGCAGTTTCCTGAGAGGGCTTGGAGGGGGCCTTCTCGGCGGTTTCCTGGGCTCCCTGCTCTTCGGCAGCCTCGTGCATGCGGGAGGAGGCATAGGGGGCTCTGGTATAGGACTTTTCCAGCTTCTTATCATCGGGGGCATCGGGTATTTTTTTTACAAGAAATTTTTTTCAAGGCCTGGAAACAGCGCCAGGAGTCCCGGCATAGGCCCTGGCGACGGTTATGGAGGACAGTCGGGATACAGCACGCCTCCACCACCTCCGGGCGGCACAGTCGGCACCATAGATGCACCGCCTCCAGGCGGCTTTTCGAGTCATTCAGCCTTCAACCAGGAAGAGATCAAGGAACTGGCACAGGACATCTTTTTCAAGGTACAGGCCGCATGGATGCGCAGGGATCTGGATGCAGTCAGGGATCTTCTGGGCCCTGAGCTCCTTGCCCAGTACCAGCAGGAATTCCAGGACATGAAGGCAAGGGGAATAGTAAACCGCCTGGAAAATATCGCTGTCAGGAATGTTGAAATCGTGGATCACGGCAGGGAGTCAGGTTTTGAGTACGTAAAGATCAGATTTAATGCCAACCTGCTGGATTATTCCGTGGAAGAGGCCAGCGGCAGGGTGATAGATGGCAGTAACAGGGAGCCTGTCAAGTTCCAGGAGGTTTGGACCCTTGCAAGGCCCGAGGGTACCGCTGAGTGGAAACTTTATGGTGTTGAAGAGATTTCCTGACCCTTTGGTTTAGATAGGTGCCAGGTGTCTCAGCTGGTACACCTGCCTGAAAACCTCGGGAGATATCACGGTATCCCAATGGCCGAAAGCCCTGGCTGCGGCCCAGAATAGGAAAAGAACTGCCAGGCAGCCAAGGGGAATGAGGAAAACAGGGGCATTTTTTCCAAGGGGCAGGCCTGGTATAAGACAGTTCTTTTCCGGGCAGCGGGCAACGCATTCCATGCACCCTATGCATTCTGCAGTGCGTACAGTCTTCTTGCTGGTAATCCTGATGGAAGACGGACAGGCCTTTTCGCACCGCAGGCAGCCGGTGCAGTGGTTTTCATTTCGTCTTATCTGAACGGGTCCGATTATGGCCAGGATGCCCAGAAGCGCACCGTAGGGGCACAGATAGCGGCACCAGAAATTCCTCAGAAAAAACGATATGATCACCAGGGCCAGGATGACTGCCATGGATACACCGGAAGGGGAGAGAAAAAACTGGAGCATCTCTGCATCTGCAGCCATGTTGTAAGGGGAGGATATGAAGGCCGCTGCCTGTTCCGGATCCATCTTCCAAAAAATAAAATAGAAGAAAAACCCTAGCAGCAGGTATTTGAGGCCCAGCATTGGGATGTCAACCCAGGCAGGAAGCCGCAAAAGAAGGCCGGTCCTTCGAGATAATTTTTCCACCAGGTTTGAAAATGCCCCTATCGGGCAGATCCAGCCGCAGAATCCCTTTCGAAACAAGAATGACATGGTCATTACGGCCATCAATATGGTAAGTCCAGCAGGGTGAACCGGATCAAAAGTGCCTGTTAGTATAAGCTGTTTTAAACCTACAAGGGCGCTTATGGGAAGAAATGCCTCAACAGCAGGGGGCCTTGGTGTGTAATGAGTGCTCCGGCCCGATGCCCAGATAAAAAATTCGAAAAACTGCCATCCGGTCCATATGGAGAAGGTGAAAAAGGCGGTCTGGATTAAATGTCTCACCACGGGGATGATGGCAGCTGGTATGTGGGGCATTTTTATCTTCATGATAAACTCATGGTAGTTTCTCTAAATGGGAAACTCATTGATCTAAGTCATGTTGCAGAGGACAGGTATTCCGGTATTTCCAAATATGGTGTATGTTTTTTCCAACCCCTCATCAAGGAGAAGATCATGTCATTTCGTCCCAGGACCATCTTGCTGATCTGCAGCATTTTCCTGCCCCTGCTTTTTTCATCTGTCAAGGCTGCCGAAGTGTCTTCCAGCGTGGAGCCGGAAGCAGACAAGGTATTGAGGCAGATGAGTGATTTCCTGAAGGCCCAGAAGCATTTCGTGATTCGGGCTGAGACGTCTTATGAATCCATGCTTGATTCAGGACAGAAGCTGACTTACCTGAACCAGATCACCACATACGTCAAGCGGCCGAACAGGCTTTATATCCACAGGACAGGCATGGTACGAAACCAGGAGATATTCTACGATGGTTCCAGTCTCACGTTATACAGCAGAAACAAGAACATGTATGCATCTGCAAAGGTCCCCGGGACCATTGATGAAATGCTGGATTATGCTACTCAAGTCCTCAACCTGCCGGCACCGGGCGGAGATCTTTTTTATTCCCACGTGTACGAGGGCTTGATGTCGGACGTCTTGTCAGGGATATACGTTGGCAAAAACAAGGTCAACGGTGTCTTGTGTCATCACCTTGCTTACCGAGGTGCTGATGTGGACTGGCAGCTCTGGGTGGAGGCAGGCGATAAGCCTATTCCAAGAAAATACATCATCACTTCCAAGTGGACTACAGGTGCCCCTGAGTACAGCCTGACCATCTATGAATGGGATTCTGAAAAGGTCATTCCAGAGGAAAGATTCCATTTCAAGGCACCTGAAGGGGCGCTCAGGATCAGGTTTCTTTCAGAAAAAGAGGTCAAGGACATTAAAAGAAAGATAAAGGAGCGCCAGAAATGAAATACTTCGTTATAATTCTTGCTTCCGCTGCCGTATTCTGCACCGCCTTTTTTCTGGATTCCGTTGATTTCAGTTCAAATGATGTGTTGATCATGTCCCAGGCCAGTGCCTATTATTACGGCACCGGAAGGAGGGTGGCCCGGAGGACAGCCAGGAGGACTTCAAGGCGTGTAGCCAGACGCCACAACTATTACGGGGGAGCAGCTGTAGTAGCGGCACCGGTAGCGGTAGCCGCAACCGGTGTTGCCGTGGGAGCCACTGTGGTTAGTCTGCCGTCAGCATGCAGCAGCGTGGTTGTAAATGGTGTCACTTATTATAACTGCAGCGGGACCTATTATCAGCCGGTCTATGACGGCCCAAACCTGGTCTATGTAGTGGTGCAGCCGCCCCTGTAGCCCTGCTGCCCGTACCCGGGGCAATGCGTCAGGTATTGTTCTGCATGCCCTTGTTCTATGTTTGCGGGGGGAGCATTCCCCGTTTGTCCCCGGACGAATAATGGCGAGGAATGGCAAGGAAGGTGCATTTCTTTCAAGGTTCACCAAGCCGCTATGCAGATTTCAAATTCTTTTGGAATGCAGACATGGCCAATCTCATCGGCTTGACTGCGGCTGAAGTGGGCTTCCTTGTGGTGAAACCTTTCAAGAAACACCCTTTCCTTGCCAGTAGCACAAATGGGAGACAAACTGGGAATGCTCCCGTTTGCCGGGTTATTTCGACTGGTAAGGTGAAAATTAAATGTCCTCTTTTTCATCCTGCCTGCACAGCCTGTCATCTCTTTCCCTCATGAGCCAGTAAACAAGTCCCAGGGCAAGCAGTACCGTTGCAAGAGAAAATATGGTGATGGCAGGGGTGGCCTTGATGTCCAGGATGATCATCTTTCTGCTTATGGCCAGTATTGCAATGAGAAGCACCGTCTTTACCTGGACTATGCTTTCCTGGTCCACGATTACCTTTACAATGGAGTGCTTGAATTCCAGGGCGATCAAAACGATCATGATCATGCCGAAAAGGGCCTTGAAGGACTTGTGCTCCAGGGGGTCGATGCCCTTTTCCAGGAAGAAGGCAAAGATGTGGTATCCCAGCTTGTAGGTGGCACATATGATTATGAGTGCCACAAAAAATGAAAGAATTATGCAGATGACCTTTTCAAATTTTTCGTAAAAGCTGAGAAGTTTCCATTCTTCTGAAAGTTTCATCTATTTTCTCTCCCAAATGTCCCTGTTTATCCTTTGATTTCCATGTGGAGGCTGTGCAAACAGTCCCTGAAGGCCCTAAGCAGGGGAAATTTTGAGTTCTGCATCAGGGTCTTGAAGTCTCCTGATTCGACTATCTCTCCCTGGTCAATCAGTATTATCCTGCGGCAGAGACTGGAGACCTCAAAGGGATCATGGCTTACGAGTATGGTGGTTATTTTGTGAGCCGCTGTCAAAACTTTAATCTTGTTTATGATATTGCTTTTTATCTCCATGTCCAGTCCACTGAAGGGTTCGTCCAGCAGAAGATAGGCAGGGCGGGCTGCAAGTGCCCTGGCCAGGGCAAGTCTTTGCTGTTCACCCCCGGAAAGCTGTGCGGGATATCTCTTTGCCAGGTGACTGATGCTGCACATTGAAAGGCTCTCCATGGCTTTTCTGGCGGCATCTTTATCCTTTCCAAGGCCGAGCCTGACGTTTTCTTCTGCAGTTAAATTCGGCCACAGGGCAAGGTCCTGAAATACCATGGAGATCTGTCTCTTACTGGCAGGCACCTCTATAGCTCCGTCCCTGGAAACCAGCCTTTTGTCCAGAAAGATCTTTCCCTGGTCGGGAGGTTCAAGGCCTGCCATTATCCGAAGAAGCGTGGATTTGCCGCTGCCTGACGGGCCGAGAATTCCCCAGCTTGCATTCGGTTCTATCCGGCAGGAAATGTCCCTTAGAACTGTTTTACCGCCGTAGACCCGGCTTACATTTTCCAGTTCAAAGCCCTTGATGCCTTTCATGTTCTCCGATTCATCCATAATTTATACGTCAGGAAAAAAAGAGCCGAGGCAGAGACAAGATACAGCAGGCAGAGCTGTGCAACGAGGCTTTCCGGGGCATTGGCCATGATGGTAAATATGGCAAGGGGAAGGTTCTGTGCTCCCGGCGGGTGAATAAGAAGCACGGTTCCCGTATCGGCTGCGGAAAGAAGAAGTGCCAGGAGAAATCCCGTCATTATGAACACCGATGCCAGCGGGGCCAGCACCCTTATTAAAAATTTTCCCAGGCTGATTCCATGTATTTCAGCCGCAAAGGACCATGATTGCGGCATCTGGCTGAAAAATCTGGCTGCAAGGACGGCCGGTACCGGGAAGAGATGAATACCCTGGGCCAGGCAGACTGCCATGGGTCCCCTGAAGATAAAATCGGCCCAGGCGGGCGTCCTTGTGCCTGCATATACAAATCCCAGGGCCGTGAGGGCGGCAGGCAGGGAAAAGATAAG
The DNA here is from genome assembly GCA_027028245.1 of Deltaproteobacteria bacterium. Lineage (GTDB taxonomy): Bacteria > Desulfobacterota > Dissulfuribacteria > Dissulfuribacterales > QOAL01 > QOAL01. The sequence goes on from JALVJO010000169.1 coordinate 51,470, forward strand.
CAGCAGACAAACCATTCCGGCTAACCGGGTATCGGGACGTCGGCCCATGAAGAAGCCTGTCATAAAACCCAGTATAGTGGCGGTTGTTGCAGAACCTGCAGCATAAAACATGGTGTATCCCCATGTCCTTGAAAGGGTCGTGCTGATTGCCTGCATGTCCGGTCTTGAAAGGGCTGGAAAAAGAAGTCCCGCCAGGGGCAGGAGAACCAGCAGCAGTGAGCAGGCACTGTTGAAAAGGATCGCTGCAGCCGACATGCTGCGGTGATAAGAGGCTTGAACCGGCCTGGAGGAAGTGGCAAGAAGTTCCATGGATCTTCTGCCCGCCGCTGTCAGTGCCAGGATGGCAAGAAAAAGGGTAGAGCCTGAGAGCATCAGGCACTGGAGGGCTGCAAGCCTCATGTCGTAGAGGGCTGAAAAACTAACAAGTATTTCCGATACCGCGGTCTTGATGCCAAGCCCCATGGCCGGCCCCGGGCTTGAAAGCATGAGAAAGGCGCCGAGACAGGCGGCAACTGCAGCTGGGGGCATGGCAAACCTGGCAGTAAGCCGGATAAGACCGCTTTCTCCCTGGGCCATTCTCACTGCATCGCACTGGCTGGCGCTCAAACCTGAACATGCAGCAATGGTTGATGCTGCCACAAGGGGAAAGGTGACCATAGCGGTGATGAGAATGAATGCAGTTCGTCCGCTGTAAAGAAAGGATGTGAACCCTGGAAAAGAGGCCAGGCTGTTCATGCTCACCGCCCAGAGGAGGGGAGGGACCATTACCGGAAGGAAGAACAGGAACATGAAAAGCTTTCTGGCAGGGTATTCGTAAAGGGTATAAAAGATCCCTGCCAAAAGGCCCAGGGCCAGTGCCAATGCCGCCCCTGAAAGGCAGATCAAGATGCTCTTAACGAGCAGCGGGAAAAAGCCCTGGAGCCTGGTAAAAAGATCCGAAGAAACGCTCTGCATTGCAGCATGCAGAAGCGCAACGGCTGGAAGAAAGGCTATGCAGGCAACGGACAATAGGCCTGTCATCCGCCACCTGCCGGGCCGTTCCAGGACTAAGGCAGAAAGGCTCATGAATTCTTGTCAGTCCACTCCTTGAGAAAACCGTTCATGATCTTTTCCAGGGTGCCTGCAAGTTCCTGGTAGTCAACGTCCATGGTCTTTATTTCTTCGATGGGAGGAAACTGCTCTGGGCCCTTTATTCCCCGGCGCAGCGGGATCTGGGCAGCCTTGCTTTCTGCCAGCAGTTTTTCCGTATCCGGGCTCAGGAGGAAATCTATGAATCTTTTTGCCTCTTGTTCATGGGGGGCCTTCCTTATGAGTACAGCACAGTTGGGGATCAAGAGTGTGCCCATGCCGTCCTGATCCGGGAAGACGAAACCCAGGGGAAGGCCCTGGGAAATTGCCACATTCACATCGTCCGAATCGGTAAGCCCTGCCAGACAGGTCCCCCTGGCCACGCTGTTCTTTACATCACCGTTTGATGCCAGGATTTTTCCGCCGTTTTCAGAAAAATCACGGAAGAATTTTTCCGCCCTTTCACTGCCAAGAACCTGGAACAAGGCCGCTGCGTGCATGGATGTAGTGCCGAAAAGCGGGTTTGCAATGCAGGCAGCACCATGGAAACGCTGATCATTCAGGTCGAATATGGAAGCAGGCCTTTTTTCCGCCGGGACCCTTTGCTTGTTGTAGATCAGCATCCGTGCCCTGGTGGAAAAACTGGTCCAGTAACCCTCAGGATCTGAAAATTTTTCAGGAAGACCCCTGGCAGCAGGAGACTTGTATGGAGCAGCTGCGCCCTTTTTCTTGAGTACGGCAGCCCTTACAGGATCGCCGCTCCAGAATACGTCTGCAACCGGCCTGTCTTTTTCTGCTATGAGCCTGTTTAGAAGGCCGGTGCTCTTGGTCTCCTCTGTATCTGTTACAAGCCTGACCTTTATGCCCGTCAGTTTCTGAAAGCGTTCTGCCACAGGTCTTGCAAATATGTCGTCCACTGAAGTGTAGACGACTACTTCCCCTTTTTCTCCCTGGCTGCTGCACGCTGAGAGACAGCAAAGTGCCGGGACGCAGATGAAGAGCAGGAAGGTTCTCAAAATTATTGCAGCATTCAACCCGGCTATTCCTCCATCTTCACAGTAAGATCATCAAATGAGGAGGCAGCATCGGCCTTGCTCCACATGCCTACTCCTCCCTCGTCAGGCAGGGTTGAATCCTTGACCTCAATCAGTTTCTTTCCATTCACCCAGCCTGTGATCCTGTCATCCTTGGCTGAAATCTTGACGGTAAACCACTTTCCTTCCCTTATTCCCCGCACCCTGGCAGAGCCGAGCATCACCCTGTCGCCGTCCTTGACATAATAGATCCTGAAGTTGTCTTCCAGAGGGTTCATCCTTGCCACATAATAGTTCATCCTGTCCTTTACCCTCCAGATGGGTCCTCCACCCTGGTCTATCCTGCCGCTGTCTGCACGGACCTTTACCTCTATGGAACCGTCCCTGAACCTGATCTCGTCGGACCAGCAGATGTTGAACTGGGAGCCGGATGGGGATTTTATCTCGGTTATCTTGAGTATATTCGGCCTTGAGGGAGCATCATGGTCCTGAATGACTGTCCAGACTGCGTCGTATTTTGATTTTCTGGTGGTTTCCACCCTGAATCCGGCAGGAAGCTCGGGATATTGATCAAAATTGATGATAAGAGTTTTATTCTCGCTGCCGTAAAGATCCTCTTTCTCATTGCACATGCCCTGTGCCTGAAAAAGGCAGACCAGGATGAAAAGGGCCAAAAGACAAGTGATTTGATGCTTGAAAATCTTCATGTTTTTCTCTCTTTCTCTTTGAAGTTTGTTGTTTAAGACGTATTAGACCATGGGGGACAGCGGCAAGTGATGCC
>JALVJO010000170.1 GCA_027028245.1 Deltaproteobacteria bacterium
CCAAAATTTAAAGCGGATAATATTGCCAATAATCTGCTATATTGATTTTAAACAGTAAGTAGTGATTACATAGGGGTCAAGATACCATGGTTACAACAATTACAATTTTAACTGCTCAAAAGGCACCACGCCTTTTTACTTGAGCACTACATAACCCCAAATAAAGGTAAATGAAAAATGCCCAACGTTTCCGATCAGCAGCCAAATAGTCAGAATCCTTTTTCAGCGGAGTCTATTGAAGCTGCTTTCAAAAAGACATTGCACGATTTTGTTGGAAAACCAATGATGACCGCCACGCCGGAAGACCTCTACAAGGCACTGGCATATACAGTGAGAAGCCTTTTGCTCGAGAGGTATATCAGGTCTGTTGAAATGTATCTCAGAAAAGAAATTCGCACCGTTGCATATTTTTCAGCAGAGTTTCTCATTGGACCGCAGCTTGCCAACAACATGCTGAATCTTGGCATAATCTCGCAGGTTCAGCAGGCCATGGAGAAAATGGGACTCAACCTCTCTGAACTGATTGATATTGAGGTAGAGCCTGGGCTTGGCAATGGAGGCCTTGGCAGGCTCGCTGCCTGTTACCTGGATTCCCTTGCCACTCTCAGAATCCCTGCCATTGGATATGGCCTTCGCTATGAACACGGGATGTTCGAGCAGCGTATAGAAAACGGCTGGCAGGTGGAATATTCGGACAACTGGCTTCACTTCGGAAACCCTGGGAACTTTACAGGCCCGAGATAACCTAAAGTGTTAATTTTGGCGGCCATACCGAAAGCTACACAGACCCAAACGGGGCGTATCGGGTCAAGTGGCATCCGGGCATGAAAGTAAAGGGGATTGCCTATGATATACCCATAATAGGTTACCGGGTTCCAAACGGTGTACTCCTGCGACTGTGGCAGGCAGAAGCCACAGAGGGCTTTGATTTTCAGGACTTCAACAGGGGGGATTTCTACGGCGCGGTGGAACAGAAGGTAGAAGCAGAAAACATTACCAAGGTCCTTTATCCCAATGATAATACCATGGCTGGAAAACGCCTGCGGCTCCAGCAGCAGTATTTCATGGTTTCCTGCTCTATCCAGGACCTTGTCTATAATCAATGAAGGTCAAACTGGCAGAACTATACAACCACATGGCAGCACAGTTAAACGATACCCATCCTTCCCTTGCAATTCCAGAAATGATGCATCTGCTTGTTGATCATCACCATATACCGTGGTAGGCGGCATGGGATGTTACGAGAAAAATATTTGCATATACCAATCATACGCTCCTGCCAGAGGCCCTTGAAAAGTGGCCTCTTCCCATGTTCAGAGAACTTCTTCCACGGCATATCGAGATCATATACGAAATCAATCGCTGGTTTCTTGACCAGGTAAGGATGCGCTATCCAATGGATACTTCTCGGGTGGCCGCCCTTTCCCTTATAGATGAATCGGACCAAAAATATGTTCGCATGGCAAACCTTGCCTGTGTCGGCAGCCATAAAATAAACGGGGGTTTCGCGCCTCCACACTAGGCTTCTTAAAGAGACCGTACTCAAAAATTGCAACGAGTACTGGCCGGATAAAATCATTAATATAACAAACGGTGTGACTCCAAGGCGCTGGATCGGCGTAAGCAACCCGCGTCTTACAGCGCTCATAACAGAAGCCATTGGAGAAGGCTGGCTGAAGGATATGGAAAGGCTCCACGACCTGGAACCCCTGGCCGATGACGCAGCCTTCAGGGAAAAATGGCGGCAGGCAAAAAAGGAACACAAGAACAGGATTGCGCAGCTTGCCCGCAAGAACTTTAATTGGATAATAGATCCTGATTCCATGTTTGATGTCCAGGTAAAACGCATACATGAGTACAAGCGCCAGCACCTCAACTGCCTTCATATCATTACTCTTTACTGGCGCCTTAAAAATGGAATCGGCACGGACCTGACGCCCAGGACCTTTGTCTTTGGCGGTAAGGCGGCTCCTGGGTATTTCATGGCAAAGCTCATCATAAAACTCATAACTTCCATAGCGAAAATGATAAACTCTGATCCAGACGTCAGGGATAAAATAAAGGTTATTTTCAGGCCAAACTACAACGTCAAGATCGGCCAGCTGGTCTACCCCATGGCAGATCTTTCTGAACAGATATCTCTTGCCGGCATGGAGGCGTCAGGCACGGGGAATATGAAATTTGCCATGAACGGTGCCCTTACCATTGGAACCCTTGATGGCGCAAACGTGGAGATAAGGGAAGCGGTGGGGCCGGAAAATTTCTTCCATTTCGGCATGACTGCACAGGAAGTACTGGATTCAAAAGCCCAGGGGTATAACCCTGCTGATTTTTACAATGGGAGCGACGAGCTGAAAAACGTGCTTGCCCTCATTGAAAGCGGGCATTTTTCCCACGGTGACACATCACTTTTCAGGCCACTTATAGACGCATTAAAGTTTAATGACCAATACATGCTCCTTGCTGACTATGAATCATATGTGAAATGCCAGGAACGGCTTTTCAGGACAGGGACAAGTGGATAAAAAAACCCATAATCACGGTCTTAAGGATGGCCCGATTTTCATCTGATCGGTCCATTCAGGAATATTGCCAGAACATATGGGATGTAAAACCCGTTGAGGTGAAAACATACTAATTTGAAAGTTTTTTTT
>JALVJO010000171.1 GCA_027028245.1 Deltaproteobacteria bacterium
ATGACCCAGACAGCGCTTGATAGCCTTCCAATGATCTCAAGAAAAAAATCCGGGGGCAGGAAAAGGCCAGTAGGGTTATTGGGATTACAGATAAATATCAGCCTCTTTCCCTGTTGGCTTTTCTCCAGGTTCAGCAGATCTTCTGAAAGCCTTTTCTGCGACTGCGGACTGCCGTCGGGATAGGGCCCAAGGTATTGGACCTTAAGCCCGGAAGCCATGCAGGCATCCCTGTAATCCGAATAGGTGGGAAGGGGAATAACAGCATTTTTTATGCCCAGCATGCGCGGGAGGGCAAATATCCACTGGGTAGTTCCGCTTCCCAGGAGAAATGAGTCAGGCGCCAGGCCGTATCTGTCGGAAAGCCTGCATCTTACAGAATAACTGTCCACCTCGGGCAGAAGATGGAGCTGATGAATATTCTCCGAAAGATAGCTTTTGAATCCTTCGGGATATGGAAGCGGGCTGCAGTTGGAACTGAAATCAAGGACATCCGCCGGGTCTATTCCAAGCTCCCGCCCCAGGGAATAGACATCGCCTCCATGACCGAAAAGCATGACAACTCCCCCCCTGCTCTACCCCTCTGCCGGGCCGAATGATCTTTCAAAAAGATCACGAATGGCCCTTTTTCCTTCATCAGTCAGATGCCGGGTCCCGGTACCTGCAAATGTCTTATGTTCTATCTTTGGCATGTCCTCTACCCAGGAATTGTCCTTCCATGTATACCACTTGTTTTTGTCCTGATCGTAAACACTCACCGGCCTGTTGAACAGCTTGGCAAGCTCCACGGCCCAGCCAGTGCCGCCCTTCACCGTATCATCAGGCTGTATCCAGCCCACGGCAAAGATCTGATAGCCGTTATTGACCACGTGAAAGATGGACTGGATCACCTTGCGGATTTTATCCGCCTCGGCATAGGTCCTGTGCATTCGCTTGGATACTATCTCCATGCTGATATCGCCGAGCTTGAGTTCTTCTTCCGAAAGGACCCTGACATCCTTCACCCTGTCCATCTTGTGCCCCTTGAAGGAAAAATTGACTTCCTGGATCCCCCATTCTTCTGCACACTTGCCGAATTCAGCCTCTGCCCCCTTGAGGCCTCCGCTGAAAAGCTTATAATCCGAAACACTGGTCATTTATCTAAATCCTCCTGTTTTTGTCAGTTGGTGCATTGTTCCTCGAGAAAATACTTCAATTTACGTTTCAGGGAATCCAGGGCCTTTGCCCTGTGGCTTATACGGTTTTTCTCCTCCTTGGAAAGCTCTGCCATTGTGCGGCTTTCCCCGGAGGGGATAAATACCGGATCATAACCAAACCCCTGGCTGCCCCTGGGACTCTTTGCGATGATACCCTCACATGTTCCCTCTGAGGATATGCAGCTGCCGTCAGGGCTGCAGGCAACCATGACACACCGAAACCTGGCAGTGCGCTCCTCAACTGGAACATCCTTCATGGCATCAAGGAGCTTCAGATAATTTTCCTCATCAGTGGCATGTTCCCCGGCATATCTGGCAGAAAATACCCCTGGCCTTCCTCCCAGTGAGTCAACCTCCAAGCCAGAATCATCTGCAATGGCGACCAGACCTGAAGCAGCAGAAACCTCCCTTGCCTTCTTCATGGCATTGTCATAAAAGGTGCTTCCGTCTTCTATGACCTCGGGAATATCTCCAGCCTCGTCAATGGGCACAACCTCAATGTTAAGGTCTTTCAAAAGCGCCTGAAGCTCTGACACCTTACCCCTGTTCCTGGTGGCAAGTACAACCTTCACCCCTTGATCTCCTCCTGGTCTTGGAAAATTCCACGGTTATTGCACCTCCCGGACAGAGATTGAAACACCTCATACACCTTATGCACTTGGTGGAATTGATGTCATCCCTGCCGTCTGCAAAGGAAACCCCGGTTGGACAAATGATTTCACAGGCGTGACATTCCACGCAGACATCCCTGTTGAACCTGAGCTGCAGCCAGCTTACCCTGTTGAACAATCCGAATATCAGCCCCAGGGGACAAACTGCCCTGCAGAAGGGCCTGTGGTTGACCATGCTCCACATGATAAACAGCATCAAGAGGGCAAGCTTGCTGAAAAACAAGGCGCCGACTGCGCTTCTAAGTCCTGAGTCAATGGCCAGCAGGGGAAGCCCTGCCTCCAAGGTCCCTGCAGGACATATAAATTTACAAAACCATGTCTGGCCGAAACCGGCTGCATCCAGCACAAAGACCGGAAGTATTATCACGAAAAGAAACAAAAAAACATACCTTCCCCAGGCAAGCGGTCTCCAGAAAGGCAGCTTGGGCACGGGGACCAGCTTGTACAGAATATCCTGAAAAAGCCCGAAGGGACAAAACCATGCACAGGGTGCCCTGCCCACCACAGCCCCCATCATCCCAAGACTGCCCAGAATATACAACCCCAGGCCGGGTTTTCCCAGCTGCAGATTCATCTTCAAGGAAGCAAGAACGTTTTGAAGTGCGCCCAGGGGACAAGACGATATGGCAGCCGGGCATGAATAACAATTAAGCCCAGGGAAACAGATCTGTTTGATAGGCCCGGTATAGATGGGGTTTGACGGAGTTATCCACAAACGGCTGTTTGCAACAAAGGCCGATATAAACTGAATAAACCTCCTGAATCTTTCCATCAGTTAATGCCTATGCAGCTGAGACAGATGGTTACGCCTTTCTGGAAGACATCCCTGGGTTCACCCAGCAAAACCCCCAGCAAGAAAATGATGAGAAAAAGAAGAAATATGTACAGAGGAAGCCTGTCCTTCATAGTTTGTGCATAACTGATTTTGTCTTTTCGCCGAAACCGGTATCTTTGTCCCTTCTGTCATCTATCTTGATAACCGTATAAACCCTCATGACATCCGGACCAAAAACAGCTTCGTGCATCCTTTCTGCAAGCTCGAGCAGCTGGTGCAAATCTCCCCGGACAGTGGTGCCCATATCGTGAAGCCTGAATTCCAAGCCGGAATCACCAGCTACCCTTGCAGCCCTTGCCACGTAATCAGACAGGGAGACCTGTTTCGTCCCGAGAGGAACAATACTTATTTCCATGAGAGCCATATGTCTTTATCCTGGATTTTTAACCGGTCTCAGCAGGTTATATCAAAGGCTTAAACGAATTCATCCCGGAGAGGACAGTTCAGAAAATCTTGTTGGTGACATCTGTCATCCAGCGTCTTCTTCAAGACGCAGAGTGAAAAGAAAGCCGTTCAATGAGCCCGGAAGTCAAAGCTGACAAGATAACTGGAGGCGGCGCCCGGATTCGAACCGGGGAATAACGGTTTTGCAGACCGTCGCCTTAGCCACTTGGCTACGCCGCCCAGACGGATTCAGTTCATTAACACATGGAGTCAGATTTGACAAGACCAAAGGCTCAGACACTGATATTCATATTTCTCAAGCCCGTGACAAGTTCATGAAATTGCTCCGGATACAGTGACTGGGGCCCGTCAGAAAGCGCTTGTTCCGGATGGGTATGAACCTCGACCATCAAGGCATCTACACCCATGGCAGCAGCAGCCCTGGCCAGGGGTATCACCTGGTCCCTTCGCCCGGCCGCATGGCTCGGATCAACCACTATGGGCAGATGGCTCTCATTTCTCATATAGGGTATGGCATTGGCGTCAAGGGTGTTTCTCGAATGCGTTGTAAACGTCCTTATTCCCCGCTCACAAAGCATGACCTGGTCATTACCTTCAGACATTATGTATTCTGCCGCCATGAGAAATTCGTCCATGGTGGCCCACATTCCCCTTTTCAAGAGTACGGGCTTTTTCGCCTGCCCTGCCCTTCTGAGCAGGCGGTAATTCTGCATATTCCTGGTGCCTATCTGGATGATATCGGTGAAATCTTCCACCATATCGCAAACTTCATGGTCTGTGGCCTCAGTTACTATGAAAAGTCCTGTTTCTTCCCTGACCTTTGCCAGGATCTCAAGACCCTTGAGCCCCAGGCCCTGGAATGAATAGGGAGAGGAACGGGGCTTGAAAGCGCCTCCCCGAAAAAGCCTGGCGCCTGCCTCCTTCACTGCATGTGCTATCTCAAGGGCCTGGTTCTCTGACTCAACGGCACAGGGGCCAGCCATAACAACAAGCTGCTGCCCGCCGATTTCAACAGCATCGCTGCCCCGGCCCAGCCTGACAACGGTATTTTCAGGACGCATTTCCCGGCTGACCAGCTTGTACGGCTTGGAAACAGGGATCACATCCCTTACGCCTGGAAGATCCAGGAACATGGCTGGGTCCAGGGGTCCCTTGTTCCTGAGGACCCCTACGGCAGTTCTTTCTCCACCGGGAATGGGCTTGGCTTCCCATCCATGAGCCTCGATACGCTTTATAACTGCATCAAGCTCCCGGTCACCTGCCTCTTTATGCATTACTATCAGCATCTTTTATTTCCTCCAATAAAAAAGCTTCCTGTCCGGCCCCTTTTTTCAGTTACGGACGGGAAGCTTGAACAGCAGCAGATCAGCAGCAGATCCTAGGAAGATGATTTTGAAGAGGAAGCCGATGAAGCCGATTTCTTCTTTTTGGATGAGCCCTTATCCTCAGACCCGCTGTCCTTTTTGGATGCACTGTCTGTTTTTCTGCTGCCGGCATAATCGGTAACGTACCAGCCGGATCCCTTGAGATGGAAAGAAGACTGGGATATGAGCTTCTTCATTCTGCCGCCGCAGGCCTCGCATTCTTCCAGCGGGGGATCTGAAATCCTCTGCCAATTCTCCACGATATTACCGCATGATTCGCACTGATATTCATATATGGGCATAACTAAAACCTCCTTTATGCAGGCACTATTTCTGCGTGTTTTCCCTCAAAAAATTCTATCACATCGCCAATCTTGGAAATGGGGACTCGCCCCAGGATTTGGTTGGTAAGCAGATGAACCCTTTCTTCTTCAGCAGCCTTGTCCTCCTGGGTAACCATGCATTCAAATTTTGAAAATCTGGTTATATGCACCAGCTCGTGAGTCATCACGTAAACCAAAAACGGCCAGAGAACCATTTCGTGGCCCCCTGTAACTTCCAGTATCCTGCTGTCATAGACCAGTATCCTGTAGAGATACCTGTTGTCTGTCCCGGATTCCTTTTCGCTGAATCCCTTGCCGTACTTCAAAAGATGGGCATAGGCCCCTTCAGGGATATCAACCGCACCTGAATCCCTGAGCGTTTTCACCTCATAGGGATTCCTGATCCAGTAATCCGTAGTAAGGCTGAAATGATCGCTTATGATCTCTTCCGACACATTGACAGCCTTTTCAAGAAGACTCATTTGAGAAGGCAGAAAAAACTGTGCTGATATCGATCTGCCCTTCTGCATTTCTATTCTTTCTGATACTGGAAACATTTATTTTTGGTCTAAAATTAGTTGCGCAGCCTTTGCGTGTCAAGTCAAAGGGCCGGGGGCAAAATACCCTTTTCCCATGTTCAATTCCCATGTTCAGGGCCGGCCTGGCCGCGGCCTGCCAATATCCTTTAAAATCTTTATGAAATGAAAGAATGATGCCGGACAAACTGACAGGTGCTACCAAATAGAATCGAATCTTTCAGGGCTGCACCGTTACCTCCGGCATGGCAAGGGCGTCCAGAAAACCGAACAAGCTGCAGAGGATGAGCCCCGGGGAAAATCCCTCTTTTCCTAAAACAGCCTTAGAAAAAATAACACAACCTCACAGGCTCTTTAACTGGTTGTTTTATTTATGGGAAAGATGAAAGAAATGGCCTGCAATATATGGAAAACGACTTCTCGAGGCAGACCGGTTCAGTTTATGAGATCAAGAACCGGGTTAATTAAGCCGTGGTGCCAAAAAACAAAAAAAGGCTTCCTGGGCCCCTTTGAGCACGGGAAGCCGAAATGTAAAAAGGTCAATTCGACCCAGAAGTTATTAGCCTGTCCAGCATCTTAATTCTTAGTTTCAGCATATCTTTTTCTATCTTAGCCAGGTCTTTCGGGGTGATCTCTGGATTTCGAAGGGCTTCCCTGTAATCAAAACGCTTGACCACCATCTGTCTTCTGAGGTCCACCGTGTCGTTCAGGAATTTTGCCCTTTGTTCATCCGACATCCTCTGCATCAAGAACCGGCCCATCATACCCTTGCAGCCCATTGGCCCGGGCATCTGTTCCCTTCCCTTCATCATGCACCGGAATCCCTTCTTTCCCTTTTTCTTCATTGACTTCATCATGGGCTTGATTTGCGCTTTCTGCTTTAAAGCAGGGCCAGAGTAAGCCGTGCTGTTGGCAGACTGCTGTGCCGGAACACTTCCTGCCGAAAGGCTGAGACCTAACACTACAACAATAATAAGGACATTAATTCTTCTTATCATTCTATTTACCTCTCTTGGATTTTTTATTCATTTGTACATTACACCAAAACGAGCATTATTTTGATAATATTTTTTTCAATAATCAAAACACCAAAACTCAAGCCAGCCAAATCACCAACGGGAGCATTCCCAGTTTGTCTACCATTTGTGCTACTGGCAAGGAATGGGTGTTTCTTGAAAGGTTTCACCACAAGGAAGCCCACTTCAGCCGCAGTTAAGCCGATTAGACTGGCCATGTCTGTATTCCAAAAGAATTTGAAATCTGCATAGCGGCTTGGTGAACCTTGAAAGAAATGCACCTTCCTTGCCATCACCACCTGACAGACCAAAACCTGGGTCTTATATCTTATATTTAAACGCAAACCCCCACTCAAGGACTAAGGCGTCATTCATAGACTTGGCCGGTATCCTTGATGCGAAACATGAAGCTTTATCCCAAATTATGCACTTCAAATGTCGAACAAAATGATTTCTTTTATAATTTCAGCAGATTATCGTTAATATGATGCCCAAAAATATTCACTTAAATGGAAACAGGCTCCAACAGAAAAAACGTTCGCAATTTGAAGCCACAAGGGGCTCGCAATTTCACCGAATTTGTCCCGCGATGCGCGGGATCGGGCACTTGAAGTACCATAGTACGTCTGCATGCCCTCCGCCTTGCACCTTCGGCAAACTTACGAGCTGCATAATCCGGGTTTATCTTTTAAGAAAATCTGCTAAATTTGCCGACCTGTAAAAATAGCTCAGTACAGGAGGTCAACATAAATGGTTGAAGCAGCAGTAACCGACGAATTCCTGGAAGGACTCTTCCCGCCGGGAAAGGCAGATGAGTTCTTTGAGGCCCTATACGGCGGGGCGGAGACCGGCGCCTTTGATATCGCCCTTAAATTCAGGGAATTTGATGAAACGAGACAGCTTCTTATTCTTGATTTTGTACTGACCGAAAGGCCGGGAAAGTGCATGGCCTGCAGCCTTACCCACGGGCTGCCAGAGGTCTTTAAAAGGCATCCTGTTATTAACCTGGAAAATATTGCACGAAATATAGAAAAAGTGCTATCACCCAACTGGAGCGTCAGGGAATGGCATGTTGGGCCCACCCAGATGGTAAGCAAAAAGATCAACTGCATACCTCTGGCAATAAGACTTGAGAACAACAATAAGTAAAAAGGGCCTTTAAAAGGCCCTTTAGAGTAAAGAGTTGTTTAGATCCGTGAAACTACATGGCACGCTGATCGGACAGCTTGGTTTCGGATTCAGGAAGCCTCTGCATCCAAGATGGATCAGCAAGCCAGTAGCCCTTCAACTCCTTGAGTTTGCCGGTGGCATTCAGATTCATGAAAAAGTTATCAACCCAGTTGATCCAGAGATAGTCGGTCTGCGGTAAGGCAGCTCCAAGGGGTTCAAAGGTAAAGGGCGATGATACCGCCAGCTTCTTGTCCTGATTCCGGAAGGCCATCACTACGCAGAACGGCTCATCAGCCATGAGGGCCTCGGCCTTTTGATCCATAACCATCTTGAAGGCCTCCTCCATGTCTTTGGCCGCAATGATATTGGCCTTTGGCACCATGGCCCTTGCAACCTGCTCACCGGTGGTGCCCCTGGATACAACCAGCTTGAAACTGGGTTTGTTCATGTCCTCAGGGCCCTTGACATTTTCAACTATGGATTTCCGGCCCAGTATGGACTGCCCGGTCACGTAGTATGGACCAATAAATACCACTCTCAGATTTCTTTTGGCAGTTATGGTAATGCCGGCAAGGGCAATATCTATCTTGCCCTTTTCAACCGCTGCAAATAGGTCGGAAATAGGCATTTCCACTATATTGACCTTGACGTCCATGGCCTCGCCCATCATCCTCGCAAGGTCTATATCGAATCCCATGGGATTGCCGTCTTTATCGTTGACTGTGAATGGCGGATAGTGGCCTGTGGTACCAACGGTCAAAACACCTTTCTGAAGGATTCTGTCTATGACATTACCAGCCAGGGCCGGAGACAACAGCAGATTAAAGACAAAAAGGGCAAACAGAAGAACAGAAAATAAGGCCTTTTTCATATAAGACTCCTCGCTTTTTGAGGGCAGAAATTACTATAGACAGTAAGGAAACACAATTGTTTTATGGCCTGGTTTGATCCGTGGGCACAGGAAGAGGTGATAAAGCGATTTTTTGTGGTTCTTCAGTGGAGACTGGACCTGAAAGGCAAATTTAATCTTGAGTGCAAGACCTAAGATAAAACATGTGAACCTGGCTGATTACCTCTTTTCCTAAGAGTTCATGCGGTCTTGTTGATGATATTTCCAGATCTGTCAGTGGTCGGCACAAAGGAGCCGGAAAGGATTTCTTCAGGAGGAATCTGCCTGATGACCTCACCGGTGAGCCTGTTTTTTATTTCCACTACCAGGATTCCGTGTTTCTGGTCATATTTCCAGCCGCTCTCAATTTCAGGCAGGTCACTTAGAAATTCTGCCATAATTTCTGCTGCGCGGCCGGCCTCCTCCTCATTCGCAGACCCTCGGCTGCCTCTGATTGTTGGGGTTGTTGATGTCTTTTCCTTCCCCACATCGGTCTCAAGAGCACTCTTATCTGACTTCTGTACAGGTCTGATAATGGGTTTTTCCTTTTGGAGGTCCTTTAACTGAACTGCAGAAAGCAGGTTAAGACCCTGGAATTCTATGCCCTTGGTGTTCATTTCCGCCCACCTTGTATCCTTTAAACCCGGAGTATGCAGCTCGTAAGTTTGCCGAAGATGCATGCAGACGTACTATGATACTTCAAATGCCCGATCCCGCGCATCGCGGGACAAATTCGGTAAAATTGCGAACCCCTTGTGGCTTCAAATGCCGAACGTTTTTGCTGTTGGAACCTGACACTATTTACGTAAATATCTTTTTGGCATTATATTAACGATAATCTCGTGAAATTATAAAAGAAATCATTTTGTTCGGCATTTGAAGTGCATAATTCGGGTTAAATGCCCTGTTACTTATTTAATCGGGAAAAATGAACCCCCATCTTGAATTTCATGCACGTACCTTACAGACGTCCATACTGCAGCTCCTTGATTACGAACCAAAAAGTTCCATGAGCATGGCTGGATCCACCCTGACGCCGTTAAGACTGACCCCCCAATGAAGGTGAGGCCCGGTGGCCCTGCCCGTGGCCCCTGCCAGGCCGATAACCTCTCCCTTCTTGACCATTTCTCCCTTTTTGACCCCGACCTGGGAAAGATGCGCATAAAGGGTAAAGAGCCCCCCGCCGTGGTCTATCACAACTGTGTTGCCGCTCAGATAACAGTCTCTCACAAGCACCACCCTGCCATGGTTGGGTGCTTTTATGACAGTGCCGGTCCTGGCCCTTAAATCAACACCGGAATGGGGACTTCTGGGCTGACCGTTGAAAAACCTATGCAGTCCGAAGGGGCTTAAGATCCTGGAATTTACCGGCCAGATAAATGGAAGATCCCAATAAATCATGCTGGTAACACGGCTGCAGGCATTACGAACTGCTTGCTGATCTGCAAGCACCCTCCTGAGAATGGGCGGTGGGAACTCCACCATCTTTTTGGACACCTTGAGATGTTCTTCCGGGTATTTCTTTTGTTTTACAAGAATCTTCCTGCTTAAGACCCTGGACACACCCTGATCCGAAAATAGTTTCACAGTCAACCTTTTCCGGCCTGGCCTTTCCTTAAGTCCGGCCCCTATGATGCCCGTGTATCCACCATCTGCCATTTTCTTTAGTATCAGGGGATTGGCGGCAAATCTTGCGCTTTTTACCTTGTAACCCTCTTGAGGATAAACTGTTACCCGGCAAATCCCGCCCTGGAAAAGCAGTTTCGGTTCCAAGATGATGCCTTCTGCATTTTCAGGAGGAGCTGAGGCAAAAACCGCTCCTCCCCCAAAAAACAGGTTCAAAAACAAAAAAATCCCGACAGCCGCCCTGCCGGCACCCTTAAACTTTTTCATCATCATGGCTGGTTTCATCCCTGAAAAAACACCTTTTGTCATCTGTCTCCACAACCTCGCAGATTATCTCACCCTTTTCCGGAACTATCCTGATCCTGTCATGTATTTTCACGTCTGAGGCACACCTGACTAAGCAGCCCTCCGCGTCATAAACGAGGCTGTAGCCCCTGGCAAGACAGGCCAGGGGACTTACTGCTTCAAGCTTGCCAGTCAAGGCATTAAACATGGATCTTTTTCCATTCAGAACAGAAGAAATGGAGTTTGAAAGCCTGGATCCCAGGGATTCGAGTCTTTTAGTCTCTGCATCCACAATCCTTGAAGGAGAATTACCTAAAAGTCGCTGATATAGGAACCTGTTTCTTTCTGAACAGGCATCCATCATGTATCTTATGGACGAAACAATTCTCCTTTCAATATCATCAAGCCTCAATCTTTTTTCCGTGATGCTCCTTCTCGGATCCTTCAACATCAGGGCCAGACTTGCCAGCTGCTGCCTGAGATAAAAAAGGCGATGCTCAAAGGCCTTTAGAAGCCGTGTCTCCAGGGACGCGGCCTCCTGCATCAATTCCTGGGTGGCTGGAAGGGCGACATGGGCTGCAGCCGTAGGTGTAGCTGCCCGCACATCTGCTGCCAGATCACAAAGCGTGAAGTCCACCTCATGGCCCACGGCCGAAATTATTGGAACCTTGCAGACATGAATCCTTCTGACCACCTTCTCGTCGTTAAAGGCCCAGAGGTCTTCAAGGCTTCCGCCTCCCCTGGTGATTACTATGATGTCATTGGTGCCTGCCAAGGACTCGGCAAGATCGATGGCATCCACCAGTTCTTCAGGTGCTGATTCACCCTGTACGCTGGAGGGGCAGACCTTTATCACAGCACAGGGGAACCTGTCCCCGGCGGTCTTGATGAAATCCCGCAGGGCTGCTCCTGTTGGCGATGAAATCACAAAGATATTTTCAGGACAACGCGGAAGATCCTTCTTTTTTTCCAGGTCAAAAAGGCCCTCTGCGGCAAGCCTCTTCTTCAGTTTTTCAAGGGCTATTCTAAGTCTGCCCTCCCCCCATGGCTCCAGGGTTTCGGCTATTACCTGGAGATCTCCCCTGGGTCCGTAAATGTTCAGCCTTCCAAGGCACAGTATCTTCTGGCCCTCTGAAACGGTAAAGTTCAGCAACCGCGCCTGGTTCTTGAATAGAACAGACCGCAGACAGGCCGCGTCGTCCTTGAGCGTGAAATAATGATGCCCAGAAGGAGGAATTGAAAGGCTCGAAACCTCGCCTTCTATCCACACCTTCCCGTATTCGAGGTATAATATATCATTCAGGTGCTCCAGCAGTTCTGAAACCTGCCAAACCTTTCTGTCTTCCGGTGCAGACCGGGCTTTCAAAGACTCGGAAGCCTCATGGGCTATTACACCCTTCAATGCGCCCGGAGGAAAAAGAGAATCAAAAGAGTCGTCGGATGAATTCATCGGCTGCCTTGCAACTGGTTTAATGAAAAAAGGTCTTGTACCTCATATCTCGATGTTCTAACTTTAACCTGAGAAACAATGTAACCGCCATCTCATTCATTTCACACCTCAAAATCGAAAGACCTGTAAACAAGAACAACTTAAGGAGGCAGGCACCCATGGAAAATAAGAGCAATGCAAAACAGGGCAAGGACGATAAGAACCAGGAAATACCATTGCCCCAGGTAACCTTTGCAACGTTTATCCTTTCCCTGAATACATCTGCCCTTATGCACCTTGGTGAAATACCAGACCCTGACAACCAGGAATCCGAGTGCAACCTCCAGCTGGCCCGCCATGCCATAGATACCATAGCCATGCTCAAGGAAAAAACCGCGGGAAATCTCTCAGAGGATGAAAAGGCCCTGATAGATCACATTCTTTTTGACCTTCGGATGCGATTTGTCAAGAAAACGGAATGACGATCCAGGCCCCAGCCAAGATAAACCGGTTCCTTTATGTCCTGGACCGTATGCCAAACGGCTACCACAATATCCTCACCATGTTTGAAAAGGTGGCACTCTTTGACCAACTGGACGTACAGGCACAAGAGAGCAATAGGGCCGACATAGCCATTACTTGTCCGTCCTGGCTGCCTTCAGGGCCTGAAAATCTTGTATACAAAGCTGCCGAGCTCTTTATGAAGGCAAGCGGCAGGAAGCTGGATGTAAAAATAAGTTTGGTAAAAAGAATTCCTGCAGGCGGAGGGCTGGGCGGAGGGAGTTCAGATGCAGCCACAACCCTCAATGCACTGAACGAAATTACTGGCTTTCCCCTTGGGAAGCCGGAACTTCACGCACTGGCAGCAAAACTCGGGGCAGATGTTCCATTTTTCCTGGAAGATTTCACCTGTGCCCTGGGAAAAGGCACAGGCACCGAGCTTGAAGAAATAACCAGTGCTGCACCCAACTGGTATGTCCTGGTCCTTCCCGATTTCGGTGTAAGTACCAGGTGGGCATATGAGAATTTCAAGTTGACAAGAAAGATCGATATAACTATTTTTGACCGTCGCAGACTATTGTCTGGCAATATTTGGCAAAATGATCTGGAAGAGGCGGTCTGCGCCCGCTATCCTGAGCTTCTCGGCATTAAGAGGAGTTTGGTGCGGTCTGGCGCAGAAGTATCTTTAATGTCCGGCAGCGGTTCCACGGTATTCGGGGTATTCCAGGACAAAAAAAGGGCTGAAAGAGGTGCAGCAGTCGTTACGGCAGAAACAGGCCTGAATTGTCTTGTAACAAGAACACTTGAACCTTAAAGACAGATGTTTTCCCGAACTCAACCCGGAAGGCTGTTTAACAGCGGCTGCGCCGAGCGAACCGCATGGAAATTGGGGCGTCGTCAAGCGGTAAGACACGGGTCTTTGGAACCCGCATTCGCAGGTTCGAATCCTGCCGCCCCAGCCATTTTTATCTATAGACCCGGGCGCAGGACATGATCCAGGAGAAAATGGCCTAAGGCCGCATATAATAGAAATCCGGCAGAAAACCTGCCGTTTCAGCATTCAAGGGGCTGTTGAAAAATGTCTATCAACAAGATCAAGATTTTTACAGGAAATGCTCATCCTGCCCTGTCGCAGGAGATCTGTGATTATCTGAATATGCCGCTTGGCAGGGCCCAGGTGAAAAAATTCAGCGATGGTGAGACCTTTGTTGAGATAGGAGAAAACGTCAGGGGAGCAGATGTATTTGTCATACAGCCCACCTGTCCTCCGGTAAACGATCACCTGATGGAGCTCCTTATTATGGTTGATGCCCTGAGGAGGGCCTCTTCCAGAAGAATAACCGCGGTTGTCCCGTATTATGGTTACGCACGCCAGGACAGGAAGGCCGCACCCAGGGTCCCCATTTCAGCCAAGCTGGTGGCAGACATAATCACAACGGCAGGGGCAAGAAGACTTCTTGCCATGGATCTTCATGCAGGCCAGATCCAGGGCTTTTTCAGTATTCCCGTGGATCATCTTTTTGCAGCACCTGTACTACTTAAACACCTGAGGGAATTTCCCAGGGAACAGGTGGTAATGGTATCTCCTGATGCAGGAGGAGTGGAAAGGACCAGGGCCTTTGCCAAGAGGCTTGGAACAGGCCTGGCCATAATCGACAAACGCCGGGAAAAGGCCAATGAATCCCAGGTGATGCATATTATCGGGGATGTAAAGGACAAAATAGCAATCATCCTTGACGACATGGTGGACACGGCCGGCACACTCTGCAATGCAGCACAGGCCCTCACGGAACATGGCGCCAAGGAGGTCCATGCCTGCGCCACCCATCCTGTCCTTTCAGGCCCTGCAGTCGACAGGATAGAAGCATCGGCACTGGAATCAGTCATGGTAACCAACACCATACCATTAAATGAAAAGGCCAGAAAACTGAAAAAGATCAAGGTTTTCACGGTTGCCCCTATCCTGGGAGAAGCCATTTCCAGGATACATGACGACGATTCAGTAAGCTCTCTTTTCGTATAAAAGCCCGGCCCAAATTTTAACCACATAAGAATTAGGAGTTTTTAACATGATCCAGATAAACTTAGATGCAGACGTAAGAACCCAGGCGGGCAAAGGCGCCGCCAGAAAGATGAGAAAAAACGGGAAGATCCCTGGAGTACTCTACGGTCCCAAGATAGATCCCGTTGCCCTTTCAGTCAACGAACACGAATTCAACAGGATGCTCTTCAAGACCAAGGGCGAACAGGTAATCTTCACCCTGAATCTTGGCGATGAAAGCTCTGAGAGGGAGGAAAGACTCGCCCTCATCAAGGAAATGCAGAGACACCCTGTAAATGACAGGATCCGGCATATCGATTTTTATGCCATATCCGTGGATGAAAAGATCAAGATAGAGGTTCCGGTAACACCTGTAGGCAAGGCCAAGGGCGTAGAGGTCAGCGGAGGCGTCCTGGAACTCATCCAGAGGACAGTAACCATATCCTGCCTCCCACTGGCAATCCCCAAGGAAATAGAACTGGATGTTTCAGACCTGGATATCGGGGATGCTCTTCACGTCAGGGACCTGACACCTCCTGAAGGCGTTGAATTCGTGGACGCCCCAGACACCACCCTCCTTACAGTAGTAGGCGCAGCCGCCCCTGTTGTTGAAGAAGAGGAAGAAATAGAGGAAGAAGCAGAGGAGATGGAAGCCGAGGGCGAAGAGGAAACCCAGGAATAAGCATCATGCCTGCAAGGCCTGCCGCAAAGAAACTGCGCAGGCCTTTTTATTTTATCCATATCCTGAAGGGGCCTTTTCTTGCATCAATTTCTCATTGCCGGTCTTGGAAATCCCGGTGAAAAATACAGGGATACGAGACACAACATTGGCTTCATGGTCCTTGACAAGATTGCAGAAAGCCTGGAACTGTCCTTCAGGCAGGAAGGCAAGGGCCCCAGATTTGCCTCTGCCGACACCAGGATAGACGGAAATCGCGTCATTTTCATAAAACCCCTTGAATACATGAACAGGAGCGGTCCTGCAGTAGCACGCGTCCTGTTTTTTTACAAGATTCCCACAGACAACCTGCTTGTAATCCATGATGACATGGATATTGAACTTGGCAGGATGAAATTTGTAAGATCCGGGGGAGCAGGGGGTCACAATGGAATCCGATCCATCATTCAGGCCCTTGGTACAAAGGCCTTCCCCAGGTTGAAGATCGGCATAGACAGGCCTCCACCTGAAATACCCGGGGAAAGGTACGTTTTGGGCCGGTTTGACCGGGAAAGCAGAACAATCGTGGAAAAGGTAGTGGAAAAGGCCTCTGAGGCGGTAACGGTCTTTGTAAGACACGGCATTCAAGAGGCCATGAACAGGTTTAACGGAATCAGCATATCCTGACGGGGAGAATCCATTAAGATGAAACGGACTTTAGGAACCATATTCCTGGTATTGATAATCTGCCTGCTTGGCGTAAGCGCCTTCCTCGGCTTCAGGCTCTTTGAAGGTACGCCCCCGGTCATAAAACCGCTGGAGGTGCCAGGCATTATAGGTAAAAAGGCGGTGGTGAGCGCCAAAATTTCCGATGAAGGCTCGGGCATAAGAGAGGTGTCGGCTGAAATAATACAGGCCGGGAAACACTTTGCCCTGGGGACAAAAGAATTCCCCGTTGTTCCCAGATGGAAGGGTTCGGATGTAAAAGGCATTCAGCTCAAATGGGAAATAGTGCCTGCCAGGCTGGGGCTTTCTTCTGCCGACCTTGAAATCAGGATAGCGGCTCATGATGCCTCCTTCAGAAACAGCGCCAGGGGAAACGAGGCAGTTCTTTCCATTCCGCTGAAGGTGGATTTCACCCCGCCTGTAGTAACTGTCCTGAGCACGGTTCACAATATCAAGGTGGGAGGAACGGGTGCCTGTTCCTTTACTGTTAGCGAAGAAGCTGAAAAAGCAGGGGTGGCAGTCGGGGATATATTTTTCAACGCCGTCAAGGGCAGCGACAACATATACAGGGTCCTTTTTGCCGTGCCATACAACATGGATAATCCCAAAAGCATTGTGGTCAAGGCTTGGGACAAGGCCGGCAACGAGGGAATAGGAGGCATGGCCTTCAGGGTTTTTCCAAGAAAAAAGGTGAGGGATAAAATCAATATCACCGATGGATTTCTACAGAGAAAGATACCGGGTTTTGCTTCCAGCAACCCGGATATCGCCGCACCTTCCCTGGTGGAAACATTTCTTAACGTCAACAGACGCCTCAGGGAGAAAAACAACAAGTTCCTGCTTTCCCTCTGCGGTCTTTCCTCTCCTGAAATCCTCTGGAAGGGTGCATTCAAGCGTTTCCCCGGGGCGAAAAAGGCAGGCTTTGCAGACGAAAGGCATTACTTTTACAAGGGCAGGGAAATAGATCAGGCATTTCACATGGGTGTGGACATCGCCTCTACCATGCACGCACCAGTTCCTGCTGCAAATGACGGCAAGGTGGTCTTCTGTTCGGATAACGGGATCTATGGAAATACCATTGTCATCGATCACGGCATGGGTCTTATGAGCCTTTACGCCCATTTGAACCAGATGAATGTAACCAGGGGTGAAAGGGTCAGTAAGGGTCAAATCATAGGACGTACCGATTCCACCGGGCTGGCAGGCGGAGATCATCTCCATTTCGGCATGATGCTTGCGGGAGTTTTCATAAACCCGGTTGAATGGTGGGATGCAAGATGGATCCGCGATCATATCACGTATAACCTTGATATGGGCAGTAAATGACCAGGAACTGAAATCCAGTGCATGCCCTGCCTTGGAAAAAGAAACGCATATGAAAACTTTGAGTGCCCCGACGAGAGATTTTCCTGTCCTGAAACTGGCAGCCCTACTGACATGCGCCCTGATACTTTGCGGATTTTCCTTTTCAGATCCTAAAAAACTGACGCAGGAAATAAAAGAAGAAATAAAGGTCGAATTGCAGAAGATTGCTGAAAAGACACCAAGTGCAAAACTCCGGGCAGATTGGAGAACTAAAAGAGACAGTGCAGAAGCAGCCCTGAAAAAGGCCGAAACGGCTGATGCGTCAAAATACTGTCCTGAAAAATGGGATGAAGCCGTGGCCCTGTTCAAAAAGGCCAAGTATTATGCTTCCCTGCGTTCCTATAGAAAGGCGATATTTCTTGCCAAAAAGGCGGAAAAAACCGCAGGAAAGGCTGCAACAGCCGCTGCAGAAATCATTTCCAAGAAAACTGCCGAACTAAAGGGCACCTACAAAAGGCTTCGGCTCCAGGCCGACGATATCAGTGCATCCATCCCTCCAGATGCAGAAAAACTCTCAGCCAAGGCGGCAGAGCTCTCACTTGCCCTTGAAGATGCACGTCTTGCCATTGAGCTTAGACAGTTCGAAGACGCCCAAAAAAGTCTGCCTGTAATCAAGGCTGATCTGGTCAAGCTGGAAAAACTCGTCCGGGCTTACAAGAAAGCACATCCTCCACCTGATGAAGAAGAAGAAAACTAAACGCGGACTTGTAATAAAGATAAGGGCAGACAGCAATCATCTCAAAGACATGAAACAGGGGCTTGAAGACCTCCTTGAACAAACAGGCTTGATATTGCACAAAAATTCTTTCAAGTTGATTGGAAACAGCTTGATACTCTCGTTGAATCTTTACACAAAACAGATCGACCCTTTTCTTTCCGCCTTTTCAGAAATGCTGGATGGTATTTCCAGACAAAGGAGCGCCCCTGATGAAGAGGCAGAAATAGAGATTTCAGATGCCGGGGCATTGGAATGCCAGGGCCAGACTATAATTCATCTGGAAAACGGCTGGAAGATACGGGTCGTTCCGGACCATTTTGATCCGGCTGATCATTTAGAGCCTCCGGCACCGGACACCGTTCTTATTAAAACAGGATGGGCCTTTGGATCAGGCAGGCATCCATCCACCCAGGGTGCTGTTTCAGCACTTGACCACCTATACCGTCTAGGAGTGATGCATAACGCCCGTGTACTCGATGTGGGCACCGGAACAGGGCTTCTGGCCCTTCTGGCTGGTAAAATGGGTGCGGCCCGGGTAGTTGGCGTGGACATAGACCAGCAGGTACGGGAAACTGCCATGGAAAATATAAGGCTCAACAGGCTTTCTGACAGGTTGAAAATCCTTCCCTGTATTGATGCATTGAATTTGAAAAAACAGGATGTTATTGTAGCAAATCTTACCCCGTCTGTACTTTCCGGGCTCATTGACACTTTGGTTGATATCTTGGCTGCAAACGGCTTTCTCCTCCTTTCGGGTTACCCCTCAGGTGCCCGGGACAGGGTGGAAAATATGCTCAAAAGCCGTGGCATGGAGGTATTTTACAGCCTGGAGAAACAAGGCTGGGCTACAGAAATCTTTCGTTTTATCCGGAGCAAGATATGAATATTTCCCTGATATTAGTGCCAACTGATTTTTCAGATTGTGCCCTAAATTCCTTGAACTATGCTGCCAAACTTGCCCAGACATACAATGCAGAAATTATTCTCATGCACGTGGTGGATACCAGAGAGGCCGAACACTTTTCAAAGTTTGCCAAGGAACCTCTGGACAAGGTCCTTGAGCGCCTTAATAACCAGGCTACCCAGGCCTTCAGAAGGTTTCTCAAGGAGTGGCCTGAAAGCAGTCTGGTAAAAGACACCATTGTTTCGGCAGGAACACCTTTCCAGGAGATAGCCCTTAAAGCCAGGGACTTCCAGGTGGATCTTATCCTGATGGGAGGATATGGCAGCAGGGGAAAAGGCGGCCAGATCGAGGAAATCTTTTTTGGAAGCACTGTGGAAAAGGTTGTTCGTCTCCTGCCATGTCCTGTTCTCTGCGTACCCATAGGCTGGCCTGAAGAACAAGCCGGCTGAAAAACTTGGAATATCTCTGTGCTGACATAGGCGGGACAAATGCCCGCCTGGCCCTTGTAGAAGACCTGCAGATCAGGCAGATCAAGATATTCCAAAGCCACCGGGCACAGGGAATTGTCCCACTGCTGAAAAGATTTTCTGCGGAAACCGGCAGAAGGCTTCCCCCAAGGGCATGTATTGCTGCAGCTGGAATAGTAGAAGGAAAACAGGTAAAGGGGACAAATATTCCCTGGAATATCGACTGTGAAGAGATCTTGCGGGAACTGGAAATTGAACAGTGCCTGATACTGAACGATTTTGAAGCAGCTGCCTGGGGTCTTCTTGCCGTGGACAAAAATCAGCTTGTTCAGTACGGCGGAAAAGACCCGGATCCCAAGGGTACCATGGCCGTCCTGGGAGCAGGTACGGGCCTTGGCCAGGCAATACTGGTACACTGCCCCACTGGATGGAAGGTCCTCAGAACCGAGGGCGGCCATGCCAGTTTCTCTCCAAGGGACCATGTGGGTATTTCCATATTGTCCCACCTCATGGAAAAATACGGCCATGTAAGCTTTGAAAGGTTACTTTCCGGGTCTGGCCTTTGGGAGATATACAGCTTTTTTATCAAAAACAGCGGTGAAAAGCTGAAAGACCTGTCTTCTGTAAGTCCCAGGGAAAGGCCCTCCCATGTAACCCGACTTGCCAGGGCCGGAGATGAATATGCCCTTAGGGCCGTTGACTTTTTCTTTGAGACCTATGGCGAGGAGGCATCGAATCTTGCCCTCAAATGCCTCCCGTCAGGAGGGGTTTACCTTACAGGAGGTGTCACGCTTCACCTTTCTGATCTTTTTTCCCAGAAAATCTTCAGGTCCCGATTTGAGAACAAGGGCAGGATGAGCAGTCTACTCAGCAAAATTCCCGTCTTTTTGGTCAAGGAACCGCTTCTTGGCATCCTGGGCAGCGCGTACAGGCTGATACAGGAACAAGGCTGAGAAGCTACGAGCCCCGGGTCGTGCCAACCATGTTTCCCGCCTTTAAAACGTGCTGGATAATTTCCTTCATGTCAGGGAATTCTTAGTCTTGACACACACTTGGTATACAGTGGATAATTTGGCAGGTGAGATCTTTTCGGAGGGCGCCTTTGCCCTCCTGGTTGTTCCGGAAATGATGCAGAAGTTACAAACAGCAAAAACCAAGGAAATCGGCCTTGCACATTATTCACGACATTAAAAAACACCTGAAAAAAGCCTCTCTCCTGGCATGTTCAGTTCTCTGGCTTATCCTGATGCCTGGTACCGCGCAGGCTGTCCAGGTGCACGGCCCGCCCGAAGGGGTCATCGTGCACCTCATGGGCCACATCTTCTTTTTCGCTGCTCTCCTCTTCCTGATCTATATCCTGAACAAATACCCGGTGGACAGCAGCAAGGCATGGAGATATTTCAAGATCTCGATCTTCTTCTGGCTTGTCTGGAATATTGACACTTTTGTCAATCACATTCTCGCACTGAGGCTTGACAAATCCGCAATCATCATAGGCAGGCACCATATCTTCAGCTATCTTGCAGGTCCCCTGACCTTGGAAAAATGGGTTTACTATTTAGGACAGTTTGACCATTTTCTCTGCATCCCGGCCATGTGGAGCCTTTCCATGAGCCTTCGTTACTTCTGTAAGAGAGTGGAAAAACAGACCGCTGAAGAAACTCCGGGGGCTCAGGTCACATGACAAGAACCCTTCCCCTGTTTCCGGTCTATTTTGTAGATTTCGTGGGCGCACTGCTCATGATAGTCTTTTCCCTCATAGCATTTTACTATGCCTGCAGGCTAACCAGGCTTCAGCCCAAGAGCGTTCTCTGGACCTATATGTTCTGGTTCAGCATGGCACTTGTGGCCCTTGCGGTCTCCAGAGGCTTCGGCCACGCGGTGCGCTTTGTATTGCTCTACAACAATCATAACCATCTCTGGAAGCTCCTTGCTCCATATTCTGGCGGGCTCAATACCATCAGTTTCACATCCGTTGCAGTCCTTACGTTCTATTATTCCAACGTGAGAGACGTTATAGAAAGGGTCAGGGAGGATGCCCAGGCCCTTTACGAAGCCAACCTCCGCCTTCAGAAGGCCCAGGAAGCGCTTAGGGAGCTCAATCAGAACCTGGAAAGGATAGTGGAAGAAAGGACCCTGGAACTTCAAAGATCGGAGAAAAAATTTCGCGGACTTTTCGAGGGTTCCAAGGACATGATCTTTTTCTGCAGTGCAGACCAGAAGATCGAAGACATCAATGCCAGCGGTGTAGAAATCCTGGGATTTCAGAAACGCGAAGATGTCATAGGAAAAAGCTTCAGGGAATTCTTTGCAGACCCTGACCAGTGGGACATCTTCAAGGACCAGCTGTGCCATGAAGGCCACATTCAGGACTTTGAGGCAAGGCTCAAGAGGCCGGACGGCTCCATAATTTATGTCATTATCACCATTTCCATATTGAAGGCTGAAGACGGCACTGTAAGGGGATGCGAGGGCATAGCCAAGGACATAACCAACATGAAACAGGTCATGGAAAGCCTTATTCAGTCTGAAAAAATGGCCTCTGTCGGCCAGCTTGCCGCAGGCGTAGCCCATGAAATAAATACCCCCCTGGGAATTATTCTTGGCTACACCCAGCTCCTGGAAGAAGACTGCAAGGAACACAAGGACGCTTACGAATCCTTGAAGATCGTGGAAAAACAGACCAAGATCTGCAAACGCATAGTGGCAGACCTGCTGAAATTTTCCCGGCACACCCCGACATCTGATACCGAGGAGGTGGACCTCAACGAGTGCATCCAGGAAGTACTGGCTGTCATGGAGCACTCCCTGAACATGGATCATGTTTATGTGAACAAGAACCTCGAAGAGAACCTCCCAAGGGTAAGGGGCAACCGGGAAAAACTGAGACAGGTCATCATGAATCTTATAAACAATGCCCACCACGCCATAGAGAAGGAAGGAATAGTCGGCCTATGGACCGAATACGACAGTGATAAGAAAGAAGTCAGGATAATAATAGGTGATACCGGAAGCGGAATACCCCAGGAGATTCAGAAGAAGATCTTCGATCCGTTTTTCACCACCAAGGGCGTAGAGAAGGGTACTGGTCTCGGGCTTTCCGTATCATTCGGGATCATAAAGGATCACGGTGGTTTCATAGAGGCCCAGTCCCCGCCGGTGGAAAAACGCTTTCTCGAAGCGGGAATGGAAACAGTGATGATTATTCATCTTCCCGCAACAAAGAAAAACAAATGAAAAACGATTCCCAAGGGCCGCGGAATTTTTCTGCAGCTCATCCCAAAAAAAGGGCACGCTGGGGGAAAAAAAGTTCCTATAAGTGTCACTGCTGCGGCAGGGACCTCCCCTTCTGCTGGAACTGTCCGTGCGGCTTCCAAATATGCGATGACTGCCTCAAGGAAAACATGTGGGGTATAAGCAACGGGCCTACCTGGGTATGCCCGGATTGCGGCAGGGTCAGGATGTTCTGAAATGGCAGCTGAAAACCCCCATCTCCTGGTCCTGGGAGGTGCAAGAAGCGGGAAAAGCTCTTATGCGCTGGACCTGGCAGAAAAGAACCATCTCAAAGGTTATGCCGGGAATAACAAAGGCCTCTTCATAGCCACGGCCCAGGCCCTTGACAAGGAGATGGAGCTTCGAATCAGCATACATAAGAAACAGCGGGGGGGAAATTGGCTTACCCTGGAAGAACCCTTTCACCTGGCCCATGCCCTTGAAGACGAGGCAAAGGGTTTCCGGGTCATCATGGTGGACTGTCTGACCATGTGGCTTTCAAATGTGGTCCTTTCAGACAACATGGATGCCGACCGGGAAATAGTCCGGCTTGCAGATGTCTTGAGGAAGATATCTGTACCTGTGGTAATGGTCTCTAACGAGGTGGGCATGGGGCTTGTACCGGAAAACGCCCTGGGGCGCAGATTCAGGGACCTGCAGGGCTCACTGAACCAGAAAATCGCATCACTTTGCGCCACAGTGATATTCATGGCAGCCGGCCTGCCCCTGATACTTAAGGGCAGTCTTTCCCATCCAGATTCTTTTTAAAATCACTCCAACATCAAAGGCGTCAACACATGAACCCTGAAATTAAAAGTATAGTTGAATCCATTAAACCTGCAGATACCAGCAAAACAGAACAGATTCAGGCCCATCTGAACAACCTGACCAAACCAAAGGGGAGTCTTGGCCGTCTGGAGGAATTTGCTGCAAGATATTGCTGTATGACAGGAAAACTCCGCCCTGCTCTCCCTAAAAAGACAGTCCTGGTATTTGCCGGAGACCACGGCATAACCGAAGAGGGCATAAGTGCCTTTCCAAGAGACGTAACCTACCAGATGGTTAAGAACTTCCTGGAGGGCGGTGCGGGCATAAATGTTCTTGCCCGGCATGTGGGTGCCGAAGTCATGGTAATCGATATTGGAGTAGACCATGATTTCCACCAGTTGCCCGGACTCATCCACATGAAGGTGGCCAGGGGCACGAAAAACATGCTGCATGGGCCGGCCATGACAAAAAGGGAGGCAGAAACTGCAATCCTGAAGGGTGCCCTGGCTGCAGAAAAAGCAATTGATCGGGGTGCAGGCATCCTTGCAACAGGGGAGATGGGCATAGGAAACACCACGCCTGCCAGTGCCCTGACGGCTGTTATCTGCATGAAGAAGCCCTCTGAGGTTACAGGCAGGGGTACGGGAATAGACCAGGAGGCCTACAAGAGGAAGATAAATCTCATTGAAAGGGCCCTTGAAAAGAACAGTCCGGGTGTCCGGGACCCGCTTGACAGCCTGGCCAAGGTGGGAGGTCTGGAAATCGCAGGCATAACAGGCATGATACTTAAGGCCTGCCAAAGAAGGGTGCCCGTAGTGGTTGATGGATTCATTTCAGGTGCCGGGGCCATGGTAGCTGCAGCAATGTGCCCCAATGTCAGGGATTATCTCTTTGGGGGCCATCAATCCGTGGAGCAGGGCCACAAAATCCAGATGGAATACCTGGGCCTGAAACCCATACTGAACCTGGATATGCGGCTTGGAGAAGGTACTGGAGCGGTTCTTGCCATGGGCCTCATCGAGGCAGGGCTGAAGATCTACCTGGAAATGGCAACCTTTGACGGCGCACAGGTGAGTCCGGGCAGCGAGGCTGAAATTTGACCTATATCCTGCAATTGTCATGGCAAGGGACCTGGGGTTTAATAACAGCAGCCTGATAACAGTTTGACAGGATAAAACAAGGGGGACGACCGTGCTTGCAATGGTTCTGGAAAAAAAGGGGGAACTGCTAAAAGCCAGGGATCTTCCCCTGCCCTGTCCAGGAAAAGGCCAGGTACTCATAAAGGTGGAAGCATGCGGGGTCTGCCGAACTGACCTCCACGTGGTTGACGGAGAGCTTGCCAGCCCCAAGCTTCCTCTCATCCCGGGCCACGAAATTGTTGGAAGGATAGTAAAAAGGGGGCCAGGGGCAAAAAAATATCCCGAAGGCACAAGGGTCGGGGTTCCATGGCTTGCCCATACCTGCGGAAAATGCAGGTTCTGCCTGAAGGGCCTTGAAAATCTTTGTGAAAATGCCCTTTTCACCGGCTATACCGTGGACGGCGGCTACAGCGAATATACTGCGGCATGGCAGGAATATATCTATGAAATACCAGATAAATATTCGTCCCCGGAGGCAGCTCCCCTTCTGTGCGCAGGACTCATAGGCTACAGGTCCTATTCCATGGCAGGACCTGGCAGCAGAATCGGTCTTTACGGTTTCGGCGCCTCTGCCCACATCATCTGCCAGGTCGCCTCTTACCAGGGCAAAAAGGTCTTTGCATTCACCAGGGATGGAGACATTGAAAAACAGGAGTTTGCCAGGAGTCTTGGTGCCCGCTGGGCAAGCGGATCCGGAACGCTTCCCCCTGAACCCCTGGATTCAGCCATAATCTTTGCCCCAGCCGGCAAACTGGTCCCTGCAGCCCTTTCCGCCGTGGACAAGGGCGGAACCGTAATATGCGCCGGCATTTACATGACACAGATTCCGGCCTTTTCCTACGACCTCCTCTGGTGGGAAAAGAAAATAAAATCCGTTGCGAATCTGACCAGAAAAGACGGCCATGAATTCATGAAGATCGCAGATCAGTGCCCCATTCAACTTCATATCACCACTTACCCCCTGCTTCAGGCCAACCAGGCCCTGGCAGACCTCAGAAACGGAAAACTCAAGGGCGCAGCAGTACTTATCCCCTGAAAAAAGACTGAAAAACCAGAGAAATGACAGCAGACCAGTTTATATCCACGCTCAATTCCTTTGTCTGGGGCCCTTATATGCTCCTTCTGCTGGTTGGCACAGGTGTTTATCTGTCCATCCGGCTGAATTTTATTCAATTCACAAGGCTTTTAGACGCACTTTCCCTCCTTATCAAGCAGGGCAGAAAGACAGACGGCACAGGAGACATCCCGCCGGTCCAGGCCCTGACTACTGCCCTTTCTGCCACCATCGGAACTGGCAATATCGCCGGAGTGGCCACAGCTATATTCCTTGGAGGGCCAGGGGCAGTGTTCTGGATGTGGATTTGCGCAGTCTTCGGTATGGCCACCAAGTTTGCCGAGGCGGTCCTCGCGGTGAAATATCGTCACCATCTGCCTGACGGCACCATGCAGGGAGGGCCCATGCGCTACATCTCTGAAGGTCTGGGCCTGAAATGGCTGGGATGGCTCTTTGCCTTCATGGGCTCAATTGCGGCCTTTGGCATCGGAAGCATGGTTCAATCCAACTCGGTTGCAGTGGCCCTTAAGCAGCACTGGCAGATTCCTGAGGGAGTCACAGGCGTTGTGCTGGCCATAATGACAGGCGTGGTAATAATAGGCGGCATAAAGAGGATTGGAAAGGTCACAGAAAAGATCGTACCCTTCATGGGAATTTTTTATGTGGCAGGCGCCCTTGTGATACTCTGTATCTATGCCGGACAGATTCCAGATGCCCTGATGCTGATTTTCAAACACGCCTTTCAGCCCGCCTCTGCTGCAGGGGGTTTTACAGGGGCTGCTGTCTCCCAGGCCATACGTTTTGGTGTTGCAAGGGGGGTGTTTTCCAATGAGGCCGGTCTCGGCAGCGCTCCCATCGCCCATGCTGCCGCAAAGACCAACAACCCGGTTCGCCAGGGGCTTATAGCCATGACAGGTGTCTTCTTCGACACCATAATCATCTGTTCCATGACGGCCCTTGCCATAATTGCCACCGGTGCGTGGAAAAGCGGCCTCACCTCAAGCGCCCTGACGTGTCTCGCCTTTGAAACAGGTCTTCCCGGCACAGGAAGCCTTATAGTGACCATTGGCCTTTCCATATTTGCATATTCCACCATGATCGGCTGGGCCTATTACGGCGAAGAATGTATAGAATATATCTTCGGGATCGGTGCCAGGATGCCTTACAGGTTTATATTCTGTATTGCCATCGCCTTTGGCGCCTTCCAGAAGGTGGACATTGTCTGGAACTTTTCAGATACCATGAATGGAGCAATGGCCATCCCCAACCTGGTAGGCCTTCTGGGTCTTTCAGGGGTTTTGGTAAGGGAAGTGAAAAAAGACAAATAGGCCCTATTCCATGCATGATTCAGCATGTGATACAAAACAGAGATTCCAGGCTCTGCAGTAAGGGTCTTGATCTTGAGACATCTCCTGATCATGTCATATCGAAAAACCCGGCTCCTGCAGCCCATCCTGAGAAAACACCCATGAAGTTTCTGACCATAGATGCCAGCTTGAGTGAGGTCAAAACCGAGTTCATTGCCGGCATGAGCACATTCCTGGCAATGCTCTACATAGTGCCGGTCAATGCGGCCATAATGAGCCAGGCTGGAATGCCTTTTGACGCCCTTGTCACAGCCACTGCACTAATGACCATTATAGCCACCACAGGCAATGGCCTTTGGGCAGACACGCCTGTGGCCATGAGTGTGGGAATGGGGCTTAATGCATACTTCACTTTCGGCCTTGTAAAGGGCCAGGGCATACCTTGGCAGACAGGACTCGGCATCGTCTTTCTCTCAGGCATCCTATACATATTAATCAGCATCACTCCTCTAAGAAGATGGATGATCGAAACCATCCCCCTGGATATCAAGAGGGCAGTCAGTGCCGGCATAGGTGCTTTTATTGCATTTATAGGGCTGAAAGAGATGGGGCTGATAGTAAAATCCGATGCTACATTTGTTACATTGGGAGATCTCCACAACCCGCAGGTGCTGCTCGGGATATTGTCCCTGGTGCTTGCGGTAATATTCATGGTCCGCAGAATAAAGGCAGCATTTATACTTGCCATACTGATAACCACCATTACGGCATGGTGCACAGGCGCAGCAGAACTGCCCGAATCCTTCCTTTCCATGCCCGCGCCAGTGACACCCATAGCCTTGAAGATGGACGTTTCGTCCGCCCTGTCCCTGAGCCTGTTTCCAGTCCTTCTCACCTTCCTCGTCACAGACATCTTTGACACCATGGGTACGCTCACCGGTGTAGGCGTTAGAGCCAATCTCTTTCAAGAGGGCCACTCCATCCCGCTTCAGAAGACCATAGAGGCAGATGCAGCAGCCACCCTTCTCAGCGGAATCATGGGAGTTACAAGTACGACCTCCTTCATAGAAAGCGCAGCAGGGGTGGAGGCAGGAGGACGGAAGGGGCTGACAGCCGTTTTCACGGGGCTTTTATTCATATTTCCCCTTTTCATGCTGCCTTTTTTCAAGGCCATACCTGATGCAGCCATCTACCCTGTTCTTGTGGTAGTAGGGGCGCTGATGTTCTCAGAAATCTCTCATATCGACTTCAGCGACATGCCCACCACCCTGGCTGCATTTTTCATGGTAATGATGATGCCCCTCAGCTATTCAATCACCAACGGCCTGATGATAGGCTCATTGGTATTCGTTGCGGCTCATCTTGCCCTTGGCACACCGCAGAATATAGGTAAGGCCGTATGGATATTCGCAGCAACCGGGGTATTGCTGCTGTTCATATTGTAGGTCTGTGGTTTCCAGCCGTGCTGCCCGGATGACGTTTCAAAGGCAAAGAAAAGGTAGGCGGAATAATTTTATTAAACTTCGACAAGGCTATCAGCTGCTGCCTTCACGGATTCCGACACCATTCCCGCCTGGTCTCTATTTAAGGGCATTTTCTTCCACGAATCTTTTCACTTCGGCAGTTGATGCCGGCAGGACCTTGAGACGCTGGGGCATGTCTTGGATTCCCTTCATCTTTTCGGGCAGCTTTGGTTCCTTTCCGGTGGCCTCAGCCACTGCCTCTGGAAACTTGCAGGGATGCGCAGTCGCAAGGCATACCACCGGCCCGTCTTCAAGCTGTTCCTTCAACTTACGACAGGCGGCAACACCGACGGCCGTATGGGGATCGATTACATAACCCGATTCCTGGTAGAGCCCAGCTATTGTGGCAACGGTTTCTTCCTGGTCGATGGATGTAGAGATAAAATCCTTACGGGCAATCTCCTTTTCTTCCGGGGAAAAGCGGAGGCTTCCGCTCTTTTCAAATTCCTTCATTGCCTCAGCTACGCGGGATGGATCCTCTCCGTAAAGGTAATAGAGATACCGCTCGAAATTACTTGCAATTTGTATATCCATGGAAGGACTTATGGTAGAAACCACCCTGCCCCTTTCATAAATGCCCTCCATTACGAACCTTGTGAGAATGTTGTTCTCGTTGGTTGCCAGGATGAGCCTTCCAATCACGGGGTCAATCAGCCTCTTGGCTACAAAGCCGGCAAATATGTCTCCGAAGTTGCCTGTGGGAACAGAAAAATGTACCCGGTCTGCACCCTGGCCTTTCAATTTCAGGGCTGCAAACACGTAATAGACCACCTGTGCCAGCACCCTTGCCCAGTTTATGGAATTTATGGCGCCAAGGCGGTACTCTGCCTTGAAATCAAGATCATTGAAGATGGCCTTTACAATGGCCTGACAGTCATCAAAGGTCCCTTTTACAGCGATATTAAAGACATTTTTATCCGGCACTGTGGTCATCTGCAGGGCCTGAACACGGCTTACCCGGCCATGGGGATGAAGTATAAAGATGTTGATATTCCTTTTCCCCTTCACTCCATAAATGGCTGCACTGCCGGTATCCCCGGAAGTTGCACCAAGGATATTCATGTATTCATTCTTCTGCTCCAGGAGCCATGAAAAGAAATTCCCCAGAAACTGGAGGGCTACATCCTTGAATGCCAGTGTGGGCCCATGAAAAAGTTCAAGGATAAGATAATCTCCTGCAGATACCAGAGGTGTCACCTCCGGGGTGTCAAAAGCGGCGTAGGATCTTGTTATAAGATCCTTCAACACCTCCCGGGGCACATCCCCTGCGAAAATGGACATGACCTCAAAGGCCAGATCCTGGTATTCAAGTTCCTGCCATGCGGCCAGGACGTCTTCATCCACTGAGGGCAGGGAGTCTGGCAGCAAAAGCCCTCCATCTGTGGCCAGGCCCATCATGACTGCCTGGCTGAATTCAATTGGCTCTATCTGTCCCCTGGTACTTATATATTTCATGTTCCTCAAAAGACCTCATTCAAATTTCGTCCCAAATTTTGAGTTAAATTTATTTTCCTGATCAATCAGTCCTGGCCAGCGGTTCAAGTATGATCCTGTGCTTTAGAAGATCTATCTTTTTTATCCTGGCTGGGACAAGGGAAGGAGACTCGAAAAAGCCCTGTATCATGACCCCTCCTTCTACCGGCTCAACCATGATGACGTCTCTTTTCAGCTCCTTTTCTTCCCCGCCTTCAAGAAGGTAGACCGCAGACTGGCACATAAAAGCCCTCCTTTAATCAACAGAAAACCACAAACGACTGTTCCTTGACTTGCTTGTTGGCACAATTGTAAATAACTTCATATCATAATAGTATCAGATGATTTATCAGTCTGAAGAAACAGCCCGCTTAAAGATAACCAGTTTTTTTCAAAAGGAAAGGAGCAGTCAAATGTCCAGAGCTATAAAGTCCATTGATTCCATGGAAATTCTTGATTCCAGGGGCAATCCAACCCTCAGGACCTTCGTAGTACTGGAAGACGGCAGCACAGGGGTTGCATCCGTGCCTTCAGGTGCCTCCACTGGTGAACACGAAGCCCTTGAACTGAGGGACAAGGATCCTGCAAGATACGGGGGCAAGGGTGTACTGAAGGCTGTTGCCAACGTAAAGGAGACCCTAGGGCCCAGGCTGATTGGGATAGATGCAGCAAAGCAGCAGGAAATCGATCAAATCATGATAGAGATGGACGGCACCAAATACAAAGAAAATCTCGGTGCAAATGCCATTTTGTCTATTTCCATGGCAGTAGCCAGGGCTGCAGCCCAAAGTGTTGGTCTGCCGCTTTATGTGTACCTGGGAGGATGCACTGCCAACCGCATCCCAGTACCAATGATGAACATACTAAACGGCGGCGAACATGCTGACAGCAGTGTTGACTTCCAGGAATTCATGGTAATGCCTATAGGTGCCCCGACCTTTGCAGAGGCACTGCGCTACGGGGCTGAAACATTTCACGCCCTGAAGGCAATTTTGAAGCAGAAAGGTCATGCCACTTCAGTGGGAGACGAGGGAGGCTTTGCCCCAAAGACACTGAAATCAAACGAGGAACCCTGTGAACTCATCGTTGAAGCCATAGAAAAGGCCGGCTACAAGCCCGGAGAGGATATTGCTATAGCCCTTGACCCAGCTGCAAGCTCATTTTACAAGGACGGCAGATATGTCCTCAGCCGTTCTGGAGCCGGAGAAAAGACCAGTGATGAAATGGTAGCCATCTTTCAGGAATGGATAAAAAAATACCCTATTATTTCCATTGAGGATGGTCTGGCAGAAAATGACTGGGATGGGTTCAGGAAGATGACCAGCCAGATGGGGGACAAGATCCAGATTGTCGGCGATGATGTTTACGTGACAAATACTGATTTCATCAAAAAAGGCATAGAGACCCATGCCACAAACTCGGTCCTGATCAAGCTCAACCAGATAGGCTCTGTCAGCGAGACGGTAGAGGCCATAAGGCTCTGCAGGGAAGCTGGATGGACCTATGTGGTATCCCACCGTTCTGGTGAGACGGAAGATGCCTTCATAGCAGACTTTACCGTGGCAATGGACGGCAGACAGATAAAGACCGGCTCTGCCTGCAGGAGTGAAAGGATCGCCAAATACAACAGGCTGCTGGAAATTGAAAGGGAACTGGGAAAGGCCGCCAGGTTTGAAAATCCCTTTGCCTGAGCAGGGACACAGTAAAAAACGTACGCATACTGTTGACAACAGGGCCTGCCAGGGAATATTCTTGAGGGCCTGAAAAAGTCGGGACGTGGCTCAGTCTGGTAGAGCACAGCGTTCGGGACGCTGGGGTCGGAGGTTCAAATCCTCTCGTCCCGACCATATAGGGAAGATTCAAGGGCTCCGGATTCGGAGCCCTTTTACTTGCCACATTGGACCTCGCAGCTCGCAAAAGTCATCCACAAGATACAGCACAACAAGTTGGCCGATAACCTCGAAGCGGGGTGAGAATGAGCGGTCAGTACACATTATTTCGCTGGCGTGGAGATTCCAGGCATGGCCGATAAAGTATGTATGAGCCGTCCCGACACTAAAGGGACAGGACCGAAACATGATAGCATGGCCAGCCCCTGAATGACTGACCTGGCACTTGAAAGAGAGATTCTATGTAAAACTATCCATTCCCCTCGGGAGAGGCTTGACATCCTTCGCCTAAAGGTAGCCTATTGTCGGGCTTATTTTTTCTTATTTCATCACCTTTCAAAGGCTGGCGATCTGGAACACTATCCAATATGTTCCTAAATGCCTTTCGATCGGCTCTCGATGCACGTTTTTTGAGATAGTTCTCAGTTCTAAGTGCAGATATCTTTTCCGCAACAGCAGTAATAATAAATTGATTTATGGATATGCCTTCTTCCGATGCGATTTTTTTTATATGACGATGAATTGAATTGGGTAATCTCAGATTTAATGCACTCATTTTATCACCTCCAAAAATTGGCCTGGTGATATAGCCTGTATATTGAATTTGTCTATCCCACCAAAATGTTTAATATTATGCGTCACAATTATATTTGTGCCGGATGCTATTGCGACCTCCAAAACATGATCATCTTTTACGTCTCGCAAATAAGGCCTCCACAAAAAATATATTTTTTGAAATTTACTCAATGCACAAATATTGTCTAAAATGATCTCTATCTCATCTTCGGATAGGTTCAAATCTTCCTGTTTTCGTTTCAGAACATCCTCATATTCAAACAATAAAGTTGTTGATATTATAGGAATAATTTGGCCAGCATCTATTAATCTAAGTATTTGATGTGACGCACCCCTTGCAGAATAAAGTCCTGCGAATAGCACACTGGTATCCATGACAATTGATATTTTATCCATAAATAAATAATACTATATGCAGCACCAATTGTCAATTTCATAGCCGAACTGGGCAGAGTTGAGCTGCACGCGGCAAAAAATCTCATCCTGACATGGCTAATCCCCACATCAAATTACCAGCATTTGCTGTTATATTCCTGGGAAATACCAGCATATTGCCGGCATGAGCACGCAGTCAATGAATCTGGGCTCCAGCCGAATGAACAACTAAAAAATCCATGATTCTTTCTTTTGGCAGAACCGGGCAAGCTCCTCCTCGATGGCGTCAAGATCGTCTTCGTCCTTGGTTGTGCTAACCGAAAATTGACCATCCCGAGCACAGAATCGTCCCGGTGTTATGGTATTGAGAAAAAGCATAAGCAGGGAGGAGAGGAGTTGCTCAGCATGGACCAATATGAGTTTATACAGGTAGTGGAACTGGCTGTCAGCCCTGTTTAAATTAGCTATTGTATCCAGTTTCCACAGCTCTTTTTGTAGTCTGAGCGCTATTTCTGCGGGACAGCCTCTATTAACAAAAACGAATTGCGCCCCTAGATATTATCCGTGTTGCAGAAAATAATGCGGTCCATCCAGATCAAATAGGTTTAAAAACCGCTTGCGAAATCCTTAAGATCCTCTCTTATTTTCCGATTAAGAAAATAGATCATTTTCTTTATTTCTTTTGAAAAATCCATTTTTTGACTGCATCCAAGGAGGATGACATGGTAAAGAGGGGTTTTGTGCCCAAATTCAACAACTTAAGTATTAGTACAAGAGTAATCATTTCTGTTTCATTTCTCATCTTCTTTAT
This sequence comes from Deltaproteobacteria bacterium, assembly GCA_027028245.1. Taxonomy (GTDB): domain Bacteria; phylum Desulfobacterota; class Dissulfuribacteria; order Dissulfuribacterales; family QOAL01; genus QOAL01. The sequence continues at coordinate 33,311 of JALVJO010000171.1, forward strand.
CCTTGCCTTTCAGGCCTATATATCTTTTTCATCTTTGAATCAGAAAAAAAAGGACATGACAGCAGAGACAATAAAGGGCTCTGATGCCTTTATGGATGAAGCAGAGGTGGTTGCCAAGGACCTTTTGCACAATGCCATCATAGTTGCCAACAACCCTGAGGTTGAAGGGGCCATGGCCCAAAGGGACAGAAACAGGCTCATTGAGGCCATAAGACCAATTATTAAAAATGTGAAAAGCGCAGGTGATACAATAAGACTACATTTTCACGTACCTCCTGGAAAGTCCTTTTTAAGGACATGGAAGCCTGAAAAGTTTGGGGATGATATCTCATCCTTTCGCAACTCAGTAACAAAGGTGCTGGAGACAGGCCAGCCAGTTGCAGGCATTGAGGAAGGCAGAATTGGATTTGCAATAAGGGGGATTTCGCCCATTATTGTAGACGGAAAAGTCGTTGGAAGTGTAGAGGCCATCACAAGCGCCGGGGACGTGGCAGAAAAGCTTTCAGACATAAACGAAGAAAAAAACCAAATTTTTGCCCTTGAAACTGTTTCTGCAAAGGCATCTAGCAAAAACTTCAAGAAAAAGGGCGAGTTTTTGGAAATCACTGAACCATCCACAGATATCTCAAAAAATCTTGATGAAAAGCTGCTTAGGGATGCCATCAAAAAGGGCGTTTCTGTTCAAATGCTTGGTAATTGTGCCATCACAGCAGCAGCCGTTAAGGACATATCAGGAAAGCCTGTAGGGGTCTATGTAAGATATCTGGATTTTTCAAGGCTTGTTTCAGAAACCCAAAAAGAGATGTGGGAATTTATCGCCCTTTCGGCCCTTTCCTTCCTTGCAGGCATAGTGTCTTTGGTCTTTTTAACAAAAAAGAGCATAGCATCTCCATTAGAACGGTGTAAAAAGGCCCTTACTGCCACTTCTGTAGGGAGGCTTCTTGAGGCATCAGAAGTTAAAGGTGCCCCTGAAATAAAAGAGCTTTCCATTGCCTCAAATAACATCATTTATAATACTGGATGGCTCCTTGACACCCTAAAGACGCAAAGTACAAGCCTTAATTCCCTTGGAAAGGAGCTTCAAAAGATCGTAAGAGAGATGAAGGGCGGGGCACAAGAAATAAACTTGGCAGCCCAGACTGTTGCAAGCTCTTCTACCCAGGCCGCTGAAAATCTTACAACTGTTGCAAGTGCAACAAGTGAGTTAAATGCTGCAACTTCTGAAATTGCCCAAAGCGTTACGGAAACGGCCCAATCTGCCAATGAGGCATCAGAGGAGGCAGTTGCCACCAACGAACTTATGCAAAGGCTTGGTGAGGAATCAAAGAAGATCCATCACATTATCGGTGTAATAAACAGCATTGCAGAGCAGACAAATCTTTTGGCCCTTAATGCAACCATTGAAGCGGCAAGGGCAGGAGAGGCAGGAAAGGGCTTTGCCGTCGTTGCCAATGAAGTTAAAGAGCTTGCAAAACAAACTGCCAAGGCCACTGACGAGATAACATCAATCATTACATCCCTAACCCAGGGAATTGGAGATGCGGTTTCAGCAGTAGATAAAATCACCGGAAGTGTAAACAATGTGAACGATCTTGCAAATACAATAGCAAGTGCCACAGAAGAGCAGACTGCAACGGTTTCAGAAATAGATGTCAGCATCACCCAGGGAGCAGATAGCGTAAAGGGCCTTGAAATGGAAGCCAAGACCTTGGCTGACAGATCCAGTGACTTTGTGAAGTTTTCAGGAAGAATCATGCTTGCCGAAGAGGCCCTCCTAGATATTGGAAACCAATTGGAATCCCTAACCAATTTGTACCATATGAACCCAAAAGCAGTGGAAGAAGCAGGAAAGTATGCCAATCCAAAGATGAAGCTGATGGTTTCAACCGTTGCCCATTTCAAGTGGCTTGAAAGCTTCCGGCTTGCAATTATGCAGAGAAAGTCCCCTGATGTAGAGACCGATTATCACCGGTGCATGTTAGGTAAGTGGCTTGACACCTACGGTGACCAACTAAGTGAAATTGAGGATGTGATCCTTGAAACAAAACAGATCCACGCATCTCTACATGGTGCGGTCAAGGATTTTCACCATTATTTTGACCAAGAACGCGAAGAAACAGAAATTGCCAAAGATGTTAAGGAAAAGATAACAGATAGATTCCAGGAACTTGTAAAAAGGCTTGTAAGGCTCAATGAAACCGACTTATCATCTTAATAAATCTTTACCACAACCAATTCTTGATAAATCCGGCAGGATTGCGGCCTATGAGCTCCTTTATCGAAGATGATAAGAAATGGCTTTCCCTCTGTGTCAATGTAAGTGAGACACCTACTTGTTGCTAAATTAATGCAGCCGGGTGAAAAGGCGCTTTTTTACGCAGAGAAGGTCTTTACCATTCCAAATATATGCACCAGAAGACCGCAACCTGACCGCAGAGGGACGTTCAAAATCCAGTGGCCCAAGCTCTTAAAAGGCCTTCATAACGAAAAAAGGGATTTCAGAAAATTATCTGAAATCCCTGTCTTTTCTGGTGGGCCGTCAGGGTCTCGAACCCCGAACCTACTGATTAAGAGTCAGTTGCTCTACCAATTGAGCTAACGGCCCCATTAAAGTTACGGCAATCTTATTAACCTCAGTATCCAGGGATGTCAAGCACAAAACTTCCAGACCTGTTTTTATTTGCCTTTTTAAAAAATTTCGTTATTATAGGTCTAATTCTATAGGGTATATTGACAGGCTTTGGCCGTCTGATTTCTGCAAAATCGCATTACCTCTCCCCTTAAGAAATCAAATAACCGTCAGGTCGAAAGCAGAACAGGAACAAAAATTTGGAACGGACATCAGGCTGTTCCAAGCTGAAATAACGCAATATAAAAAAGGAGGAAGAAGGAAATGAAAAAGCTTTTAACAATTTTAATGGGGCTGATGCTCCTTGTAGCCTTTGGCTGCAGCAGTGAACATGGTGAAAAAGCTGCCGACAAGGCAAAAGAGGCTGCCAAGGCTGCAGTTGAAGCAACCCACGAAGCTGCAAAGGCGGTAAGCGAAGAGACAAAGAAGATAGCTGATTCTGCCGCTGAAAAGATGGATGAGGCCAAAAAAGCTACTGAAGAAAAGAGCGAGGAAGCTTCCAAGGAAACCAGCGAGGCTGCCAAGGCTGTAACCGAAGGTGCAAAAGAAAATGCTGAAAAGGCACAGGATGCAGTGAAGGCCGCTGCTGAAGAAACCAAGGCCAGTGTTGAAAAGGCAGCTGAGAACACAAAAGATTCTGCTGAAAAGGCCGAAGAAGCTGTAAAAGAGCCGGCTCACTAAGACAGCTGACAGCTAAAAAAAACAATTATTAAGGCATGAAGCCCTGCAGCAGCAGCTGCAGGGCTTTTTACGGTCTAAAAGCCAGTTTTTAGAACCTCTTGTTTACACCACCGCACCCAATTAAAGTGAGGCAACAAAAAAGAAATCTGAAAACCAGCTGTGCTTCCCCATGCCCAAATACACCAAGTCCCATATTGATAACCAAGACTTTTTTTCAGCCCATGAGTGCTCAAAAGACCAACCATAGGATAAATGGCCAGGAAATCTAAGAAAAAGAAGAGGAAGAAGCCCCGTATCTGGGGTGCACAGCCGCTTCTAATCATAATCTGGACTTCCTGTCTTTTTGTCACTGCTTCAGCATTTGCCCTGATGATGGGATATATGATGCTGGATCTTCCCCCTATTCTTCAGCTCAAGAATTATGAGCCGCCCATGGTAACAGAGGTCTATTCCTCGGATGGAAAGGCCCTAGCCTACTGGTATACACAGAAAAGATGGCCCGTCCACATCAATAAGATACCCAAGAGGCTCATAAACGCATTTTTGGCGGCAGAAGATGCCAGGTTCTATGAACACCGCGGCATAGACTTTATAGGCGTCCTCAGGGCAGCACTGAAAAATTTTGAGGCCGGCGGCATTGTACAGGGCGCCAGCACCATAACACAGCAGGTTACAAGATCACTCCTCCTGACCCCTGAAAGGAGCTGGCTGAGAAAACTAAAAGAGGCCATTCTCGCATGGCAAATAGACGGCACCCTCACCAAGGGCCAGATACTCAACATCTACCTGAACCAAATCTACCTCGGCGGCGGCGCATACGGAGTGGAGGCTGCTGCAAGGACATATTTTGCCAAGCATGTTCAGCAACTGAACATAGCAGAATGCGCCATGATTGCAGGTCTCACACAGGCCCCCAGCAAATACAATCCGCTCAGGCACTACAAAAGGGCAAGAAGAAGGCAGGAATACGTACTGAGGCGGATGTACCAAGAGGGATTCATCACTGAAGAAGAGCGCGACAGGGCGCTTGCATATAAAATCCGCTTCAAGAGCGAAAGACTGCACCCTCCGGCTGGTTCCCGGTATTTTGTACAGGAGGTCAGAAAGGACCTCCTTGCCAGATACGGCTCAAAACGCCTCTTTAATGACGGGCTGAAGATCTTTACCACCCTTGACAGCAGATGGCAGGAAAATGCCTCAAAACTGGTAAAAGAAGGCCTAAAAACCATAATTGCAAGGCATAAAAAAGACAGAAAACTCAAGGCCAATATCCAAAGTGCCCTGCTGTCCATGGATGCTCAGACCGGTGCCATAAAGGCCATGGTGGGAGGCACTGATTATTCCAAGAGCCAATACAACCTTGCCACCCAGGGACGGATGCAGCCTGGCAGTTCCTTCAAGCCCATTGTCTATTCCACGGCCATGGAGAAGGGCCTGATCCAACCCAACACCATCATCGTTGACGAGCCCATATCCCTAAAGGGTACTGACAACGATAAGATGTGGGAGCCGCAGAATTTTGACAAGACCTATATGGGGCCTATCACCATCAGGACAGCCCTTACCTTTTCAAGAAACATAATATCAGTCAAAATAGCCAGGATGGCCGGCATAAATGCCGTGATCAACCAGGCCAGAAAGATGGGAATAACAGTACCCCTGGCCCACAATCTTTCAATAGCCCTTGGCTCATCTGCAGTCCCCCTTATACAGATGGTCAGGGCCTACAGCGCATTCGTAAACCAGGGTCAGGTAGTTACTCCCCAGATGATAGAACAGATTGCAGACCGCCACGGCAGGATAATCGAGATGCTTGATCCTGAATTCCGCCGGGCCCTTGATCCTGTAACAGCCTTCCAGATGGCCTACCTCCTGATGGGGGTTGTCCAGGACGGAACAGGCAGGAGGGCCAAGGCCGTGGGGATCCCCGTGGGAGGCAAAACAGGAACTACTGACAATTACAAGGACGCATGGTTCATGGGTTTCAGCCCTGAACTTGTTACAGGCGTATGGGTGGGGCGAAAAGATAGAAAATCCCTTGGAAGGCTTGAAACCGGCGGACGGGCCGCATGTCCAATATGGACGCAGTTCATGAAGACCACCCTCAAGGACATGACAAAAAGGTCTTACGACATCCCAGACGGCATAGCATTTGTGCCGGTAGACAGACATACCGGCCAGATAGTGACCCCGTCGCCAGAAAATGAAAAAAACATCGTGTGGGAGGCCCTGCGGAAGGATTCCCTGCCTCCTCTCCACCCCGAGACAGGAATATGGCAGAATATGCCCCAATGGCTGAGAGGCATTGGCTCTTTCTTCCGGCTGGGTGATTGACTATGAAAGCAGGCAACTGCCCTTCTGCCGGCAATTTGAGGGGCCTGGGCCTTATAGCCAGGGCCATGGCACAGAACCGTATTTCCCATGCATACCTTGTAACCGGCCCTCCGGGTGCGGGCAAAAAACAACTTGTAGAAAAATGCGCTGTATTTCTCCTGTGCCAGGATCCGGACATGGATCCTTCTCATCCCAGTGCCTGCGGCACCTGCAGCAGCTGCCGCAAATTTCAAAGGGGAGTTCATCCTGATTTTCTGGAGCTCAAACCCCAGGGACGTTACATCAAGATAGACCAGGTCCGATCCATGCAGAACATGATCGCATTTGCACCCCTTGAAGGAAAAAGGCGGGTTGTCAGCATTGTTTCTGCAGACAAGCTCAACATTAATGCCTCAAATGCACTCCTCAAGACCCTGGAAGAGCCACCGGAAAACACCCATCTCTTTCTTGCCGCTGCCTCAAGCTCCAGGCTTCTTGCCACCATTGTCTCCAGATGCCAGGCACTGCCGCTGGATCAGGAAAAGGAGGTTTTAGGCAGGAATTTCGCATCTCCAGCTTCAGATCAAGCCTCTTTCTTCCTGGAATATGTGTCGGGATGCAGCAGAGAACTGTCAGGCAAGATGCTGGAAGACGGTATTCTTGAAATACGGGAAACCCTTTTTAGTTTCCTCTGCTCCGGGAAAAAAAAGGAATTGTTTTTCCATACCTCTCAAAGGATCGGCCGTTCCAGGCAAGCTCTCGACCTTTCATTAACAGTGCTTAACACTGTGACAAGGGATCTCCTGCTGCTTTTGAGCAGTGATTTCATGCAGGACAGACACCTCATAAACCTGGACAAGGCATCCGAATTGATCAAGTTGGCTCATGGATTAAATTATGATAGTTTGATGAAATACCGGAAACTTCTTGAAAAGGCAGAAAGATACCTTGAAAGAAATGTAAATCCGGGCATGATAGCCGATGCACTCCTGATCTTCTGGATCAAGGAAGAACACAGATATTGAATCTTAGCATTTGAGGCAGAAATGCCCTTAAAAATATGACGGAAAGATCAAGAAAAAAAGAAAAGCCGACCCCTTCCCCTCCTGTTTCCACAGCTGAAGACCCAAAAGACAGGAAAACCATCTGTCACGTCAGGCTCAGGCCTGAATCCCCTCCATTCACCTTTGCAGTCAAGGACCTGAAGCTCAAGGAGGGAGAATGGGTAATTGTTCCCACAGAACACGGCCCGGAGGTGGGACAGGTGGTGAAGCCTCCCATAAGCCTTTTCCTGTCCGAGGAGAACACCCCTCCCTTTGTTTCCAGACTGGCCACAACCAGTGAAATAGAAGACTACTACAAAAACCTTGATCTGGAGCAGCAGGGCCGCAGGGTATGTCAGAGGCTCATAAATGCCCTGGGCCTCAAGATGAAACTTGTCAGGGTGGAGCGCTTTTTCGACGGCAGCAAGATAATATTCTTCTATTCGGCAGACGGACGGGTGGATTTCAGGGAGCTTGTAAAGGAGCTTGTAAAAGAGCTGCGAATGCGTGTTGAAATGAGACAGATAGGCATCAGGCACGAGGCAAAGCTCATAGGTGGCATAGGCTGCTGCGGAAGAGAACTCTGCTGTGCCAGTTTTCTGTCCGGTTTTGACCCTATTTCCATAAAGATGGCCAAGGCCCAGAACCTGCCGCTCAACCCCAACAAGATCTCCGGTTTCTGCGGAAGGCTGCTGTGCTGTCTCACTTATGAATACGAAACCTACAAGGAAATGTCACAGGATCTCCCAGGCCTTGGCAAGGCATGTGAAACACCTGAAGGCCAGGGGAAAGTGGTCCGTCACAATATATTTCGCCAGGCCGTAACAGTTGCCATGCCGGACGGTTCATTCGTGGAATACACCATAAATGAACTGGATGGTACTGCACCTGAAGCCGGAGAATCCCCCGGCCGGCAGACTGGTAAAAAACCTGAAAAAAGGCCTGCCAAGAGTTCTGGACGCAGCAAAACAGGCAAAAACGCCAAGAAGAAAAAAACAGGCAAAAAAGCGTCAAAGAAACCAAAGGCCAAGCAGTGCAGGGCCTCCGGCAAGAAGGATGCCCAAAAGAATCGGGAAAAGGGCGCTGAAAAGACCGGGGCAAGCCGGGATCAAAAGGCCGGTAAGGCTCAGCCTGAAAAAAAGACAGGGGGCCGTTCAGGCAGGAAAAGGCCCAGGAACAGGAAAAAGGGCAGCAGCAAAAATTCCAAGAAGAAAGGCGACAACCAAAAATCATGAACAGGTTTTATATCACCACCCCCATCTACTATGTGAACGCGGAACCCCATCTCGGCCACGCCTATTCAACAGTTGTTGCAGATGTTCAAAACAGGTTTCACAAGCTCATGGGGGATGAAACCTTCTTTCTCACCGGCACGGATGAGCACGGAGACAAGATAGTCCAGGCAGCTGAAAGGCTGGGCATGAGCCCCCGGGAATACACAGACCGGATCAGCGGCAAATTCAGAAATACATGGCCTCTGCTGGAGATAGAGCCTGACAGATTTATTCGCACCACCCGGCCGGAACACATAAAAACCGTCCAGCTTGCCCTACAGAAGGTATTTGATAAGGGCGATATAGAATTCCGGGAATACGAGGGGCTTTACTGTTTCGGTTGTGAGCGGTTCCTGGTGGAAAGAGAACTGGTAGATGGTAAATGCCCGGACCACAAGACAGAACCCACCAGGCTCAAGGAAAAGAATTATTTCTTTCTCATGAGCAGGTACCAGGACTGGCTTATTGACCACGTCAAGGCCAATCCCCAATTCATTACGCCTGAAAGGTACAGAAACGAGGTCTTGTCCTTCCTCAAGGAGCCCCTGGACGATCTTTGCATTTCAAGGCCCACATCCCGGCTGACATGGGGAGTTCCCCTGCCCTTTGATGAAAATTTCGTCACCTATGTCTGGTTTGATGCCCTGATTAACTACCTGACTGGGCTCGATTACCCGGATGGAGACAGATTCAAAAAATTCTGGCCTGCGGCCAATCACGTAATCGCCAAGGACATCCTGAAACCTCACGGTATATACTGGCCGATCATGCTCAAGGCCCTGGGGCTTCAGCCATATCAGAAACTCCACGTGCACGGTTACTGGAAGACCAAAGATGAGAAGATGTCAAAGAGCCTTGGAAACATTGTAAAACCCGAGTGGCTGGTGAAAAAGTTCGGTGCTGATGCCACCAGGTACTGCCTCATGCGTGAAATGGTCTTCGGCCTGGATGCCGGCTTCAGCCAGGAATCCTTTGTTACAAGGATCAATGCAGACCTTGCAAATGACCTTGGAAACCTCCTCAGCCGCTCTCTCACCATGCTTTTCAAATTCAGAAAGGGAATAATCCCGCAAAGGCGCGGAACTTCAGGCCCCCACACCGAACTGGAGGATGCCTTCAGGCAGCTTGTTCCCTCCTGGCAGGAATCCATGGAGACTTTCCAGATCCACAAGGCCCTGGCCGAAACATGGAAGGTACTGAACATGGCCAACAAGGTCATCGACAAGAGCGCACCCTGGGAACTTGCAAAGCACGAATCAAAACAGGATCTCCTGGACGACGTGCTTTACAACCTTATGGAGACCCTCAGGATGGCAGCAGTTCTGCTAAGCCCGGTTATGCCGGAGGCAGCCGGAAAGATCATGCAGGCCCTCGGACTTGATTCCGGAGATAATCTATCAAAGGATTGTCTTGAGTTCGGGAGACTTTCCCCCGGTGCCCAGGCCTCCAAGGCAAAGCCCCTCTTCCCCAGGATAGGCCCTTCAAAGAAGCAGGTCCGGGAAAAATCCCCTGACAGGCCCAAAAAACAGAAGCAGAAAATAGAAGTGGAAACCAAGAAGGACAAGGACGATTTCATAACCATAGACGATTTCCAAAGGGTGGAACTCAGGGCTGCTGAAATAATCGAAGCTGAACAGCACCCCAATGCAGACCGGCTCCTTAAGCTAACGGTGCGTGCGCCTGAAAAGCGGACCATCGTTGCAGGCATAGCAGAACATTTCAAGCCCCAGGAGCTTGTTGGAAAAAAGGTGGCAATAGTTGCCAATCTCAAGCCCGTAAAGCTTAGAGGCATAGAGTCCAGGGGGATGCTCCTTGTTGCCAAGGACGACAAGGGTCTTCACCTGCTGACTCTCCCTGATGAAACAGAACCCGGTTCAAGGATCAGCTGATTTGGATATCCCTGAAACAAAGACTGTAATCATAGGCACTGCCGGCCATATTGACCACGGCAAGACCACCCTGGTAAAGGCTGTCACAGGCACGGACACCGACAGGCTCAAGGAGGAAAAACAAAGGGGCATTACCATTGAGCTCGGCTTTGCAAGGCTCGAGCTGCCCTCTGGCATCTCTGTGGGCGTTGTGGACGTGCCCGGCCACGAGCGCTTCGTGAAGAACATGGTAGCAGGGGTCACCGGGGTGGATATCGTCGCCCTGGTTATTGCAGCCGATGAAGGGGTCATGCCCCAGACCAGGGAACATCTTGAGATATGCCAGCTTCTGGGCATAAAACAGGGGCTGGTTGTCCTTACCAAGATAGACATGGTGGACCAGGAGTGGCTGGAACTGGTCACAGATGACATAAAGGAATTCCTCAAGGACACCTTCCTCAAGGATGCACCGGTAGTGCCTGTTTCATCAATAACCGGACAGGGCCTGGATAGGCTCCTGAAGACCATTGACGGCCTGGTCATGGATGTGCCGGACCGCAAGATCCAGGGGCCATTTCGCCTTCCAGTGGACAGGTCATTCATAATGAAGGGGTTTGGTACTGTAGTGACTGGTACCGCCGTATCGGGAACGATCCAGGTGGGGGACGAGGTAACCGTATTCCCCTCGGGCCTTGAAACCAGGATACGCGGCATCCAGGTTCACGGCAGGGAAAGCCAGAGGGCGGTTCCCGGCCTTAGAACAGCCCTGAACCTCCAGGGAGTTACCAAGGAAGACATAAAAAGGGGATCCGTGGTTGCACTTCCAGGCAGCCTGAGGCCCAGCTGGCTGCTGGATCTGGAACTGTTCTACCTCTCCAGTGCAGAAAAACCCCTGAAACACCGAATGCCGGTCAGATTTCACACCGGCACCTCAGAAATCATAGGAAGAATACTCATGTCCGGGGATGAAATAGTTCCAGGCAAGAGGGCGTATGTCCAGATAAAACTGGATGAACCAGTGGCAGTGCTGCCTGGAGACAGGTACGTCATCAGGAGCTATTCCCCTATAAGGACAATAGGCGGCGGCAGGATCCTCAATCCCCTTCCCAGGAAGAGAAAACGGGCAAGAAAGGATCTCTGGGACGAACTCCTGGTACTGGCCAGGGGCACTCCCACTGAAGTTATAGAGCTTCACCTGCAAAAGGCTGGTCCAAGGGGACTTTCCACCCCGGAGATTGCACTGAGGACTGGAACTTATGGAAAAACCCTCCAGAAAGAACTCCAGGACCTGCTCAGCAGCAGGCGCATCATCAAGTTCGGTTCAGAAGACAAGTTCATATCATCCAGGGTAGTGGAAAAACTAAAGGACGAGACCCTGAAGCTTTTAAAGACCTACCACGCTGAAAGACCGCTCCTGCAGGGAATGCCTCGCGAAGAGCTTAAATCCAGGCTCTTTCCGTCGTCTCCGGCTTCCAGGGCATGGATTCCCCCTTCAGAGCAGGGTTCAGCCCTGTCATATCAGCGTCTCTTCCAGAAGGTGCTTGACATCCTTGAAAAGGAAAAAAAGATTGCATCGGACAAGGAGACAGTCAGGCTGTCCACCCACAGGGTCAGGCTCAGAGAGGAGGAAGAAAAGATAAAAAAGGCCCTGGAAGATACCTATTTCAAGGCAGGACTTTCTCCGCCATCCAGGGAAGAGGCGGTAAAGAAGGCCATATCCAGCCGCACATCCCTTCAGGACGGGCTGGAGATATTTGACATGCTTGCAAGGCAGGGGAAACTCCTCAGGCTTAAGGACGGGATATTCTTCCACCCTGACATACTGCGCAAAATGGAACAAGACGTAGTGGAATACCTTAAGAAAAATGAAGAGATGGCTGTATCCGATTTCCGGCAGCTGACAGGAGGCCTTTCCAGAAAATTCATGATCCCCCTTCTCGAACACCTTGATGCCAAAAAGATCACGATACGTATTGGCGACAAGAGAAGACTCAGGTCAAAGGTCTGAAAAATTTTCCAATCTCCGCGTCTCGCAAGCCTTTGAGACATGAAGACCTAGACACAGGATACTTTAGTGGAAACCCTCAAGGAAAGACTGGCAATTTCACTGAAACACCGGGATCCGGAAAAGGGTACACTGCCGGAAGATTTTGTCATCACCTTTGAGCTCGTTCCAGCCCGCGCCTCCAGGAGCGAGGTCATTGACAGGACACTGCAGTTTGCAACTGAAGCTGCCCGCCATGGAAGGATTACCGCCCTTTCCATTACGGATAACGCAGGAGGCCATCCAGCCCTGACACCCACTGCCCTTGGCAAGGAAATAAAGGCCCTGGGTGTGGAGCCGGTGATCCATTTTTCCTGCAAGGACAAGAACAGGAACCTCATTGAAAGCCAGCTTTTCGAGCTTGACAGGGCAGGCCTCAACACCCTCCTCGTAATTACCGGTGATTATCCCAGGTACGGGTTCCAGGGCAGGGCAAAACCGGTATACGACCTGGATTCTGTCCTGGTCCTGGGCATGATACAGGAGATAAGAAGGGGCCTTGAGATAAACAGGAAGGCCCCTGGAGGCGGCACCAGGCTTGAACCCATGGATTTTCACGCCGGATGCGTGGTATCTCCCTTCAAAGCCACGGAAGCAGAACAGGTCCAGCAGTATATCAAGCTCAAAAGGAAGATAACTGCCGGTGCCGATTTCATCATTACCCAGATGGGTTTTGATATCCGCAAGTACCACGAGCTTCGCCTGTTGCTGGATATGCTGGGCATGGACGTCCCATTGACAGGAACCGTATTCATCCCGGATGCGCGACTTGCAGGGATCATAAGAAGGGGCATAATTCCCGGCTGTTCAATGCCGAGACGCCTTTTTGAAACCATTGCAAGGGAAGAGGGGCTGGAAGACAAGGGGCTTTCGGGAATGATCAAAAGGGCTGCAGCAATGACGGCCATGCTGGCAGGCATGGGCTATCAGGGTGTGCATCTAAGCGGTCCGGGCCTTGAATACAGACATATCCAGCAGGTAATAGAGACGGCGGAACAATTGTACCAAAGATGGCAGGACCTTGTCCCGGAATTTCTGTTTCCAGAAGAAGGACAGTTTTTCCTTTTCAGCCGTGATGAAAAAAGCGGCCTGAACAAAATGCCAGGTCAAGGGGTCAAGGAAAGAGGCGAAAAACCCTCCCGCCGGCTGGGCCTTAAAGACATCAGGGGAAAAATCGCTGGAAGGCTTTCTCCCGGTCTTTTGCTGGGAAAGATTGTCCACTTTCTTTTTTTCCAGCCCGGGGGGCCGTTTTTCAATACTGTTTCCCGGATGCTGATTTCCATAAAGAACAAAAGATTAATCAGGTTCATTACCAGCCTGGAGTATTTTTTCAAAGGCCTCCTCTATGATTGTTACCGCTGCGGGGACTGCTACCTTTCAGACATTGAACTTCTCTGTCCGCAGTCCCAGTGCGCCAAGAGGCTCGTAAATGGTCCCTGCGGGGGCAGCAGGGACGGTTGGTGCGAGGTATGGCCCGGGCAGAAACGCTGCCTGTACGTCAGACAGTACCACAGGCTCAAGGACGGCAGGAGGATGCTCCTTGAAAACGTGAGGATCCTGGCTCCAAGGGACTGGGGCCTTGACAGATCTTCTTCCTGGATAAATTTCTTTTCAGGCAGAGATCATCATCACCTGAAAATATCCTGCAAAGAGGAAAACAAGGCTGACAGCAGCGCAAAAGGCGCCGGGGACAAACGCAAACCATGAAAATACGACCGTGTATAGACCTGCACCAGGGCAGGGTAAAGCAGATAGTGGGCTCCACACTTAGAGATGACGACGAATCAAAGGTGAAGGAAAACTTTGCCGCAGAGCAGCCGCCTTCATATTTTTCCGCCCTTTTCAGGGATTACGGACTTACCGGGGGCCACGTCATCATGCTGGGGCCTGGAAACGAGGATGCGGCCAGAGAGGCCCTGAACGAATGGCCTGGAGGTCTTCAGGTAGGCGGAGGAATTAGCGCGGAAAACGCTTCCTACTGGCTGGATCAGGGCGCCTCCCACGTAATAGTCACCTCGTATGTCTTTTACCAGGGAAAGATAGACTACACCAGGCTGAACAGGCTCCTTGAAGTTGTAGGAAAGGAAAGACTTGTCCTGGATCTAAGCTGCAGAAAGAAGGGTGAGACCTACTTCATAGTCACTGAAAGGTGGCAGAACTTTACCAGTGTGTCCGTAAACAGCAGGCTTCTCCAGGAACTTTCCTCCTATGCAGATGAGTTTCTCGTCCACGGCGTTGACGTGGAGGGAAGATGCCAGGGCATAGACATTGAACTGGTGGGCCTTCTTGCTGAAAACACCCCGCTTCCCACAACCTATGCAGGCGGGGCAAGATCCATCGAGGATGCATACAGAGTGAAGAAGATCGGCGGAGACAAGCTTGACCTGACCATTGGAAGCGCCCTTGACATCTTTGGCGGAAAAGGGGTGAAGTTCCAGGAGATAGTGGAGTTCAACAGGAGGGAAATGGGATGAAGATTGCAGGCTCCGGCGCCCTCAACCTGGACCTTATATACGAGGTTGCCGAGCTTGAAGCCGTTTCCGTAAGCGGCATAACCTTGCGGGCAGGACGGGAGACCTGGGGCAGCCATACTCAGGCCTCGGCTCTCAGGCAGGAGCTCGAAAAAAAGGGCAGGCTTATTGCCAAAAGCGGTGGAGGCTCAGCAGCAAATACCCTATGCGCCCTGGCCAGGATGGGTTTTGATTGTTTTTTCATAGGCTCTGTGGGAGAAGACGAGGAAGGCAGTTTTATCCTTGAATCAATGGAAGGCGTGGACTGCTCCCTTGTAAGCAGAAAAGGTACAAGCTCTCTTTGCATCATCGTCCTTGGCAGGAACAACAAGGACAGGGCCATGTTCGTGGCCCCGGGGCCTGTCAGCGTGGATTCATCCAGGAAGGACCTCATGCGCATATTGAAAGAGACTGATCTTTTTCATTTTACTTCACTGGTCCAGCCGGAGGGGATCCCTTTGCAGGAAAGGCTCCTTTCACGTACTGGTGGAAACGCGGTTATATCCTTTGATCCAGGCGAGATATATGCTGCCAGGGGAAAGCAGGCCTTAAAAGACCTTCTCATCCATACAGACATTCTCTTTGCTACTGACTACGAACTGGGACGGCTTTTCGGCTCCAAAAGGGAGCAGGACATAATAAGATGTGAGCTTGCTGCCCGAAACAGAAAGGCCCTCATGAAGTACAGGCTTTTCAGGGAGCTTTCCTCTCCTGTAATTGCTAAAAAGATGGGAAGCTCAGGTGCTGCCCTCTGTTTCAGAAACGGCGAAATCTTCTGTCCTGCCCAGAAGGTGGATGATATAGTAGATAATACCGGGGCAGGAGATGCCTTTAATGCAGGCCTTCTTGCTGCTCTTCTTGGGGGAAAGGGCGGCCGGCAGGCCCTGGAAGAGGGAATAGGCCTTGCGGCTGCCTCATTAAGATTTCCAGGCAGAAGCTGGATAAAGGGATTGTCTGCATGATGTCAAAAAAGGAGCAGGAACCTTGAAGAATTTCCAATTCGGATGGTGGACTACGGGCAGGGACCAGGCCGCTGTAAACCTTTTCAATACGGTCTGGCAGGCCATGGAACAGGGCACCATAAGCGGAAGGATGTCCTATCTCTTCTGTTCCAGGGTTGAAGGCGAAGGCTCATACAGCGACGAGATCATGTCCCTTGCTGCAAGGCGCAAGATCCCTGTGGAAAGCTTTTCTGCCCTTCATTTCGAGCTTGAACTCAGGAAAAAGGACAGACAGAAGTGGAGAACCCTGTACCACAGGCAGGTGTACCAACGGATAGAAAAATACAGGTGCACCATGGCGGTGCTTGCCGGGTACATGTGGGTACTGAGCGCTGAAATATGCAGAAAGATCGATGCTGTCAACCTCCACCCTGCCCTGCCTGGAGGCCCCACGGGCACCTGGCAGGAAGTTATCTGGCAGCTCCTGGAAAAACGTGCAGACCGGACCGGGGCAATGATGCATCTTGTCACCCCCGAGCTGGACAGGGGCCCTGCCATTACATTTTTTTCATTCCCCATCCAGGGAGAAAAATGGCAGCCGCTATGGCAGGAATTTGACAGCCTTGTAAAAGAAAAAGGCCTTGAGGGGGTCAAGAAAGATCCTGGCGAAAAGCTGGCCCTTTTCAAGGAAATAAGGCACCAGGGGGAAATCAGGGAACTTCCGTTGATAGTACAAACCCTCAGGGCCCTTTCTGAAAGAAAGATCATCGTTGAAGACGGAAGACTCCTTGATTCCCGCAGACGCCTGATTTCAAGGCCACTGGATCTTTCAGAACAGGTGGATGCCTCCCTGGAAGAATGAAACCGGCCCGAAATAAACATCAAAAGAAACAGGCCCAACCCTTCTAATCTCTTAATGGAAATCGTCACACAGAGCCTTGATAACGGGAACCTCTTTATAAACAGGGATTTTCTGGATCTCCTTGGAAAAAACCGTCTTCTGACTGCAAGACAGATCTGGAACCTTCATGACGAAAGCGTAAAAAGGGTGGTGGAGGAAAGGGCTACCGGCAGGATCTTCCTGGACTCTCCCAGGGGGGCCAAAAAGATCGAGACCTATATCAAGCGCTATACCCGGGTGCCCCTTTCCAAGCGTGTCAAGGATGCCTTTTCCCTGAAATTTTTCCAGTTTGATGCCATACATGAATGGCAGGCGCAAATCACCTTTCACAGGCTGGAACTGCCAACGGTTATCCCAATAGCAGCCGGCAGGCTGAAAGAAGGTACCTTCAACCTGACACTTGGCATTAAAGGCTACCAAAGGGCATCTTCTGTCCTTGAGGGCACGGAAGAGGCAGACGAAGAAAAAAGACGAAAAATAATAAGGCGGATCGGCCTGTATGTGGGCAGAATGCACAAGGCCGGGCTGGCTCACCAGGACTTGTACCTGGTTCATTTTTTCCTGAAGGGAAAGGACATGGTGCCCCATCTCATAGACCTCCAGCGGGTAATAAGAGAAAAGGAGCTTTCCGACAGGTGGAGGATAAAGGACCTTGGAGAACTGTTGTTTTCAGCAGCAGGCATGGTTTCAGACCAGGAGAAAAGGCTCTTCTGCCAGGCCTATTTCAAGGGGTCAGGACTTGATCTTGGAAAACATCCCGGGATGATAAGGGCCATAGAAAAGAAGGCTGCCAGGATAGAAGCGCGCCGCAGGCGTAAACTGAAAAGAAAAACTTCCAGGCCCCAAGAGTGAAGACATTAAACAAGACTATACTTCAAAGCCTCCTTTTCCTGAAACGGCTTTCCACCCCCCCTACCCTTCTCCCCCTGGAAAAATTCAATGGGGCAGAAGTCAGGAAAGTCCTTGCCATTTCCTGCACTGCCATGGGGGATACTCTCTTTGCAACTCCTGCCCTCAGGGCCCTGAGGCATCAGCTTCCAGAGGCAAAGATTCATTTTCTGGTCAGGGAAAGATTCATGGATCTTTTCAGGACAAATCCCAGGATAGACCGCCTGATGGGCTACAAGGGCAGGTGCAGGGGGATACTCCCACTTATCATGGATTTTCACAGGCAGGCCTATGACCTGTGCCTGATATTTCACGACAGCGATCCGTGACCCTCACAGGCGGCTTTCCTGGCAGGAATCCCATTCATTTTGAGAACAGGCCAAAGGGACGAGCATGTTAAGGAATGCCTTTCCTGCCGAATACCCCATGAGCCTGGAAGACATGCCATAGACCAGCGTCTCGAGATCTTAAGAAGGCTCTTCGGGATTCCCCTGGACAGGGAGCAGGATCTTCGCATGGAACTTCCTGCAGACCCCGAGGGCTCCTTTAAGTTGTGGCGTGAACTTCTTGAACAAAACCACATGAGCCCGGATATGGATACCAGGAAGATAGGACTCCAGTTTTCAGCTTCAGGGCAGCACAAGACCTGGCCTGAAAACCGCTTTTCAGAACTGGGCGCACGCCTCCTGTCATGTTCTGAAAAAAACATTGTCTGCTTGATGGGCGGGCCCGGAGACAAAAGGGCTGCCCTCAGGATAAAAGAGTCCATGGGGAAAAAAAGCGGCCACCCGGGAAGGATCCTGGAGCTTGCGGGAAAGATCAAACTTTCCAGGTTTCCGGAGCTGGTAAAGGGACTTGATCTTCTTATCACCAACGATACCGGTCCTCTGCATGCAGCCATTGCAGTTCATACACCTACTATTTCCCTGTTTGTTGCCAGCAACCACGGAGAAACAGGACCGGTCCAGGACCTTGCCATACACAGGATCATAACCAAGGAAAAACCATGCTTGCCCTGCCTGGAAAAGTACTGCAAAGATCCAAGCTGCATGGACCTGATTACGGTTGATGAGGTCTTTGAGGCAGCAGTCAGGGCACTTGACTCCAAATACCAGCAAAATCCCTGATAAAAGATGAAAACAGACCCCGGAATCTTTCCCACTTCCTGCCCTCCTCCTTCTGCCTGGACCATAGTGGATCCGGAATTTTCACCACAACGGATCTGGAAAGAGGAGGCATCTGTGGTAAAGGAAGCGGCAAAGAGGAAAATCATCCTTGCCGGCGGTTATTACATAAAGGCCTTCAGGCTTGCGCCAGGCCCCCTGGGAAGGCTCAGGGATCCTGCCAAAAAGGAGTTTGCCATCTCGAGGAGGCTTTTTGAAAAGGGCATCACACCAAGGCCTGCCGGGTATGGAGTATCGGGCAGATGGAGTTATTTTGCAGCAAGAAAGGCCCCCGGGGTGGAGCTTGAAACATTTCTTAAAGAAAGCTTCCTTCTTCTTTCGAGAAAGGAGATCAAGGAGTTTGAAGATCTCTTTGCTGCATTTGTCATGGAAATCGCCTCCTGCGGCGTGTTTCAGCCTGACTTCCACCTGAATAACTGCCTGTTCCACCAGAAATCAAAAAGATTCTTCCTGCTTGACCTCCACAGGGCAAACCTTGAAAGGGGACCTCTTGAAACAGGTCAGGTTATGAAACAGCTCTTTTACGTGCTTCCGCCATTTCTTGAGAAGGTAGGGCAAAGAAACATCCTGGAGACGGCCTCCTGCCTTGTATCAATGGGGTTGTCTGATTTGAAAGACAGAAAAAAAAGATACCACATACTTGAAAAGAGTCTTTCTGATATGCGCCGTCATTACCAGGGCAAGGAAGATAGAAAGATAAAGGCCCTCCAGGTCATTTCCAGGAAAAAGGGGCTTTGTCTTTTCAGGGATGCAGGAACGGATAAATCCCTGCTCCATGACCTTTCGTGCCTTCTACTTGAGCCTGAAACATTCCTGAAGGATCCTTCTGTTACCAGGCAAATCATTAAGGATTCCCGCCATACCCTGTGCCTCAGGGCAAATCTCAGGGGAGAAGAGCTCTTCATAAAGGCCTACAGGAGCTCATCTGCCCTGAAATCCCTTTCCTATCTGGCAAGAAGGCCTCGAGCCGTCAGGACGTGGAATCTTTCATACCAGATCCGCTTCCGGGCAGTCCCGGTAATCATGCCCATGGCTGCGGTACAGGCATTTAATCCCTGGAGGCCTGTATACGGGGCTGTTCTCTTCCCCTGGCTTGATCAGGTAAAAGAAACAAGAACCAGGATAGAACATGCCCTTTCGCATCAAGTCTCTGCAGATCTTTTTCTAAAACACCTGTCTTGTTTCATCTGGATGATGCATGAAAAGGGCATCTTTCACGGTGACTGCAAGATAACCAATTTCGTCTACTGCCCCCCTGGGGGTCAAGGCCATCCCGAATTCATGGTATTTGATCTTGATGCAGCACGGATAGAAAAACAAGTCAGCGATAAAAGACGCATTTTGGATATTTCCTGCATGTGCAGGTCGCTGGAAAAGCTCTGTACAAAAACGGACCTGGATATCACCTCTATGTTTCTTGGATATTACGTGAAATTTTACCTGCCCTGGGGAAATAAATATGATTCAATAGCAAGGAAGGTGGCATTAACCAATCAAAAAAAGAAAGGCAAAGCCGGATAGCATGGCGGCTCCAGCTGCTTGACAAGGTACATGGAATGGAAAAAACAATTAATCGTAAAAGGCTGCTTCAGACCCTCTTTACAGCTTATATTGTGCTTATTCCATTTGCAGCAGGCCCCACCACGCGCTACCTCCTTTCCACTGCCCTGATTGTCCTGTCATGGTTGTTGCTGCTGGAAGATCATCCCCGCTATCCTGTCCTTTCACCTGCAGGATTTCTTCGCTCTCCAGTTGCCGCAAGCCTCATACTTCTCGATATCATCGCCCTTTTTTCCATCTTTTACAGTCCCGAGCCCATTTATTCCCTGCAGGTCTTCTTCGAGGATTTTTTTCTAAATACCTTTCTTTTTATATCCATTGCCATCCTTTCAGCAAATCATCCTGAATATATCAGGTGGGAAAGATCGATTTTACTGGCAAACATCATCTTTCTTGCTGCATATATGGGCCTCATGGTGCAGTGGATCATCTTCCCGGCGCACCCCCTTTTCAGCTGGCCCGACCAGATACAGGGGCCCCTTGCCAGATGGGACGCAGTGTTCGCCTTTGGAAACGGCTGCCGTGTTTTTCACGGCATCAAGCACACAAGTCTCTTTCTCACCTTGCTGCTGGCCTTCTGGACAGCAACAGCGGCCCTGGGCATGATTTCCTGGAAGGAAACGTCGATCTTTTTCCTGGATCTTTTCACACTGGTAACCACCACGAGAAGGGCCGCAGCCCTGGCAGTGCTTTCAGGTTTTGCAGCGGCCCTTATATTTTTCAGGAAAAAAAGCGGTCTTTTGAAGTTGTCCATGCTTTTTCTTGCCGGTCTTGGAGCCCTGATAATCGTTTCAGGAAACACCAAACATTTTGTGCGGGAGAACTGGCAGCTCATATTCAGAGGTGAAATAGAAAAGGCCAGGGAGCTTGGAGGCTCCATCCCCCTGAGGGTGAGCACCTACAAGACGTTTTCCAGGGAAGTGCTGAGCGACCCCTTCAGGCCCAGGGGAATTGGCAAGAAACTTATCAAGGAATACAGGCCCGAACTTGTAAAAAAAGCCGGCCTTCTTCACGG